>DAINNZ010000010.1:7022-48239 GCA_036735605.1 Lewinella sp. | reverse complement strand
TTTTCGTCTTGCACGTAGTCTAGTTCTGCTTTGTAAATTTCATATTCCACTTCGTGATTCTGCAAAACACCACTAGCTGGCAACTCTGAAGTTCGCAGGATAGCTAGAATAAGGTGTTCAGGGCGAAGTTGGTTGGTTTTGAGTTTTTTCGCTTCTAAAAAAGTGAGTTTTAACACCCTATCGGCCTGCACATTTAAGGGCAAATTGCTGATAGAATGAACAGAGGCGGCATTGGCAACTTTGTTAGGGATAATATCATAGAGGGCTTGCTTGAGGGCATTAATATCTACAGATAGATTTTTCAACACCTTAGTAGCCAGCAAATTATCCATACTTAAGACCCCTAATAAAAGGTGCTCTGGCCCCACAAAGCCACTGCCCATCCGAACAGCTTCCTGCTTAGAGCGGCTGATGGCTTGTTTGAAATTTTGGTCGAATTGACGCTGACTTGGTTCCATATAGAATGACTTGGTAGAAGCAGTACTGCCCTCGCAGCCCACTTTTTATTTGAAGATGCAAACAATCGGATTGCTTGCTTGAGGCCGAAATATAAGCACCTTCTTACAATTGGAAGAAGTATGCCAAGAAAAAATAGCTGACAAAAAAACCTGAATTATTGTCAGTCCACTGCTTTATGGCTTGTTTTGCGCTACAAATTAGCCCTTGCCCCTGCATGTATGCCTACTATATTTAAATCAATTTGATCTGGGGTAACTATCGTTAGCAAACGAAGTATTTACGGCTGCTGTTAGTTCATTTCGTGGCTGTTGCGCGGTCGGGCTTGGCTCGTCACCGCCGGTGGTCGCGAAGCGGAACCATTTCGATTTAAAGTATAGCAAGAAGGTATCGGATTACTTTCGAACGATGCTAGTGCCATTGCACCAACTCTTGTGAGGTAGGAAGTGCCTGAAAGCAAGAACCCACACATTCCTACTAACAAAGATAAGGCCTACTAGGTTTTTGCAGAGATAGAAATAAAAAAACCATTACCTTTGCGCCTTAAGAAGGAGTTAAGCTTGGCGAAAAACGGCCTTACTTCTAACCATTTTACTAGGATAAAGCAGTTATGAAAATAATACTTGATAAGCAGGAACGCTACACCATTTTCAAGCCAGAGGAAGAAAACTTGAACTCGCTAGTGGCGCCTAACCTGAAGTCGGAGTTTGTAATTCTTGCCAATGAAGGAATTGGTAACCTGATCTTAGACCTAAGCGCTGTTCG
The DNA here is from genome assembly GCA_036735605.1 of Lewinella sp. Taxonomy (GTDB): domain Bacteria; phylum Bacteroidota; class Bacteroidia; order Chitinophagales; family Saprospiraceae; genus Neolewinella. The sequence continues at coordinate 47,018 of DAINNZ010000010.1, read as the reverse complement.
CTACGTGGATAGCTCCGGTTTAAGTGCTATTTTAACTGCTCGCCGTTTATGGACGCAGCTAGGCACCTTTGTGGTAACCGGCGTAGATCACCCAGCTGTTAAGCGATTGGTAGAAATATCGAAAGTGGAGTCGGTGCTCACAATTTTACCAACCGTGGCGGAATCGATCGAGTATGTCTTTATGGAAGACTTACAACGCGATTTAGCAGCCGAAATCGAAGAAGGCGAGGCAGAAGACGAAGCTTGATGCAATCTTCGCTCACTATACTAGGAACGAGCGCCGCTGTTCCCACGGCGCAGCGTTTTTGTAGTGGGCAGCTCCTTCGCTTCGGTCAAGAAACCTTGCTGATTGATTGCGGAGAAGGAACGCAGATACAATTACAGAAGGCTGGTGTGGGTTTCAATGAGGTGAGCCTCATTCTAATTTCTCATCTACATGGCGACCATTATTTTGGTTTGCCTGCCCTGCTTACTTCTTGGGCTTTGCACGGGCGGACAAAGCCCTTGTTGGTGATTTCGCCGCCGGGCTTGCGCCAAAGAGTAGCTCCTATGCTGGAGTTAGATCAATATCCCCCCCCTTTTGATCTTCGCTTTCAAGTGCATAGTCCTACGGGCTTAGAAGAAGTGTGGGCGTCATTAGGCTTGAGCGTATTAGCTTTTCCCTTGGTTCACCGTATTCCCACCAATGGCTATGTGGTGCGCGAAAAAAATCGCTTGCCGAGTATGCGCAAGGAGGCCATCACTCAATACGAAATACCGCATCCGCTTATCCCTGCCATTAAGGCGGGCGCTGATTTTGTCACCGCTACGGGCAAGTTAGTGCCCAACGCTAAATTGGTAGAGCCAGCCTTGTCTTCTCGTGCTTTCGCTTTTTGTTCGGATACGCGCTATGAGCCTGCCATCGTGCCGCATATCGAGGGTGTTGATCTTTTGTACCACGAGGCTACTTTCTTGCATGCCGATTTGGAGAAAGCTATTAAGACAATGCACACCACGGCTTTAGAAGCCGGACGAATAGCCGCAGCCGCTAGAGTGAAAACACTAGTCATCGGGCATTTTAGTGCTCGCTATGATAATGTTCAACTGCTAGAGGCGGAAGCCCGGCAAGTTTTCCCTAAAACCTATGCCGCGCAAGAACTTATGTGCTTTGAAGTGCCTTATCAAGCGCGAGCGGCGGCAAGATCGCAATCTGTGTAGCGAGCTAGCATAGGGCTCTGTAGGAAATAATTTTTCGACTTTCTCAACCCTGTCTTTTTGGCCGATAGGCAGGGGCAAGGGTTTTCTTTTAGCGCAAGTCAAAACCCATTCAAAGCCCAATCGTATTCTTTATAACTAATGCTGGCGTCTTCTTGGAGGGGCGTGGCGAGGTATTGATTGAGGTAGGCACGCAGCTTACCAAAATCGGAGGCATACCACTCAAATAGCTTCGAGAGCTGTGCTTCGCCGCCAGCTATTTCATTGTATTGGCTATTGTTGATGAAGCTTCGGCTCAGTTGCTGAAGCGTTACATTCACCTTGGCGGCGGTGAATGCGCGATTATGCAAAGGCGGGCAGGACTTTGCCGCGCAATTGACGGCAAAATGGATACGGGCGTCTTGGAAAGTAGGTCGAATAATATCGTGTTCGATTTGGTTAAGGCTATAGGTTTTTCCACCTAAGAGGATCCACTGTACGTCCCAAGGCTTTCCGCCGTGTAAATCGGTAATGCTTTTGAGGGGCCAATTTTTTAAAATCAGTTTAAGCGTAGCGGCATTGTAGGCATTTATCCAATAGGCTAGGGCTTCGTTGCGGGCCCAAGTGCTGGTAGGGGCGGCGGCGGCCAAGGTAGTTAAGTAGGCATCCAATTGACTTTCTGCTTTTTTGAGTGCTGTATAGTTAACCCTTCCTTTTGCATCCACATACTGTTGTAATAGCGCATCGAAGGCGGTGTGCTCTACCGTGTTAGCGGCCTTCGAGCTGGGTGCTATGGGTGTTTCGGTAGCGATGCTTGTTTTTTTATTGGTCAGGGGCTTTGCTGTGGCACTTGCATCTTGGGTCACTACTACATTGATGCCATTACTAATGGCAGTGCTAAGTGGTACGGAGCTGCTCACTTTTGGTGTAGAAATAGCGATAGTAGGGGTTTTCTTCTCGTTTTTTGGGTTCGTAGTGGCCGTTTTGGTGGCCGCTTTAGGCACGGCTTTGTTAGTGGCCACTAGTACCTCTTTGGGTTCCTGCATGGCGGTGTCGAGGGCTAGGATGCTAGGGCTTTCGACGGTGGCTGCGGGTGGCGAGGGGAGGGTATTGGCGCGATCGTTTGAACAGTTGAGGAGCCAACCTGAGCCTACAACCAATAGAAGAAGAAATCTCATTAGAATATAGTTGAAAGGAAATGATTCGGATAAATTTAATACAGCCTTCAAGCTCTTAGCTTTTGCTTGCAATGGAAGCAAAAGATGCCGTGTTAGGTATGTTCACTAGGGGTGAGAGCTGTTTACAGTTAATAAACGACAGGAAGTACTCAATTGGTTGTGCCCCCCCCTTGTTTTATCGTTGATTCGCCAGGAACAGACAAAAAAAGGGTGATCGGAGCAGCCGCTCTGATCACCCTTGATCCCACCTTTGGTGCAATCATTTCCCTTAGCCTAGTCTTAGAGTACACCCACGCAGTTAAGGTCTTCGAAGGCTTGTTTTAAGCGGGCGATAAATGCCTGCTCACCTTTGCGAATCCAATTGCGGGGATCGTAATATTTTTTATTGGGAGCGTCTTCACCATCAGGGTTGCCGATTTGCCCTTGTAGGTAGGCGCGGTTGGCAGCTTCGTAGGCGCGCACACCATCCCAGTAAGCCCATTGTAGGTCGGTATCAATATTCATTTTGATGGCGCCATATTGGATAGCCTCTCTGATTTCTGCTTGGCTAGAGCCAGAGCCACCATGGAAGACAAAATTGATGGGGTTTTCGGCTTCGATTTGGAGTTTTTCTTTGAGGAAGTCTTGGCTATTCTTCAGGATGATAGGGCGAAGACTTACATTGCCTGGTTTGTAAACGCCGTGTACGTTACCGAAAGCAGCGGCGATGGTAAATTTATGATCGATGGCATTCAACTGTTGGTAAGCGGCGAATACTTCTTCGGGCTGGGTGTAGAGTCGGCTGCTATCAACGTCGCTATTATCCACGCCATCTTCTTCACCGCCGGTGACACCTAGTTCGATTTCGATGGTCATTCCGATTTTGGCCATGCGCTGGAAATAGGAAGCGCAGATGGCTAGGTTTTCTTCTAGGGGCTCTTCGCTCAGGTCGAGCATGTGAGAGCTATAGAGCGGGAAGCCTCTCTTGGCATAGAACGCCTCGCCTGCTGCGAGGAGGCCATCGATCCAAGGCAGAATGTTCTTGGCGCAATGATCCGTGTGAAGCACCACGGGCACGCCATAGGCTTCGGCCATTGTATGCACGTGCATGGCACCGCTGATACCACCTAGGATAGAAGCTTTCTGGCCTTCGTTGGAGAGCCCTTTACCTGCAAAAAAAGCAGAGCCGCCGTGGCTAAACTGTATGATAACGGGAGATTGTAAGTCGCGCGCAGTTTCTAAAACAGCGTTAACCGTACTGGAACTCGTGACATTTACCGCAGGAATAGCGAAGTTTTGGGCATTAGCGTAGTTGAAGAGCTCGGTTACTTCTTCACCATATAGAACGCCAGCGCGGAAGGTAGGCTTAGCCATAAATTTTCTTTTTTTAGTTCTGAATTGCAGCTGCAAAGATGCAAAGAAGGCCGCAGACTACACAGCCTACGACCTTCTTTTTAGCTTTCTTGTTGGTTTAATTACAATGGCTTAACCAAAAATAAGCCTTATATAACACCTTGGGCACCTAGATAACGTTCTGCATCGAGTGCGGCCATACACCCTGTGCCAGCGGCTGTAACGGCTTGGCGATAGACGTGATCGGAGGCATCGCCTGCTACGAAAACACCTGCAATATTGGTGTGGGTATTATTAGGTTTGTGCAATAGATAGCCACTTTCTTCCATCTCTAACCAATCTTTAAACAGTTGTGTATTAGGCACGTGACCAATTGCTACGAAGAAGCCAGCAATGGCTATATCCTGTGTTTCTCCCGTCTGATTGTTTTTGAGACGAACGCCAGTTACTGCTTCCTTTCCTAAAATCTCTTCTGTTTCAGTGTTCCAGTAGATTTTGATATTCGGCTGTTTTAGTACTCTTTCTTGCATGATTTTACTGGCTCGCATCTCATCACGGCGCACAATCATGTGCACGGTAGGGCATAGATTGCTCAGATACAAGGCTTCTTCGGCTGCGCTATCACCTGCGCCCACAATGGCTACTTCTTTTCCTCTGTAAAAGAAGCCATCGCAAACTGCACAAGCACTCACCCCTTTGTTCATCAACCGCTCTTCACTCTCGATACCTAGCCATCGTGCGCTAGCTCCTGTGGAAATGATCACAGTATGAGTCAGTACTTCATCACCGGATTCGGTAATCAATTTATGAACAGGGCCGCTAAAATCCACTTTGTCAATTAATTCATATTTGACTTCCGTGCCAAAGCGCTCCGCTTGTCGTTTTAGGTCTTCCATCATCTGTGGCCCCATAATTCCATCGGGGTAGCCAGGGAAGTTTTCTACGTCTGTTGTTATTGTTAGCTGTCCGCCGGGCTGCAAACCAGTATAGAGGACAGGATTAAGGCCGGCACGAGCGGCATAGATAGCTGCTGTATAACCAGCAGGCCCCGAACCGATGATGACGGTTTTGAAGGGCGTTTTTACGTCGGGCATTAAAATTAAATTATAAAGTTATTGAATCAAAGACCTTCGGGTCTCTGGATGCAAACAACACGAGCAGTTTTTTGGTTGGCATAAAACGAAGCCTTCGGATGCCCCCCAACGGTGGAGCTACAAAAAGTATGCGGTGTTTCAATTCTCTGTTTTATATTTGCCACATGAGCAAGCCTTTTAGCATACCTTACACCTGGAGCTTAGCCTTGGGCACCTTTTTGCTGTCGCTGGGTGTTTTGTTTTTAGGCTTCTTGGTTGATCGAAGTAATTTTTGGCAAGTACTCTGGAATTTCTCGGCTGCTTTCGCTGGTTATTTTCTCCTTATTCAGGTAAGGATGAAGAGTGATAAAGAACGAAAGCGGCGTTTGTTATTGCCTCTTATTTTCTTCGGTTTGTTGCTGCGTTTGCTGCTTGTTTTCGCTTTCCCTTTGTTGAGTGATGATGTGTACCGTTTCATTTGGGATGGTCAGCTTCTGCGCAGTGGTATTTCTCCCTTTGCGCAGTTGCCAGCCTATTACATGGAAACTGGCCAAGGCGTAGAAGGCTTGAGTCGGGAGTTGTTCTCCCATTTAAATTCGCCGGCGTATCATAGTATTTATCCACCGATAGCACAACTGGTCTTTACCACTGCCACTAGCCTCTCGCCTCATAGTTGGTGGGGCGCTGCGGTTTGTATGAAGCTGTTTTTACTAGCGGCTGAGATGGGTACTTTGGCTATTTTTTGGCGTTTGCTCAAGGAATGGAATCTGCCCTTGGAACGATTATTACTTTACTGGCTTAACCCACTTATTCTGGTGGAGATCATGGGGAATTTACATTTCGAGGGGGCAATGATTTTCTTTTTACTATTGGCACTTTGGGCTTTCGTTCAGTCGCGTTGGCTACTGGCGGCGGTAGGCTTTTCGTTTTCGGTGGCTAGTAAGTTGTTGCCTTTGATGTTCCTTCCCTTTTTGTTGGTTCGGCTCTGGCGAGCGGGGCGCTCTTGGCCATTTTGGCAGTTTAGTTTAGTTTTTGGAATACTCACGAGCTTATTATTTGCGCCCCTTCTACTAGCCGGTTTGGCTGCCAATTTTGGGAGTAGCTTAGATTTATACTTTCGCAAATTTGAGTTTAATGCTAGCCTCTACTACATTGCCCGAGAAATTGGCTACCACCAAACCGGCTGGAATCAAATCGAAAAGATAGGCCCTGCGATGGGGAAAGTGGCAGCGGCTATTATTCTAGGCTTTGCTTTCGTGGAAGCTTTGTATCAGCGGAGCGGCTTGCCCAATTGGAGAACTTTTATACGGCGAGTGTATGAGCGTTTATTTCCTAGCCTACTGCCTGTACAGTGGGGAATAAAGCCAGCTACATGGCTTAGCCAGCCGCTTGCCAACTGGCTAATACTGCCGAACTTGTGGCTGTTTAGTTTTTGCGTTTACCTATTGGCGGCAACTACCGTACACCCTTGGTATTTATCGCTACCGATTGTACTTTGTTGTTTTACGAACTGGCGTTTTCCGTTGCTATGGTCTTTCTTAATTGTACTTACCTATACCAACTACACTAGCTTTCCCTATGAAGAGAACTACTACTTACTGGCCGTGGAATACTTGGCGGTAATTGTGTTTTTTCTGTATGAATGGCAGCGGAACTATCGGATAGCGGCCAGCCAACGCTCGGCAGTTTGGGCATCCCAACCTTTGCGCTGAGCGTAGTCGGCTACTTGATCGTCTTGGAGGCCTCTAACGGTGAAGTAGTGGGCTTGTGGGTGACTAAGATACCATCCGCTCACACTGGCCGCTGGATACATTGCAAAGCTTTCAGTAAGTTGCATACCCGTGGCGGCCTGAGCATCCAGCAAGGTGAAAAGCTTCTCTTTCTCACTATGTTCTGGGCAGGCAGGATAGCCGGGAGCAGGCCGAATTCCTTGATATTTTTCAGCAATTAAGGCGTCGTTATCGAAAGCCTCATTAGGCGCGTAGCCCCAGTACTGTCGTCGTACTAGCTGGTGCATACACTCTGCAAAGGCTTCTGCTAAGCGATCGGCAAGCGCTTTGAGCAGGATGGCTTCATAGTCGTCGTGGGCTGCTTCATAAGCCTTCACGCGGGCTTCAATACCGATGCCAGTGGTAACTGCAAAGCCACCTATCCAATCGTTTTGGCCACTTTCTGCTGGCGCGATGAAATCTACCAAACTTTCATTGGCTAAGCCTTTAGCTTTTTTTGCCTGCTGGCGGATATGGTAGAGGAAGGTAAGGGGTTGTTGCTTGGCCTCGTCGGCAAATACGGCAATAGTATCCGTTTGCGGAATACCTTGCGCCGGCCAAAAACCAATCACTCCTTTGGCGGTCAACCATTTTTCCTCCACGATCTGCGCTAGCATCTTTTTCGCATCGGTATAGAGTTGGGTAGCTTCTTTTCCTACAATCTCGTCTCCTAAAATAGCTGGAAACTTACCAGCTAGTTGCCAAGAACTGAAAAAGGGCGTCCAATCGATGAAGGGCACTAAAGTCGCTAAGTCGAATTCCTCAAATACCTTTGTGCCTGTGAAAGTAGGGCGAGGGGGCGTGTAATTAGCCCAGTCGAACGACCATTTGTTAGCCCTTGCTTGGCCGATGGTGAGGTACTGTTTAGCTGATTTTTGCCCAGCTCGGTGCTGCCTTACGGCTTCATAATCTTGCTGGATGGCCTTTAGGTATTGCTCTTTTTCGGCTTCCTCTTCATTCAGTAGCTGGCCTACTACGGTTACCGCTCGCGAGGCATCTAAGACATGCAGCACCGGCCCCTTGTAGGTAGGTTCTATCTTCAAGGCGGTGTGGGTTTTACTAGTGGTGGCACCGCCTATGAGTAAGGGGGTTTTCATGCCACGTCGTTCCATTTCTGTGGCCACGTTTACCATCTCATCCAGCGAGGGGGTAATTAAGCCACTTAAGCCGATAATATCTGCGCCAGCTTTGACGGCTTCGTCTAGTATGGTAGCGGTAGGTACCATCACGCCTAAGTCAATAATGCGATAGTTATTGCAGGCCAGCACCACCCCTACGATGTTTTTACCAATGTCGTGTACATCGCCTTTCACGGTAGCGAGTAGCACTGTACCCTTGAAGGCATCCTCTGGCCGAGCAGCCTGGGTGGTTTCGCCACGTGCTTGGGCATCCGCGATGGCTTGTTCTCTTTCCGCAGCGATGAAGGGTTCCAGATAGGCAACCGCGCGTTTCATTACTCGGGCCGACTTAACAACCTGCGGTAAGAACATCTTGCCACTACCGAACAGATCGCCCACCACGTTCATCCCATCCATCAAAGGCCCTTCTATAACGTGTAAGGGCCTGGGATACTGCAAGCGAGCTGCTTCTGTATCTTCCTCGATGAATTCCGTGATACCCTTCACTAGGCTATGCCGCAACCGTTCCTGGACGCTACTTTCCCGCCAGCCTAAGTCTTTAACGACTTGTTTGCCGCCCACCTCCCGTAGGCTTTCAGCGAGTTCCATAAGGCGCTCGGTGGCGTCTTCCCGTTTGTTGAGCAGTACGTCCTCAACGCACTCTTTTAAATCTTTTGGTATTTCTTCATATACTTCGATCATGCCTGCATTTACGATGCCCATATCCATGCCAGCTCGGATGGCGTGGTAAAGAAAGGCGGCATGCATAGCTTCCCGCACAACATCGTTACCTCTAAAACTAAAACTGACGTTCGACACGCCACCTGAAATCTTCACGCCTGGGCAGCGTTCCTTGATTATACGCGTAGCGTTGATGAAATCTACGCCATAGTTATTGTGCTCTTCAATACCTGTGGCGACGGCAAAGATGTTAGGGTCGAAAATAATATCTTCGGGCGGGAACTGTAGTTGTTCGGTAAGTAGTTTGTAGGCTCGGGTACAGATGGCTACCTTCCGTTCGGCTGTGTCGGCTTGCCCCTTTTCGTCAAAAGCCATTACAACGGCCGCAGCACCATATTGCCGAACGAGGCGGGCTTGGCGTAGGAACTCAGCCTCTCCTTCTTTCATACTGATAGAGTTGACGATGCATTTGCCCTGTACACATTGCAAGCCAGCCTCGATGACTTCCCATTTGGAGGAGTCAATCATAATGGGCAGTTTGGCAATGTCTGGTTCAGCCATCAATAGATTGAGGAAGGTAACCATCGCTTCTTTACCATCCAGGAGCCCTTCATCCATGTTGACGTCAATTACTTGTGCGCCGCCTTCTACTTGCTGGCGGGCCACTTCCAGTGCTGCTGTGTAATCGCCGTTTTTGATGAGCCGAGCAAAGAGCTTTGAGCCGGTTACATTGGTGCGCTCGCCAATATTGACGAAATTGGTTTCCGGCCGGATGATAAGCGGCTCTAAGCCACTGAGCATCGTGAAAGCTTCGTTTTGTGGCAAGACTCTGGGGGGAATACCGACTACCGCTTTGGTCATGGCGGCAATGTGAGCCGGTGTTGTACCACAGCAGCCCCCTACTAGATTGACGAAGCCCATCGCAGCAAAATCGCGGATATAGCCTTGCATTTCATCGGCTCCCTGATCGTATTCGCCCATATCATTCGGCAAGCCTGCATTAGGGTAGGCATGAACGAAGCAGTTGGCGATTTTGCTAAGCGCTACTAGATGGGGGCGCATTTCTTGAGCACCCAAAGCACAATTTAGGCCAATGCACAAAGGGTTGGCATGCGCTACGCTAATGTAAAAGGACTCTACGGTTTGCCCGCTTAAGGTGCGCCCACTAGCATCGGTAATGGTGCCAGAAATAATGACGGGCAGTGGGCGATTAATTTGTTGGCGGACACTGTCTAGTGCGAACAGCGCTGCTTTGGCATTCAGGGTGTCAAAAATCGTTTCGATGAGGATAAGGTCGGCACCGCCATCGGCTAATCCACGGATTTGCTCATAGTAAGCAGCTGATAGCGTCGTGAAGCTGATGGCGCGGTAGCCCGGGTCGTTCACATCCGGACTGATGGATAGTGTTCGGTTGGTAGGCCCTACAGCACCCGCTACGAAGCGAGGTTTGGAAGGATCTTTTGCCGTGTACTCTTCACAAAGCTGTTTGGCTAGCTTAGCACTTTCAAAGTTAATATCATACACGGCAGCTTCCATCCCGTAATCGGCTTGTGCGATGGACGTAGCACTAAAAGTATTAGTCTCTATTAAATCGGCACCTGCATCGAGGTAGGCGCGGTGAATTTCAGCGATCACATCAGGCCTAGTAAGCACTAGAAGGTCATGGTTTCCTTTCAGGTCGATGGCACTATCTACAAAACGCTGGGCGCGGTAATCTTCTTCTCGTAAGCCGTAGCCTTGAATAAGGCTGCCCATGGCACCGTCTAAGATAAGGATGCGCTGCTTGAAAATTTCTTCGATACGAGGCATAGTCGCAGGGGGGGATTCATTACTTTGAAAGACAAAGATACAGCGGTGGTTTGGTACGGCTTGCTAAAGCGGTCAGCTATTCGTCAGTTTTGTGTCTTTTATGCTTCTTCGGCGCTTGGCCGTAGCAACTTATCGTTTACTAAAAGGTTGTTTCAAGTAGGTCTTGCGCTACAAGATTGCCTTTGCCCCCGCGAGCGGAGCGATAGCCAACGCGGGGTTGAAAATTCGTAATAGAATGGCTAAAGCAGGGGCAAGGCTATTGGAAGGCGCAAGACGAAACGAACACATAAAGCGAACTAGATGTCACGATTATTACTAGTAGAGGATGAAGCTAACATCCGAGATACGGTTAAACTGAACTTTGAGCTGGATGGCTATGAGGTCGTTACAGCTATTGATGGCCGAAGCGCAATTAAGTGTGCTACGGAGCAGTATTTTGATTTAATCATCTTAGATGTGATGCTACCCGAAGCAGATGGATTTCAGATCTGTGAACAGATTCGGCTTACGAATCGGGAGACGCCGATCATCTTTTTAACGGCTAAAGATCAGTCGCAAGACCGCATTTTAGGTTTAAAAAAGGGCGCCGACGACTACCTGACTAAACCATTTGTATTTGAAGAGTTGGCGCTTCGGGTACGCCGTTTAATTGAGCGGACGAGCAAGTCGGAATCTGTGCAGCCAGATGTTTTCACTTTCGGGCAGGCAAAAATTAACTTTATAACCTTTGAAGCAACGGGAAACGAAGGGGATTTTATGCTTACAAAAAAAGAGGCTATGCTTCTCAAATTATTAATAGAGCGCAGGGGAGAAGTGGTGAGCCGCAACCAGATTTTGCAGTCGGTTTGGGGCTATGATGTGTATCCTAGCACGCGCACTATTGACAACTTTATTCTCTCATTTCGCAAGTATTTTGAACCGGATCCGCGCCTTCCAGTACACTTTCTTTCAGTTAGAGGGGTTGGTTACAAGTTTATGGAGTAGCTTTGGGGCTGCTTCTGAAACAAGAATATGCAAGGACTTACATTTGAATATCCGCTTTGGTTTTTATTACTCTGTGCACTAGCTGGCTTAGGAGTTGCGCTGCTGCTTTACTTTCGCGATAAGACCTTTCAAGAGAAGGGTAGCTGGGCTAATTGGCTGCTAGGTACGGTTCGTTGGTTGGTCTATTCGACGATGGCAGCACTTTTGCTATCTCCGCTCCTGAAGTACCTAGAGAAAGAAGTACAGCCGCCAGTGGTGGTGGTAGCGCAAGACGTTTCGGAGAGCATTGGGCTAGGTACAGATACGGTAGCTTACCAAGCTGCATGGCAAAATTTGCTAGCCAGTTTACAGGAAAACTACGAGGTGCGGGTCTATCAGTTTGGCGATGCTGTGCGAGAGGGAGCGGAAATTACTTTCAGCGACAAGCGCAGTAATTTACAAGATGCGCTAGCTCATGTGAGCGACCTATATACTAACCAAAACTTAGGTGCTGTCATTGTCGCTTCCGATGGTATTTATAACGAGGGTGCCAACCCCGCCTATAGCAACCTTCAGTTTCAAGCAGCCGTTTATACTATCGGCCTAGGCGATACGACCAAGCGGCGGGACTTAGTGCTGCGACGGGTTTTTCACAATAAAATAGCCTACCTCAAGGATCGTTTTTCTATTCAAGTTGATCTGAGTGCATACAATGCGGCAGGGGCTAGGAGCCGGCTAAGCGTTAGTCGTGTGGTAGGAGCTGGAACGGAGCCATTACATAGCGAAGAAATTAGCATCAACGAAAACGATTTTTTCCAAACCCGTGAAATCATCTTAACAGCTCAGGCGGCAGGGGTACAGCGATACCGGATTGCGCTAAGTGGTATTGGCGACGAGGTAAGTACGGCTAATAATAGTCGGGATATTTTTATCGATGTGTTGGACGCACGGCAGAAGATATTACTGTTGGCGGCTGCCCCGCACCCTGATATTACGGCTTTAAGACAAGCCTTGCAGAAGGGAGAAAATAATGAAGTAGAAGTGGCTTATGCGCGTAATTTTACAGGCGATTTGCGGGACTTTGACCTAGTCGTTTTACATCAGCTTCCAACGAATAAGGCAAGTGTTGAGCCTTTGCTTAGCAGCTTGCGAACGTTACGCAAGCCTACTTGGTTCATAGTAGGGGAGGAGACTAATATGCAGCAATTCAATGCCGCCCAATCGCTGCTAACGATACGCAGCAATAATGCCAACCCGAATGACGTAAGTGGCCGAGTGGCCAGCAATTTCAATCTATTTACACTGAGCGAGGAGTTGCGTCAAGCTTTGCCGAGGTATCCGCCTTTGAAAGCCCCTTTCGGAGAGTTTACGGCTGGCCCTAACAGCGGGATTTTGTTACTACAACGCATTGGGCGGGTGGATACGGATTACCCCTTGTTGGTGTTAGGTGAGTCGGGAGGTAGTCGAACCGCTGTATTGGCTGCCACGGGGCTTTGGCAATGGCGTTTATTTGACTATCTCGATCAACAAAACCACCAGCGTTTCGATGAGCTAGTAAGCCAAGTAAGTCAGTATTTGAGCGTGCAGGAAGATAAGCGGCGCTTTCGGGTAAGTACGGCTAAGCGAATTTTTGACGAGAACGAATCTATTTTATTAGATGCGGAGCTGTATAATAGCAATTACGAGCTGGTTAATGAAGCAGAGGCTACATTGGTTATTAGCGATGAGGCAGGAAAGGAATTCAATTACACCTTCAACCGGCAGGGAAATGCCTATGCCTTAGATGCGGGCATTCTACCGGTGGGTAATTATCGCTTTCGCGCAACCACCAATACGGGAGGCGAATCGTTACTATTCGATGGACAGTTCAGTGTCCAATCAGTGGACGTGGAGCGCATTGTACTAGAAGCAGATCATGGGTTACTACGTTTAGTAAGCGACCGTTTCGGCGGGCAGTTTTTACTGCCTAATCAAATGGATCAATTGCCGGCTATGTTAGCGGCTAGTGGAAGGGTGAAGCCCATTTTGTATGCCACCACTAATACTCGCTCGGTGATTAACTTGAAATGGCTTTTCTTTGGCTTACTAGGGTTCTTGACCTTAGAATGGTTCTTGCGAAGGTATTGGGGGGGCTATTAACCCACAGTGTAAGATCGTAGTGGTGGAAATAAGTGAAAACTGGATAGAGCGGCTCAATGTACTAGGACGGCAGCGCAAAGCCGCTTTTCTGCTCATCGACTTTGAGCAGCGTAAACCCCTGCTGTGGTCGGAGGAAGAATATCTTACAGACCCTGATTTGCGCTTTGCTTTTCCGTGCTTTCCCGATCCCAAGCTAACAATTTCTTTACCGCCTCCGGGCGATTTGTTGTGTGGGATTGAATTTGTGAGCGAGGCTCGTTATCGTAGGGCTTTCGAGATGGTGCAGGCAGGTTTACAACGTGGAGATAGTTTTCTGACTAATCTGACGATGCCTAATCGGGTAGAATTGTCAGCTACTTTAGCAGAGGTATATCAATATGCTGCGGCACCCTATCGTATCTATTTGGCGGGCCAGTTTGTTTGTTTTAGCCCGGAAATATTCGTGAAGATCCATGAGCAGGGCCGCATTTCTAGCTACCCAATGAAGGGCACGGCACTGGATACGGTAGCTGGGCAAGCAGCCTTGCTGGAAAGCGAAAAAGAGATAGCGGAACATGCTACTATCGTGGATTTAATCCGAAACGATCTCAGTCAAGTAGCCAAAAGAGTAAGGGTAGATAGTTACCGATATTTAGACCGCATTCAGACGCCTAGGGGCGGGCTTTTGCAAACTAGTAGTGCTATTAGTGGAGAATTACCTTCCGATTGGCCTTCGCAACTTGGGAATATAATTGCGAACTTACTACCGGCAGGCTCTGTCAGTGGTGCTCCGAAGCCTGCAACACTAGCCATCATCAGAGCCGCAGAGGAAGAAGCGAGGGGCTATTACTGCGGTATTGCACTTCATTTTGATGGTCAAAGCGTCGATAGCTGTGTGCTGATCCGTTACATGGAACCTGCAAGGGATGGAAAACAAATGATTTTCAGAACTGGTGGCGGAATCACCGCTCTGAGTCGTTGGGAAGATGAATATGCCGAGCTACGGGCAAAAATAAAAATTCCACTTTTAAATGGATAAATCGCTTATTCCCCTTTTTGTTCGCCAACGGCAAGGAGGAAGAATAGGCATGGCGAATTCATTTTTAGTATAAATGCCTAGTTGTTAAGATAAAAATACGGATAGCTTGTACAAGTTCAGGATAAAATCATTACTTTAGCCGCAGTTTACGCCTTGTCAAGTTTAAGAGCTATTAGAGAACAACTACTCCTCGAATCCATTCGGTTGGAAAACGGTCATTTCCCCTTATTGGACTACCACCAAGAACGACTAGAGCGTTCTAGGAAATTGCTGTTCCCTAAAGCACCACTTATTCGTTTACAAACGGTTTTAGAAGCAGCTGATTTGCCTAGTGAAGGTGTTTATAAGGTACGGGTTTTGTATGCGGAGCATATTGAGGAAATGGAGCACACGCCTTACACAATCAAGCCAGTAACTTCCTTGCAACTTGTGGATGGGAATCAATTGCGCTATGCGAAAAAATATGCCAATCGGGTGCTGATCAATCAGCTGTTAGCCAATCGAGGTCTGTGCGACGACATTGTGATTGTGCAGCATGGTTTCTTGACGGATGCTAGCTATGCTAATATTGCTTTATTCGATGGTAGTAGCTGGTACACACCCGCTTCGCCGCTTTTAAGGGGTACGCGCCGAGCTAAGTTATTGGCCGAGGGGCTTGTAAAAACGGCCGTGATACGAGAAAAGGATTTAATACATTTCTCTCAGCTTCGTTTGATTAATAGCATGATTCCCTGGGAGGAAGCTCCTAGCGTGCCTGTGGCGCAGATCAAAGCCATGCTATAGTCTTCCAATGCAGTAGACGCGTAGCGAAATTCTGGGTTGAAAGACTATATAATAAAGTTGTTGTTCGGCGAGCCATCAAACGGCTACAAGCAGGCACCACGACCGCAGCAGGCAGCCGCCGCGTAGCGAACTAGCCGCGTAGCGAAAATTTCTTCTATACTTCGTTGAAAAGCCGCTCCGCAGCAAGACTGCGCCTGCGTTTTGCTTCGCTGCTACTACGTGATCGCTCGTTCATGACCTGCCGAACAACGCTAATTTTTTAGGGCTGAATACGGCGATAAAGGATGGTAGCCGTACTGACGCCGAGCAGGGTCAATTCCAATTCATTTTCTGTTATGCGTAGTATGCCAAAGCAGTCTTTGCCGTATTGGCTGCTGATCGTAAAACAAGGAATGCCCACTGACTGGCCACCACTGCAATCGGCAGGGCAATTAGGGTGATAGGTCATTTCTTCTTCCACCACTTTTTGGCCTTGGTAATAGGTCTCGTAACTGTGGTCGGTAAATACCACTGTTTCGTCGGGTTCTTCTGTATTGACCCAGTTGCCAATGATAGGCGCTGCAACGGCTGCTGCGCTGGCATAGGTAGTAGGGGCGGCTTCTACGCCTTTGGGCGTATAGGTTGAACTATAGGTTACTGGCGCTGCTGCTGGCTGTGGAGAAGGAGGTAATTGGGTAGTTGCCATTGGGTTCGTGGCTGCGCTAGGTTTCGTTGGAGTTGCCAGTCGTTGGTTAGACTCTTTCACAGGTGCTGGATCGCAGCTAGCAAGCACCAAGAAAATGGCTGCCAAGAAAAAGAATAGTATAATTTGTTGCTTCATGGGTGAAAGATATGAATAAAAGTGAAGTCCTTAATTAAAACGCTTATTTTCGTGCTATGTTGTTGTATTTGCTCGTTTCTTGCTTAAGGAATTCCCTTATTAGACTTGTTAGGCGGTTCATGAAGGAGTATTGTATAGCCTGCTTACCGCTTGTAGTGCTTATTCTTCTTCTCGTAGCTCTTGCAATTGTTCTTTGAAGTCTCGGTGAACGGCAATACCTGCATTGAGTTCAAAGCCGATCAAAAGAATGAGTGCATTCAGTTGTAACCAAAGCATTACGATGATGATGGTAGCGATGGAGCCATAAAACTTGGCATAGGTGTCGTAACGGTTAAACTCATCTACATAAAAGCTAAAGGCTACACTCGTGGCCAAGCTCAGGAGGGCAGCTAAGGTAACCCCTGGCGAAAAATAGCTAAAGCGTTTGTAGGTAGCGGCGCCGAAACGATACAAACTACCAATGGTAAAATAGTACAGTGAGAGCATCACGACCCAGCGCGATACATCAATCAGGAAAGTGCTAGCTTGCGTTAGGTTCACCAAGTCGGTGAGCCAACGGATGATGTTGCCACCCAAAATCACTAAAATTGCTGAAGCTGCCAGAAAAAGCCCTAACAAACCAGTAAGTGCTACGGCGACCATCCGCTTTCGGAAACCACTTCGCTTTCGAAAGGTTTTCGTGTACGATTTCTCGAAGCTTACCATCATGGCTAGCATTCCGTTGCTGCTAAAATAGATTGCTAGGAGCATACCAAAGCTCAATAAGCCTAACTTTTGAGAATTGGTTATTTCTTGAATAAAACCAAAGAGTACATCCCCTGCTTGGCCAGGCATCACCCGCTGTATTTCCTCATACAAGGTCTGGTTGAAATCTGTCAGCGCCGGAAACCACTGAATTAAAACGTTTAAGACAAAGGGGATAAGCGTAAAAAGTGTCAGTAAAGAAGGAAATAAGGAAAGAAAAAAGCTGAATGCTATGCTGTTCGCCCGGGTAAAAAGATCGTCGCGCCTAGATTCTAACCAAACGAATTCAGCTACTTCGTAGATCGGAACGCCCTGAAAGCCTGGCAAAGAGTGTTGCTTGCTGTAAGTTACCAATACATTGATAATCGGCAGGTTCTCTACCCATGCTTGCAAACTCGCTAGACTCCATTTCTTTTTTTTATCGCTCAAAATATGGTTGTAGTTTATGCAACAAAACCGAAGGCGGTGCGATCGTTTGACCACTTTTTTTGTCAACGAAGCAGAGTTTTACACTACCGCCATTGACCAGTTTGCTTGCTTCATTGAAGATTTCTACTTGGAAAGTGATGCTGCTAATCGGTAGTTTCCGCAAAGTAGTAGAAATAGTGAGTAGCTCGTCGTATTTCGCTGGCCGAACATAGCGCATCTGTAAGCTCATTACGGGCATCATGACTTGGTGCTCCTCCTCTAAACTGGCGTAGGTGAGTCCTAAGGAGCGTAGCATTTCTACCCGACCAATTTCATACAGCATCGGATAATTACCGTAGTAGAGGTATCCCATCTGGTCTGTCTCTCCATACCTAACCCTTTTAGTCGTTCGATGGTTTAGCATAGCCTTACCTTTTGGTTTATGGACGATTGGCTTATCCGCGTTTAATCGGGCAGGTCATGCAATGACTGCCTCCTCGCCCTCGGCTTAATTCAGAACTGGGGAGGGTAATGATTGTTTTTTTGATCTCATCGGGCCGAATGATACCATCGGCAAAGGCTTTGAGCAAATCATTAGCGTGCATCACACGGTAGCCCACCGCCTCGAAGGCCGTTTCTGTAACCGGATTTCTATCGTAAGTAACCGCTACGCCTGGCTTGATGGCTACCAAGTTACAAGCATCCGTCCATTGTTCTCGCTCCTGAAAAGGGCTTTTACCGCCACCCGCGTAAATGAAGCGTGCCTTCGGGTTGATTTCTTGTAGAATATAATCTTTAAGGTTGACGTAGCTGGCACTGCTGCCGTCGGCCCGCCATACCTCCACCGAAGCGTTTACGCCATCTATGATAATGGGTTTGAAGCAGACAAAGTCATCTTGATCGATTTGTGTAAATATGGTATCGAGGTGCATAAAAGAACGTTCGGCAGGCACATTAACCATAGCCAGGTTCTTGATTACCTTTTTCTCAAATAGCTTTTCCGCCAAGCTGCGGATGCCATAAGCCGTAGATCGTTCGCTAGCGCCAATGAGCAAATGATCTTTGTTCATAATCATCACATCGCCGCCTTCTACACTGATTTTTTCCCCGTTTTTCGAAGGTGGGAAGATGTTTACATCGTTTAAGTTGATGATTTTTCCTGCCTTGCGTAATGGGGCAAACAGCGGGTGCGCCCACATTACAAAGCGTGTGATGAAATTCTCGCGAAAACGCGCTTCCTTCGCTGCCTTGGTGATGATGATGTGGTCATTCACCGTAACAGCTACATCCCGCGTGAAAATAAAATTTGGGATGGGATCAAAAAGTACGTGTTCCTCTCTAGCCCAATAGCCCGTGATAAGGATATCGGTCAGCTCTGCATGATTGAGGGCCATGAGCTGTTCCAATATGCTTTTGGGCTGCTCCTCCCATTCAATGATGAGCTCTAGCATTTCTTGCTTGGCTTCCAGATCATATTCTAGGGCTTCCTGAAATAGATCCGCGATTTCTAGCACTTCTTTCGCGCCTAGGAACTGCCGTAGTAGGCTAGTAAACACATCGTGCTCTTCTTGCAGTTTAGGAAGGTGTACGATATCGTCAAAGAGCAGCTCTTCGGCTCTTTTGGGCGAGATACGGCTGGTGCCAGCATCCGGCCTATGCACTAAAACCCTCCTTAGGGGATCTATCTCGGAATGAACGGTAATATCTTTTGACATGGTTGGGCTATTTTATCAGCAGCTTTTACAGGCAAGCAATCTCACAAGGCTTGTAAAATTATTCGCCGGCCGGCTGCTGCTGCAAATGTAAGCAATCCACCCTAGGGGCGCAAATAAGAATCGAAGACAAGAGAATACTTCTTCCAAAAAGTCTTGCGCTATAACGGAGCTTTGCCCCTGCGAAAGCCAACAAATACGTACTTGCACATATTCCCCGCTCCCCGGAGGTGCAGCGGGTAATCTACCGTAGAGAGGCCGACAACAGTCCAATGAGCAAAAAAAGTTGATTTTTGGCACAAAGTGCAGGGGCAAGTGTCATCTCTGAGCGCAAGTGTAGCCTATATATAGTCTTTCAACCCAGAATTCACACCACGCAGTAGCACCGAAGGTAAATCCTGCATTGGAAGACTATAACAAACCGGCGTGTAGCTACTTCGGTTGGTGGCGAAAGGGCGTTGCCAAAGTGTTGTTGAGAAAGCACGGAATAAGTTGAAAATAAGCCTTACCTTTGGGCTGTTTTTGAGCAAGGTGCAAAAAAATAAGGTCGATCATCCAAACGTTAAGAAAATTAAGTAGCTCAATATTCGTTAGAGGAAGAGCATTCTAATGAGGCGGGCAGGATGAGACGACCTATTGAGTACTGCTCGCCAAAAATTTTATTACTTATTGTATTGATAATGAACAAACTACTCAAAATTAATCTTGCCGTAGCTTTTTGCTGTGGTCTCTTTGGTATCAGCTTACAGGCACAAACGGCTTGCGCAGAAACGGATCAAGGCTTCGTGAACCCAACCACTGGTGGCCCTTGTGTGAACACGGTGGTGAGCGCCGTTCCCTTTTTGCGCATAGCACCCGATGCGCGCGGTGCGGCGATGGGGGATGTGGGCTTAGCGCTTTCACCAGATGCGAACGCGATTCACTATAACGCTAGCCGTTGGGCTTTTGCCGAGGAAGACTTAAGCATGAGTGCTACTTACACTCCTTGGTTGCAAGCCTTAGGCTTGAACGACGTCTATTTAGCCTATTTGGCAGGCTATAAAAAGCTAGACGATATTCAGGCCATTGGGGGTTCTTTGCGCTACTTTAGCCTAGGAGATATTCAGTACACGGATGAAAATGCCCAGCCTTTGGGCGTGGGTAAACCCAATGAATTTGAGCTAGCGGCTGCCTATTCGCGCAAGCTATCGGATCGTTTCAGTGGTAGTCTTACGCTTAAATATATTAATTCCAACTTAGCTGCGGGGCAGCAGGTAGGCTCCGATATTTTAGAGGTAGGACAGTCTTTTGCTGGCGATTTGGGTTTCAGTTTTCGCAATGATCGGATTAGAACCAAAGGCGGCCGCACCAATGCTTTTGCCGTTGGGATGGCTATCACCAACATTGGTGCGAAGATCACCTATACCCAAGATACACTACGCGATTTCCTGCCCGCTAACTTTGGTTTAGGTGCCGCTTATACTTTCGAGCTGGATCAATATAATACCATTACCTTGACGGGCGAAATGAACAAGCTACTCGTGCCTACCCCTTGTTTAGGAGAAGATTGCGATGACCGAGAGCGGCGCAATCAGTCTCCCATTTCCGCTATCGTTAGTAGCTGGGGCGATGCGCCCGGCGGCTTCGGCGAAGAGCTAAGAGAGTTCACTTTTTCAGCAGGTGCGGAGTATTGGTATGATAAACAATTTGCTGTAAGAACAGGCTATTTTTACGAAAATGCCACCAAGGGGAACCGCCAATATCTAACAGCTGGATTAGGTTTGAAATATAATATCTTTGGTCTGAATTTTAGCTACCTGATCCCTACGAGTAATGCGAGGAATCCTTTAGATAATACTTTGCGATTCAGTATTATTTTCGATTTTGGTGCCGAGGTAGCCGCTAGTAGATAACTCAAACGATGACCACTTTTGATGTCACCATTCCGGTGCTCAACGAAGCGGCTACCTTGCGCAAGCAGGTAGCCGCTTTGCATCTGTTTTTAGCCCAGCATTTCCCGCAGCCAGGTCAATGGCGTATTGTAATAGCTGATAACGGCAGCACGGACGCTACCCGCGCTATTGCAGCGGCACTGAGTGAAGAATACCCAGCGGTGCAATGGCTCAGTGTACCACGCAAAGGTGTTGGTTTAGCGCTTAAAACTAGTTGGGCACAAAGCAGTGCCGATTTGGTAGGTTATATGGATTTGGATTTGGCGACCGATCTGCCTCATTTTTTACAGACTTTTACGGTGCTATCGCAAGATCAAGCGGATATAGTGTATGCCAGCCGTTTGCATCCTTCGGCGGAAGTGATTGGGCGTAGTTGGAAGCGAGCAATCAGTAGCAGCGTATTCAACTGGCTACTTCGCTTTTACCTAAAGGTAGGCTTCAGTGATGGCATGTGTGGGTTTAAGTTTCTACGCCGTAGCAAACTTAACGACTTGATGGCAGGGGGTGCGCAGAACGACGGCTGGTTTTTTAGCACCGAGTTACTAACCGTGGCAGAGTGGCAGGGGCTGCGGCTGTATGAGCTCCCTGTAAAATGGACGGATGATGCCAGCAGTAGTAAAGTGAAAATATTACCCTTGGCCTTGCGTTACCTGCAAGCCATGCGGGCTTTAAAGCAGCAGAAAAAAGGATA
Organism: Lewinella sp.; assembly: GCA_036735605.1. Taxonomy (GTDB): domain Bacteria; phylum Bacteroidota; class Bacteroidia; order Chitinophagales; family Saprospiraceae; genus Neolewinella. The sequence goes on along the minus strand of DAINNZ010000010.1, from coordinate 25,676 downwards.
AAATGCAAGTAGATGCGCTGGTGATAGGGGGAGGAATTTTTGGCTGCCACGCAGCGCATTATCTAGCCGAACAAGGCTTGGAGGTGCTGCTAGTGGAGCAAGAAAAGGAACTTATACAGCGAGCGAGTGTGGTGAATCAAGCTCGTTTACATGCCGGTTACCATTATCCGCGTTCTATTGCAACGGCTTTGGCCAGTGATCATTACATTGAACGTTTTCGAGCCGATTTTTCAGCTTGTATTAACGGGGATTTTGTTCATTATTATGCGATTGCTCGGCGGGGTAGTCTAACGGATGCAGCTCAGTTTGAGCATTTTTGCCGCTATCTCGGCTTAGCCTGTGAAATCGTAGAAAAGCATCCTGCGTTTTGCTACGATCAGCTCGAAGCAGTGTTTGCGGCCAAGGAGGATAGCTTTGATCCTCTACTACTGGCGGCGCATTATAGGGCTTTAGTCTCAGCGCATCCCCGTATTCGATTATATTGTTATAGTCGCCTAGAAGCAGCTCGACAAGTTGACCAAAACTACGTAGTGCAATTGCGCGATGGATGGAGTGGCATCCTCCAGCAGCTGCGTTGTTCTTTGGTAGTGAACGCTACTTACAGTTCAATAAACAGTATTCACCGCTTATTTGATCAGCCTTTATTGCCTTTACAGCATGAAATAGCCGAGATGGCCTTTGTGCGGCCAGTAGCTTCTTTTGCTAGGGCTGCACTCACTGTAATGGATGGCCCTTTTTGTTCCTTGATGCCTTATGGTAAAAGCGGCCTACATTCACTTTCTTCCGTAGCCTATACCCATCAGCGAGTGAGCTATGAGGCGGAGCCCAATTTTGGTTGCATGGAGCAGGAGGCAACTTGCTCACCTAGTGCTACGGCCAATTGTAGCCACTGTGCTAGCCAGCCCACTTCCAATTATCCTAAGATGCTAGCCCAGTTGCGGCGTTATTTGCAGCCTAGTATTGGTCTTGATTATTTGCATAGCCGCTTCATCATTAAAGCTAAATTACAAGCCAATCACATTGATGACGGTCGCCCAACGGAGGTGTTGGAATTTGGCCAAGTGCCAGCTTTTTTCAGTATTTTTGCAGGTAAAGTCAACAATGTGTATGCTGTGGAGGAAGCCTTGGATAGAGCTATTAATTGGAACGCAGCGAACCAATAGCCTTAGCGGCAGGGAGCTAAAAGCAGCGGCCTTCAAAAGCTGCCTTGTAAGTACTCCTAGCTGGCAGCAAAAGATACCAGTGAGGAGGTATAATTAATTTTGCCAGCGTACTTAGAGGAAAAAATTTCAGCGGACTACAAAAAATCGTTCGGGCTTGCCTCCAAGGGGATGCGTTCATCACTAAGTAGTATGCGCTTTAGTCCGCTACTTTTAGGCAGCTCGTAGCTGAAAAAGTAACGAGCAGTGCGTAGTTTCGCTTGATAAAAGGCCTTTTCTGTTTCATGGCTGGCTTGTGTAAGGCCTTGGCTTGCCGTATTGGCTTGTTTTAGCCAGATCCAAGCTAGCACGTGTAGGGCGAAATAATCGAGAAATAGGGTAGCGTCGGCTAGGAATACCCGTGGGTTCTCCGTTTTAGCTAGCCCGATTAGATGAGTCATGACTTGCTGTACGCCGCCTAGGCTTTTGGCTAGGTTTTGTGCCATCTTTTCGGTGGTAGCTTGCGTTAGAGCTACTTGGATAACGGCCTGAATTTCTTCTGTGAGAAATTGGATAGCTTTCCCATTTTCTAGGAGCAACTTACGGCCAAGAAGATCCATGCCATGGATAGTGGTGGTACCTTCGTAGATACTATTGACGCGTATGTCGCGGAAGTACTGCTCGAGTGGAAAATCATCGGTATAGCCTGCACCACCGAGCACTTGCATACCGACGCTTACCGCCTCATTGCCATACTCGCTAGGGTAACTCTTCGCAATTGGCGTGAGCAGCTCGAGTAATAAATGGTAGCGATGCCGTAGATCGGGATCGGTGTGTGCTTCTGCTAGATCATTATAGTAGCTGCATTGTAGCAGTAGGGCAATACTGCCTTCTACTACGGCTTTTTGGAATAGCAGCATCCGTTTCACATCAGCGTGTTCGATGATGAGGACTGGAGGGGCGTGCAGGTCTTTATTATCGGGGTGTCTGCCTTGAGGGCGCTCTTGAGCATATTGTAGGCTAGCGTAGTAGGCAGCAGAAGCGGTGGCCGCAGCCATTAGGCCCGTGCCAATACGCGCTTCATTCATCATTAGGAACATTTGTTTGAGCCCTTGGAACTCTTCACCAACCAAGAAGCCTCGCGTTTCGCCTTGTTCACCATACATAAGGTGGGCTGCTACGTAGCCCTTTTGCCCCATTTTACCATAAATGCCTGCGGTGGTAACGTGATTATCAATCAATTGGCTGCCTTCAGGGCGGTATTTTGGCACTATAAATAAACTAATACCTTTGGTGCCTACCGGCCCATCTTTCCTGCGCGCTAACAGGAGGTGTACCACATTTTCAGTACTATCATGATCGCCGCCCGAGATATAAATCTTCTGCCCTTTGATACTGTAAGCACCGTCTCCTACTGGCGTATAATGAGTGCTTATATCACTCAAAGAGCTACCAGCCTGCGGCTCAGTTAACGCCATGGTGCCCTGCCAGTGGCCGCTCATCATTTTAGATAGATAGGTGGCTTGTAAATCAGTTGTAGCAAAGGAACGAATTAGATTGGCAGCACCAGCTGTAAGGGAGCCATAAGCAGCTATATTAGCATTGGCAGCATACAGCACAAAGAGGCCTGCATTGGTTACACAAAGAGGCAATTGCTGCCCGCCTTGCTCGTAGTCCCAACTTGCATTGAGCCAGCCTCCCTCACCCATCGCTCGCATTCCTTCTCCCACGGCAGGATTGACAAATACCCGCCCATCTTGATAGTAGGCCTTGTTTTTATCCATTTCCCGATAAAAAGGATAGAGATATTGATCCCCTAATTGCTGGGCAGTATCTAACAGCAGATTAGCTAATTCCGCATCAAAATCAGCATAGCGAGGCAGCGATTGGAGCTTTTCTACGGCTAAGAATTCTTTTAGTAAGAACTGTAGATTGCGCAGATTGACGTAAGGCATAAAAACAGCGTTCAAATGATGAGCCGTAAAGATAGCGAATTTTCGCTAAATACTTGTGTCCTTTGACTGATCTGCCTTGTTTTTTTGCTTGGCTATGTTTTTTTGCTCGTTGTTACTGTCATACACGGTGTAACTCTCGTATTTGGCTTTGTCGGTCTCTGCCCAAATATCTTTTCCTATTTCGCAGATTTTGATAAACTCGTCGTAGAGCAAGTTCCCGATTTCTACTCTATTTTCCACGGCAATATCGCGATCGGCAATTTTGTCGTGTTGTATGTTAGTAGCCGTTTCAAAAGTTTGGCAAGCATCGGCCACCTTTTTAAGCACATTTTCATTCAAACCCGTTTCTGCTAAGAAATCAATTTGTGCTCTGGCCACTCGAATTACGCGGCGGCCACAGAAAAGTAGCTGCGCATCAGTCATATCGCCCATCTTGGAAGTGCCAAATTTACGGTATCGGCCACTACGATTGCTGTATTTCATTTTTACCCGAGTCATCACTCCTCTGATAGCCGATTTAAGCTGCTCGGCAGCGGCGTATTTTTTGTCGGTCACCACCATCTGATCACCTAATAGCTCATCATCGTCCGGTAAGCCAGCAAATTTTTCGCAGCGACTATGAAAACCTTTTAGGCGATGCACATCATAGCCATAAGCCTCAAATTCGGCAATATCCCGTTTAGCTAACCGAATGCTATCCATACAGCGCTGGTATAAATCCGCATCGGGAAAGTTGTATTTTCTATTGACAGCTTGCTTTTTCATACTGCTTGAATTAAATACAGGCAATTGCCTAACTCAAATTGCTTATTCCTCCACAAAGGTAAAGGTATTTTTTAAAAATAGCACAAAAAGTTTAAAGTAAAATTATAATAAAGTTAAGCTTAATTATATTTTACTCATCCTGAATTTTCTTGGATTTGAATTTTACTTAGCTGTTAACAAATTAGCTACTGCCCACCAAATGTTTGAAAGGGTGGTGATTTGTTCGGGCGGATCCCTTCGTGGCGGCACCCTCTTGGCTCGCTGTCGCTCGGGGCTGCGCACTGCCAGCCAGCCTCGTCGGCTTTTGGGCAGTGGGCAGGTTACGAGTGTTCTATATGGCTGTAATTCCGTGCTCTACTTTTTGTACAGCTAGGAGGCTATAGTTGTGGTGTTTTGCTACAGTTAAGTACTCGGACAAAATTAATTACACCTTTTCACTCGGCATCTTTTGCTTCCAGCCAGCGTTGCCAATCGGTGCTATTAGAACTCCTCGAAGGAGGAGTTAGTCGCCAGCAATTAAATTTAGGCCACACTAGCGGACGACCGATTTAGCGGCAATTCGCTGCCCCTGTGCTGTTTGTAGCAATAGCTGGTAGGTGCCACTAGGCAAGTCGGCCAAATCAAGAACAGGTGTGTTGCCACCCAGTACGATCATTTCCCGTTTCATTACTCGGCCCTGGCTATCTAAGAGTGTTGCTATCACTGGTGTTGCAGCTGGCCAGTCGGTTTGCAAATAAAGCTTATCAGCCGTTGGGTTTGGATAGACTTCCAAGGTGGCTAGATCGCTCACGTTGCTTACTTTTGTATCGATACGCACATGCATTCGAATATTGAAGGCATGTAAACTATCTGCTATGGGAACAGTTCTTGGGGCATTACTGCGTACAAAGCCATGGTAGGTATAAGTACCTTCGGCTAAACCACGCGCGTTTAGACTGATTTGATGATCGGCACTACTACCAGGGGCTAACAGGCCGTTTTCAGCTTGAATTTGTAGCCAAGCGGGGAAATTACCTCCGGCTGGCCGAATGGCATAGCGCAATGCGTTGGCTAGCAACTGCTGGCTTTCAGGGCTGTTGCTCTCGAAGGAATAGCCGAGATAGATCAGCTCGCCATACGCTAGTTGGCGTGTTATGATGCAAGGATTACCAAACATTCGGCCCAATACAGTGGCCGTCTGTTGCGGGCCGTTTACTAAGTAGCTACTACGGTCGATGCTCGTTAGGGTGTCGGGTAGGCCTAGGAATAGCGGATGATCTGCGGGAGTGAGAACAACCGGTAAACCGCCCGGATTGCTTCTAACAACCGAGCCACTCAGCAGGCCAAGCTTAAGGGGTACATCGCCAGATTCCCCTCCTAGTAAAATGAGCCGGCCACCTCGGCTCAAGAAGTCAGCAATCGGTCGTTGCATTCTTTCCAGTACGGCCGCATCCGGTGCTTGCATGTCTGGTATGAATAAGACTTCGGCAGCAGTGAGGGCGGCGCGTAGTTCCCCCGGGTCGGTGGTTGCTGTGCTGCTGGCACTGATGCCAGGTGTAGTGGCAATCAAGCCTGCGACGTTAGCATTGTAGCTACCTTCATTCAAGGCGTAAGTCCAAACAAGCAGTTGCCCCAGGCTTTGGCCGATCTGGTAGCGTAGGTCTTGGTTGCCTGTATTGCCAATTAGCAATGATCGGAAGCTAGTATCTTGGCTACTAAGTAAAAAGATATCAAGATCAAGGGGGGCATACACCAACTCTGCCGCTGCTAGGCCTTGACCGAAGAGGGGTACATTGCGGCTAGCTATCCTGGGCCCTTCTAGTGTCAACTGCGCTGAGAAGCTACCGAGGGCTGAAGGGGTAAAGCGGATCGGTAAACTAATACCACTGCGTGGTGCTATCACTATATTTTGTGCTTCGGTGCTGAACTGTGGATCATCAAAACTTAGGCTCGTAAGTACTAGGCTATCCGTACCTAAATTGCTGATTAGGAGGGGTAATTCTGCGGAAGTGCCCATTTGCCAACTACCAAATTGGAGGCTATCAACAGCAAGTGAAAGCTGCGGGGCGCCGCTCACAATCATGCGCAGGGGCACAAATTGTTGGGGCGCAGCAGGATCGTTCGTGAGGATACTCACCAAGCTTTCATAAATACCGGCATTGAGCAGCGTGGCATCTAAGCGCAGTGGGAGGGCTAGGCTATCGTTAGGGCTAAGCACTATGCCCTGACTGGGCGTTTGTAGCCAAGGAACGGCTTGAGGTTGGAACAGATTAACGAGATGCCGGTTGGCAAAAGCTGGATCGAAAGCTACTGCTGCACTATTTTCGATGCGTACTTCGAGAGCTCCATTCGCAGTGAAGGCTGGCGGTATATCCACCAAAAGGCTGTCTGATTCGTTATCGCTTAAGTTGTTATCATTGAGGAGCCCTTGGTTAATGCCATTGAAAAAATATCGAATCCGCTCAGCCGTTGAGCTGAAGTCGCCTTGCAGCACGAGCAGCATACGGAAGGGAGTGGAGTTGCGTGGCAGTGCTGTAAATAAGTGAATGGTGCTGTTTTGGTCGGCGGTAAAGAACTGCTCACTCTGAGCGCTGTACCGACCCGGCGCAACGTTTACTTGTAAGGGGGTGACGGTAGCTAGATTGCGAATGATTAAGCTGGTATCTTTGGTGCTACCCGCTTCTACCCGAACGACCAAGGTGTCTTCGGGCTGGCTCAGGAAAGCTTGGGGAGGCACCGCTACGGTAGCTGTTAGGGGTATGGTTAGTGTGCCAGCATTGGTCGATAGGATAAGTTCGTCTTGCGCTGCAAAGGAAAGACTTGCCCCTGCGAGCGCCATCTCATCACTTTCTATAAACGTTAGGCGGATACTTACACGATCCTGTGGAGCTAGGGTTGTGGGACTAAAATCGCTGCTGAAACGCGGATCGGTGAGTGAGGCGGCACTGAGTTCGAGGTTTTCGGAACCTATGTTTGTAAGCGTTAATTCCTGGCTGCCTGCCTCTAAGATACGAAGAAAACCAAAGTCAATACGTTCCCTATCTAACTGTGCAATGGGGCGCCCCATGAGGTGAAGCTGCACCACGACGGGAATGCGCGCTTGTTCGGCATTGGAGCTGAACAAGAAAAGCGTGTCAATATAGTCACCAGGTCGTAACGCTTCGGTTACGATTTGCAAGGGATACTGCACACTGCTATTAGCACCGATGCTGTCTTGAAAAGAGGCGGAGCCACGCAAATAGTCGATGCGATCATAACTAAAGGTGACTCGATGTAAATTAGCAAAACCGAGTGTAGAGACGGTATTGGCGGAGCGCACCTCTACGTCAATTTGCCCATCTGCGAGCCAAGCAGCCAGTTGTTCTCTGCTAGGTTGCAGTAGTAAACGTCGAGAATCTGGGTTAGGCACGCCACCGAGCACGGCCACTAGTTCACCTTCCACCTGTACTGCTGCCTGTTTACCACTGCTACCGAAATCGCCGTCAATAAAGACGCTCAGGCGAGCATTGGGCAACCAATCTGGCAAATCGCTAAAACGGTGGTTGGTACTGCGGTTGCCAAGGCTAAAAGTACGGTTGCTAACGATATCAATCGGAGAAAAATCAGGAAAAATAGGGCGAAAGTAGCTAGTTCGGCTACTCTCATTTTGGGCACTGATGAGGTGTTGGCTAGTTTGACCAACTTCTAAGGTATCGATGATATGCGTCGGGCTCACGCTAAGGGATACACCCGCTTGGACGCTCACGTCTAGGTAGGCTGTATCCGCAGTATGGCAATTGGCATCGTAGGCAATCACCCTATATTGCCCGGCTTGGCTGTAGGTATGTTCCGTAGCGGCTGCCGCAAAAACAAGAGGACTACCGTCGCCGAAATCGTAGGTAAGTGGACCCGGCACCGCAGCAGTGCCGCTGAAAGTGATAGGCTGATTAAGGGCAGCTACTAGTCTGTCAGCTATGAAACTGGCATCAGGTGGGCGGTTGCTGCTGCTGGCACCCCAGCGAATTTCCCAGCCGTCATCGGTGCCGCTGCTATTGGAACTCCAGCGAAGCGTCAGGCTAGCCCCAGAGGAGGTGAGAGGTGCTGGCTGTAAAGCACCACTCAAAACGGCTAACTCCGTAGCTTCCGTCGTCGCACCGTCGTAGATAGTAAGGCGATCGCTGAAAATTTCTGTTCTAAAGCGAATGAAGGTGAGTGTTATGGGAGTTCCATCCGGGTTTTCTATCGTTAAAAGGCTAGCTTCTTGGTTTTGGTAGCGAGCCCTAGGGCCGCCACTATCGAAAAGGACACCCCTGCATTTGGCGATAGTGAGCGTATCGGCCACTGGCATTGTATCAAAGGCACAATAGACATTGTCGGGGTCTAATAAGACCGCCGCTGTTTGTACTAGGGTATCGGTATTACCATTACAATCAGCTACACTGAGTTGAATGGTGTAAGCACCTGGGTGACTGTAAACATGTTCGGGTGACTGTTCGATGCTGCTATTGCCGTCGCCAAAATCCCAGACGTAGCTATCGCCCAAGCTACTGTTGACGAAGCGGACGGTGTCGTCTAAATTACAAAATGGCCCATCTACACGGAAGGCTGCGATAGCTTGGTTAGGTAGTGCTACGGTGATATTGACAGCTTGCCAAGCGGCTATAATTTCATCAATTTCACTAGCACAACTGCCAAAGGCTGAGGCCGCTGCCAATAAAGAATTAAAGGCGGCATCGCGATAAGTGCTGCTCTCTGTAAGGTAAAAAGCATTGTTGCGATAGGCTACTTCTAAGGCTGCATCTAAACCTATTCCGTTAATCGAGAAGGCTGTACCAAACTCATTTACACCACTTCCTCCCTCGGTGAGGAGGTAGAACCAATGATTAGAAGGGCCGCTATTGTTGTGTACTCCGCCGCCATCTACCCAGAACTGACCCTGGTAGGCTTTAGGATTACCAAAGATATTGGGGTCTTCCATACTTCGGATACCTTGCGCATTGCGGGTCACGTCAGACCCTACGCGCCAGTTGGCTACCTCGGGGCGAAAGGTGAAGTTGGTGGCAGCACCGAAAATATCGCTAAATGATTCATTTAAACCACCGGATTCATTGCTGTAAATCAGCCGAGAGGTACGGTTGGTAAGACCGTGAGTAAATTCATGGGCCACCACGTCGAGGCTGATGGAAGGCAGATCGATGCCTGCGTTGGCAGCGCCATCACCGAAGCTCGCACGGCGGCCGTCCCAAAAGGCATTTGCTAAGTTTTCGCCATAGTGAACATGCGATTCCAGCGCCTCTCCTTCATTATCGATGCTATTGCGATTAAGGCGTAGTAGTAGATCGTAGAATTTCTCAGCTCCCCAGTGGCAATCGGTTGCTACCTCATCTTTTTGGGCATTGACGTTTTCCCAGAAGTTATCGTCGTCGTGAAAATCGGCGTAAGGGTAGGCGGCTTGCCCTAGAGCGTTATAAGTGAAAATACCTTTTCCTCGGGTGGTTTCTTGCAGTACGTAGGTGCTGTCACCTTGGTAGGTAGTGATGATGTCGCGTAGCCCACTATTGCGAGTGCGAGCCTGTCCGGGGGTATTGTGATAGTGAATTTGGTCTTCTACGGCCACCAATTGGCCAGTGGCAGCGTCGATGAATAGGCGTTCATGGCTGTGTGGCTTAGCACGGTAGAGGTAGATTTCATAGGCGAGCCTAAAATTACCTGGCCGAAAATCGAGCTCGTAGGGCACCCAAGTTAGCACTGGACTAGGGTAATCCGCCAAGGGGATCTCTGTTTCCCAGCCATATACCGTGGCAGGGCGTAATTGAATAGCGCGGTAAAGGGCTTCCTCCGGGCTTATTAGCAGTGCCTCACTAGCAGGATCCGGTAGTTGAATACTGCCATTAGCCTGCGTCCAATAGCCGTCTTTTCCATGGAAAAGATAAACGCCACCTACCACCGGATAGCCGTTTACCGTTTGACGGTAGCGCTGGTGGGTAATACCATAGGCATCCGTTTCAGATTGGATAAGCTCAAAGTGATATGCTTCGGGTAGGCGCAGGTAGGTACGCAAGTAGGCCGCCGCATCGGCCATCGGCTGTGGCTTAGCTTCCGCTAGGCCAATGTATTTCGGTAAGCTGTTGCCATCATCGTAACGCAAAGCGACCGCATCGGGTACAATAGCGGCTGCTCTAGCGGCAGTGTACATTTGCGCTGTTAAGCTGCTACAAAGTGAAAATAAAAGAAAGAGTAAGGAGAGATGTTTGAACATAATGCACCATTTTTTTCAACTGGCAGCAAGATAAGGACAGGAGCTCATTTCTAGTACATAATTGCCGTCTTTTGACTTGTTTTTTATTTTTAAGATGCTATAATAGTCCTTTTTCCAACTCTTTTGCCGCCTGAATGGTTATGTAAATAATCAAAACCAATATACTGCATGAGATCTTTTTTTACTAGTCTTTTACTAGTTGCAATTACCTTTGCTTGCAACAACGTTCCCACCGATTCCAGTGCCTCAACTACTACACCTAGTGAAAGTAGCGCACAACAAAATGCCGCAAATATCCCTAGCGGAAGCAACTTTATGATCACGGTTGTAAACGACTCTATCAAAAGCCCTCGTAAGGAACTAAAGGGTACTATCGATGGCGTTGAAATTACCATCAACTACGGCAGCCCCGCTGTCAATGGCCGTACAGTCTTTGGCGATTTAGTGCCCTTCACCGAAGTGTGGCGCACAGGTGCTAATGAAGCTACTCAATTGACCTTCTCCCAACCCTTGCTTTTCGGCGATCAAACCCAACCTGTCGCACCCGGTACGTATGCGCTGCTTACCCACCCTACGGATAAGAACAATTGGACGGTTATGCTCAATCAAGAGGCATTTATGTGGGGGGCTTACGACTATGATGCTTCCAAAGATGTTGCCCAATTTGCCGCCACCGCTAGCAGTAGTGAAACAGCCGCAGAACGGCTCGATTTCTCCCTCTCGGCCTCGGCTATCCAAATTCATTGGGCCGATTTAGTCATTCATCTCCCGGTGAAAGCAGCCCAGTAGCACTGGGCATACATCAGACTTGCTCGGCGAGCCACCCAACCGTTGGCGTTAACTTCGGCCGTTTTTTTTGGCACTTTGTGCAGGGGCAAGTGTAACTTTGTAGCGCAAAACTTTTTTCACCTCCCTCCTTCGGATTAGACCTTTCTGGTTAGACCTTTCTGGTTAGAAGCGGGAACAAACGATACGTTCAAATGAAAAACATATACTTACTGGGTTTACTACTTTTTACTTTCTTACCGGCTTGTAAAGAAGTGGTGGTAGAAGAAAAAATAGTAGAGAAAATAGTGGAAGCACCCCTACTTTCTCCTGGCATGATCCACACGGTTTACTTTTGGCTCAAGCCAGATGTAACAGCAGCCGAAAAGCAGCAATTGTTAGACGAGCTGACGAAACTAAAGGCTATTGAATCGGTACAACGCGCCTTCATTGGCCCGCCCTCTCCCACGGAGGAACGCGGGGTGGTCGATAATACCTACAGCTACGCTTTCATTCTTTGGTTCGAGAATGTGGAGGCGCAAAATGCTTACCAAATTGATCCTATCCACCTTGCTTTTGTGGAAAAAAACAAGCACCTTTGGACGAAGGTAATCGTCTATGACAGCGAGGTAATGTAATCCTGCATGCGCGAAATTAGCCAGATTGTTGCTTGCTACGAAAGCCTTGGGGTGGGGGAGTTGGCCGCCCTTGCTACGGTAGTGGAGGTAGAGCAGTCGAGCTATCGCCGTATCGGTGCCCGCCTATTGGTTACTACCTCGGGGCGTTGGGTAGGGGGTATTAGTGGTGGTTGTTTAGAAGGGGATGCCCTCCGCCGCGCGCAAGAAGCCATTGTGCGCGGTCGGCCTTCCCTAGTAGTGTATGATACCCGCGAGGAAGCAGATCGGGGCATCGGTGTTGGTTTAGGTTGTAATGGTCGTATTGGGGTTTTATTCGTGCCCCTTGTTGCTGCAGACCCAAACAATCCGATAGCGGTGCTAAAGCAGCTGTTAGCCAAGCGATCGCCTAGTAGGTTGTTTCAGCTCATCGGTGGAGCACCCCTTACCAAGCAGAAAATGGGCGGAGAACTCTATCCAACAGCTCAATTGACGAAGCTGGCTGCCACCTATCAGTTGCCCATCGAGACTGTAAACAAGGCGGCTCAAGCTTTACAAGCAGCCCGACAGTCAACTGTTTTTGAGCTCGTGAACGAATCGGGGCAAACTATTAGGTTGCTAGGGGAGTGGTTACCACCCCGCCTCCGACTTTTGGTGTTTGGCGATAATTATGATGTGCTTTCGCTAGGACAGTTCGCGCAGCTACTAGGCTGGGAGCTTCACTTGGTAGGTAAGCTAAGGAAGTTCACGAAGGCCCATGCTGAGCTGGCCGCTGGGCTCTACGCCTATGGAGATACGGCTACTTTTCCTCCACTCGATGCTTTTAGCTGTGTGCTCTTAATGACCCACGACTATGAGCAAGACCTAGCGGCTTTGCGTTTTTTACTTCCTCAAACGCTACCTTTCATAGGCTTATTAGGCCCATCGGTGAGGCGGGATAAAATCAAGCAATCACTACTAGCCGAAGGCTTTTCTTCCGCAGATTTCCAGCCCTTGTATGCCCCGATGGGCTTGGATATTGGCGCCGAAAGCCCCGAAGAAATAGCCCTTGCTATCCTAGCAGAGATCGTGGCCGTTTTGCGGCAGCGAGCCGCGGGTTTTCTTCGAGACCGATCGGGAAGTATGCACGAAGCCGTGGAAGTGATTCAACTTTAGGGATATGAGTTGCGTCTCCACGAAGTATCTAAAGCTACGCTTGCGCTACAAAATGACCTTTGCCCCTGCATGCTTGCCAAAACCGTTAATTTAACTAGGAGATCATGCATCTACTCATTGCCCCCGATAAATTCAAAGGTTGCTTGCCAGCCAAGGCGGTAGCAGCGGCATTGGAAAGAGGTATTTTGCAGTCTTTCCCCACGGCCACTACGCAGCTACACCCGCTGGCGGATGGAGGGGATGGTTCGTTAGCCGCTCTGTCGGATAGTTTACCGCTCGAAAAGGTGGATGTGGAGAGTTGCGACCCGCTAGGGAGAGTCTTACCGACGAGCTACCTACAAGCAGCAGGTACGGCCTATGTTGAATTAGCTTCGGCTTCTGGCCTAGTGCTCTTAGCGGTGGGAGAACGCAATCCATTACTGACCTCTACCTTAGGAACAGGACATACGATCCGTGCAGCATTAGAGGCTGGGAATCGAAGTATTTATCTCTTCCTTGGCGGCAGTGCGACCAACGATGGCGGTATCGGTATCGCCCACGCCTTAGGTTTTCGCTTTTTAGACGCAGCCTCGCGGCCGCTAGCGCCTATTGGTGCCAATCTGGTAAAGATCCGTCAAATCGACACTAGCCTCTGCCTAGCAGCCGTGGCTGATAGCCGTTTTTATCTAGTCTGCGACGTTACCAATCCGCTAATAGGTCCGCAAGGTGCTGCGGCGGTTTATGGACCACAAAAGGGGGCTTCTGCTGGGCAGCTTGCCCTTTTAGACGAAGGTTTAGCGCAATTGGCGAAGGTCTTAGTCTGGCAAGGCTACCCGGATATTCGGTTAGTGGCGGGTGCCGCTGCGGCTGGAGGGGTAGGTGGTGGCTTGCATGCGCTGTTAGGCGCTAAACTGTTAGCAGGCTTTGAGGCTATTGCTAACATTACGAAGCTAAGTATTTCTCTTGAAAAAGCGGATATAGTGCTCACGGGTGAGGGTAAGCTCGATGCGCAAACGGCACAAGGGAAGGTAATTGCAGGTCTGCAAGCAGTTGCGCAGGCTAGGCAACTTCCGCTAATTGCTATCTGTGGAGATGCGGAGCAAGGCTTAGGCCAACAACTCGGCTTGGCAGCCGTCTATACCGTCCGGTCACGTGCTAGCAACTTGGCGGATGCTATGGAAAATGCAGCCACTTACCTAGAGCAAATTGGCCGAGAAATTGGAGAGGCACTACAAGAAGGTAGTTGGTTGGAGGCAGCCAGCAAGCAATAGCTGCTGAGCTAAGCGGAAAGCCCTTGCTAGCCTTCGCCAAAAATAACTATCTTTGTGCTAGTTTTTACGTATTCCCATCCCATGCGACTATTATTTATTCTACTACTATTATGCCAAGGCTTAGCAGGGCAGTCGGGCTTGCTTGTCTTAGCGCCGCAAGCACCAGCCTCATCAGCCGTGCTCGGTAGCGATACTCGATCGCCACTTTTTGCAGCGCCTATTGCCTTGGCTATTAATCCTGCAATAGCGGGCAAATGGGTTCGTAATAACGGCATCAACGGTCGTTTGGAGCTTCAGTGTATGCTAGCGGGCACCCACGGCCTGGGGCTTTACCTCGACCAACTGCGCTTGCCAGCCGGCAGTAAGTTATGGCTCACTGCACAAATAGGTAACGAACGAATTAGTACCCGACCTATCGAAGCAGAGCAGTTAGGTTCGTCGCAACGGCTTTTTACGGGCTTTTTGCCTGCTGATCGGGTTACGCTAGTTTATGAAGGCACGTTTTTTTCGGAAGACCAACCGGCTTTTCGGATTTGGCGAGCCGATCATGTGACCCGACCCGATATTTTTAATCCACAAAAGGCGATACAAGGATTCGGCAATTCCAACAGTTGTCAGGTGAATGCTAATTGCTCTGCTGGAGACGGCTGGGAGGAAGAGAAATCGGCTGTTGCGCGCATCCTTGTAATCGTAGCAGAAGGTACGGGCTATTGTAGCGGTACGCTAATGAATAACACGGTTGCGGACGGTCGGCCACTTTTTCTTACAGGTTTTCACTGCCAGGATGGTTACACGCCGCTCTATGATCTGTGGCGTTTCGATTTTGGGTACCGTGCTGAAGGCTGTGGGAACCCTGAAACGGAGCCTAGCTTCACGCCCTACACAGGTGCCCTTGCTAGAGCGGGTGCTAGAGATAACGACTTTCTACTCTTGGAGCTAACCGATCCAGCTTTTGATGCCACCACACACTATTTTGCGGGCTGGGATCGGTCGGACGGCGCTGTTAGTGGCAACCTATTGGCTTTTCACCATCCGATGGGAGATATACAGAAACTAGGCCGTTCCAATGGTATGAATATTCTTTCGGGGCCTATAACCTGGAGTGAAACACTCGTAACACCAGGGGGCTATCATTTCAGGATGCTCTACAATTTGGGAAGCTTTCAAGTAGGGGCCTCTGGTAGCAGTGTGTATGACAGTAACCGCCGCGTAAGAGGCTACTTAAGTGGCGGTAATGCAGTTTGCCCTGGCACCACAGAAGCCTTTATCGGGCGGCTCTTTCAAGCTTGGATTGGTGGCGGTACAGCGGCGAGCCGCCTGAGTGACTGGCTAGACCCTCTTGGCTTAGAACCTCTTACTTTAGACGGGCAGCGACTGCAAGGCAATACGGGCGGGCGGCTCTTGAGTGGCCAGGCACTTTACGAAGGCAGCCCTGTTGAAAACGTACGCTTGATCTTCAACTGGGGCAACCAGCTCGACACCGTTTATACAGATGCTATGGGAGCCTACAGCCTACCGAGACCTAATAATGCTATAAGCCTAGGAATTGCTACTTCTTATACTTTTGGCGACGATCTAACGGGGGTGAATGTGGTAGATATTGTGGCTATTCGCCGGCATATCCTTGCACTCGATACGCTTGCGCCCTTGCAGCTATTAGCAGCTGATGTAACGAACGATGGGCAGGTCAGTATTGGTGATATCGTTAGAATTTCGCAACTTATTCTAGGTCTCCGCGATTGGGAGTTTAGGCCTAGCTGGTTGGTTTTTCCTAGCTTGCTGGCGATCGATCCGCTACCTATTAATGTCTTTGGACCCTTTAGCATACAAATCAATAACCCCAATGCTGGCATCATCACGCTCGATTTTGAGGTGGTCAAAAATGGAGATGTGAATTTTGATGGGCGTTAGGAGGGCTTATACTTGTTAGCCTGCTATCTTGGAAGGGCTAGTTGGCCGCCTATACTTACCACTTTGCCGTTGGCCAGCGGTTTTTAGCTTCATCCACACTTGCGCTACCTGGTAAGACTTGCCCCTGCGCCAGCCAAAAAGGAAAGATACATGAAGCCGTAGGGAAACGGCAACACCTTGCTGTAGTTGCCGCCTGTAACATTCGTGCGTAAGGGTTCGTATTATTATTCTGAACTCTGCTTATCTTGCAGCCATTCTATCAAGTAGATGGGATGTATTTTGTGAATAAAAACGAATAAAGTATGAAGTCAATGATCTGCCTATTGAGTTGTTGTTTACTGAGCCTGAGCCTTTTTGCGCAAGCTAAGCCCTTTAGCTTACCGCCGGAGGCCACGGAGGTATGGGAGCCGGAGCCAAGAGTGGTGCGTAGTGGCCAAACGATGAATACCCCACCGAGCGATGCCCTTATTTTATTTGATGGTGCTCACGCCGACGAGTGGGTACATGCCGATGGCACAGCCGTGCAATGGACGATTGAGGGGGATGCGCTAGTGGTGAAGCCGGGCAGTGGCGGCATCCATACAAGGCGTAAATTTCAGGATATGCAACTACACCTTGAGTTCCGCACGCCTGCCAAGGTCGAAAGTGAGGGCCAAGGCCGTGGTAACAGTGGCCTGTTTTTGCAAAACCGCTATGAGATACAGATTTTAGACAACTACAACAACCGCACTTATAGCAACGGCCAAGCGGGTAGTATTTACAAGCAAACACCTCCTTTGGTGAATGCTTGCCGCGAACCGGGCGAGTGGCAAACCTATGATATACTTTACACGGCACCGCGTTTTAATCAAGACGGGATGCGCATTAGCCCAGCTTATGTGACGGTCTTGCACAATGGGGTCTTGGTACAGCATCACAGCATGATACAAGGCACAACCGAGTATATCGGCTGGCCCAAAAACAGCGCGCATGGCCCTGATGTAATCAGCCTACAAGATCATGGTAATCTAACGGCCTTTCGCAATATCTGGGTAAGAGAGTTGTAAGCTATTGTTGCAGCCAATTGGGCGAGCGTTTTTCTAAAAACGCACTCATGCCCTCGCGGCCTTCGGCGGCATCGCGCATATCGGCTATTTGGCGCACGGTATGCTCTATCATAGCAGGTGTAATAGGCCCATCGGCTACTTGGGTGGCTAAGCGTTTAGCTGCCTGAATGGCGGATGGGCCATTTTGTAGAATGGCCTTTGAGCGTGCTAGGATGCTTTCATCCAGTAAGTCGGGGCTCACAAGATCGCTAAAGAAACCTAGCTGAAAAGCCTGGTCGGCCGAGATGGCCTCTCCGCTCACAAACATCCTGCGGGCGGCCTTTTCGCCGATGGTTCTTACTACGTAAGGGCCGATGGTGGCTGGGGCAATGCCGAGTTTTACCTCGCTTAAGGCCAACTTGGCAAAGGGGGTTGCTACGGCAAAATCGCAGCAGGCAATTAGCCCTACACCGCCACCATACGCCGCGCCTTGTACTCTAGCAAAGGTGGGTTGCGGTAGGGTAGCTAGCGTACGCATCAGTTCGGCTAGCCGGCTAGCATCGCTCAGGTTTTCCTCGTAGCTCAGGCTGCCCATGCGCCGCATGTAGTGGAGGTCGCCGCCCGCACAGAAGAGCTTTCCGGTGCTACCCAAGACAACGATACGGATGCTAGGGTCCTTGGCCGTAGTTTGGAGCAAGTCGGTGAGCCGAATGATTTGTTCGTCATCGAAAGCATTGTGAACGGCTGGCCGGTTCATCGTGATACGCAGTAGCCCAGGCTCGCTACGGTCGGTAAGCAAGGGGGCTGCATCAGGCTGAGCAAGGTAGTGTTGCATATTTTTTATTGGGTTACTTTTGGTTTGTAAAGGCTACTTGAGCCGGCTAAGATAGTGTTTCAAGGCTATTTAGTCGTTATTTTTGTTTTATTCGTCGGAACATGTATGCCATTTACGGCTAAAGTTGTAACTTAGCCATTCAAAATTTTTTAAATCAATAACTATGCCGATATTAGGAATTTTAGCCGTAATCATACTTTTTACGGTGCTGTCTGGCTTCTTCACGGTTAAGCAGCAAACGGCGGCTATCCTAGAGCGTTTAGGGAAATTCGCAGGCGTTAAAGGCCCTGGTTTGCATCTCAAGCTTCCTTTTATTGATAAGGTAGCGGGCAAGATCAGCCTACGCGTACAGCAGCTAGACGTGATGGTGGAAACCAAAACCAAAGACAACGTTTTCGTCAAAAACAAAGTAAGTGTTCAATTCGTGGTAGATCCTGCCAACGTCTATGATGCTTTCTACAAGCTAGAAAACCCCTACGAACAGATCAATGCCTACGTTTTTGACGTGGTGCGTGCCGAGGTGCCTAAGCTAAAGCTCGATGATGTGTTCGAGCGCAAAGACGATATTGCTATCGCTATCAAAAACGAGCTAGCCGACGCTATGGAAAGCTATGGCTATAAAATCGTAAAAGCATTGGTTACGGATATCGATCCCGATATCACGGTGAAAAATGCCATGAACCGCATCAATGCAGCCGAGCGCGAAAAACTAGCCGCCGAGTTCGAGGGCGAATCAGAGCGCATTCGCATTGTGGCCAAAGCCAAAGCAGAAGCAGAATCAAAACGACTACAAGGACAAGGTATCGCCGATCAGCGGCGTGAAATCGCTAAGGGTTTGGAGGAATCCGTCGATATCCTCAACAGCGTAGGTATCAATAGCCAAGAAGCTTCCGCGCTCATCGTGGTTACACAACACTACGATACACTACAGAGCATGGGCGAAAACGCTAACTCCAACCTCATTATGCTTCCCAATGCGCCTAGCGCCGGTGCCGATATGCTCGCTAATATGACAGCCAGTTT
>DAINNZ010000010.1:0-7012 GCA_036735605.1 Lewinella sp. | reverse complement strand
GCTAGCCAACAGTTAGGAGAAGCTATGAAAAAACAGGCCGCCGATAAAGAAAAAGAAGCCTTGAAAGTGAAACTTAAAGGCTAATCAGCTAAAAAGTCTTCTTCGTCGCCCAATTCTAAACGAGCACCCAGTAGTTCTGCCCGAGCGTGGTTTTCACCCGTTCGGGCAGCTACGTTTATTCCTAAGGTGTAAATCGCAAACGCCTCGGCCGCCGCATCCTGCCGTTCTAAGAGCTTCCCTAGATGGTAATAGGTGCCAATATAGTCGGGGCTCTCCGCTACTAGGGTCTCATACAATCGCCGAGCCTCCTGCGTTTTACCCGATTTTTCGTACTCCTTCGCTAGTGCAAAACGCAGGAAATTGTCCTTCGGATTGGTCTGTAATAGCACCAGTATTTGATCTATTTTTGGCATATCAGTATTTTGTAAAGCGGATAGAACATGACACATCCTCCTTGTTTTTACTCCTTTATTTTTTGCTGCCGCCCTCAGGGGCTCGCAGGGGCAAAGCTTACTTCGTGGCGCAAGACGGTTTAATAAGCACGGCCTGTGTGCGTCTGCCTTTCGCCTTCTCCTACCACTTGTACCTCCCTTTCTAACAACACCCCAAACTGATTTAAAACAGCAGACTGAATAGCCTGAGAAAAGGCCAGTACTTCTTGGCCGCTAGCCCCGCCATGGTTCACAATCACCAAAGCTTGCTGCTCATAGCAACCGACAGCTCCACTTCGACGACCTTTCCAGCCGGCTTTTTCAATAAGCCAGCCAGCGGGTATTTTTACTTTTTGCTTATCTTCGTCTGGGTAGGCGGGCAAATCGGGGTATTTTGACTGTAAAGTAGTATATTGCTCGAGCGGCAACAACGGGTTTTTGAAAAAAGAGCCACTATTTCCCAATTCGGGCCAACTGGGTAATTTACGGCTTCTAATACGCAAAATAGCCGCCGCTAACTGCCCAGCCGTAGGCCGTGCAGCGTAGCCCATAGCTGCCAATTGCTCGCCTACTGCTCCATAGCTGACAATAGGATCATAGTTGCCGCCCAACCTAAAATCGACGGCAACAATCAAATAGCGCCCTGGCTGCTGCTTGAAAATACTATCGCGATAACCAAATTGACATTCCGAGGCGAGCAAGCGCACAAAGCCCTTTCCGTATTCGTAGGCATGAACGGCTTCGATCCGTTGCGCCACTTCTAAGCCATAGGCACCAATATTTTGCACCGGTGCTGCGCCAACTGTACCCGGGATAAAGATCAGGTTTTCTAGCCCATTCCACCCCTGACTCAGGGCGTAGAGTACAAATTGATGCCAATTCTCGCCAGCACCCACGCGCACTAGATATTGCAAAGTGCCAGAGGGCACTACATCAGTTGCTAGGCAAGTAACCTGTTTTAAACCAAGATGCAACACCAAGCCCGGTAGCCGATCTAAAAGTAGTAGGTTGCTACCTCCTCCTAGCACCAATGTAGGTGCTTCCTCTAAGGGCAGCTCCTCTAATTGCTCTAGCCTATTGATATACACATATTGTTCGGCCACGGAGGAAATCCCAAAGGTATTGAACGCTGCTAGGTTTTGATTGCTCACCAACATGACTAATGGAGGCTTTCAATAGGTTCGAACTGTAGTTTGGCCAGCGCATTGTATGCCCCGTTGGGGATGGCACTCAAGGAATCATGCGTGCCACTTTCGATGATCCGCCCTTGATCAATAACGTAAATCCGGTCAGCCTCTCGAATAGTGGCCAAGCGATGGGCAATGATGATGCTTGTACGGTTTTCCATAAGCCGGTCGAGGGCTTCTTGCACTAGCCGCTCGGATTCAGCATCTAGGCTGCTGGTAGCTTCGTCTAGTAGCAAGATGGCCGGGTCTTTGAGGATGGCTCTCGCAATGGCCACACGTTGCCGCTGCCCGCCACTGAGTTGGATACCTCTATCACCTACAATGGTGTCCATACCTTCGGGGAAGCCTTCTATGAAATCGAGGGCATTGGCCTTACGAGCAGCCTCTCGAATGGCTTCTTCGCTAGCCTCCATATCACCGTAGGCAATATTTTCTCGGATGCTACCACCAAACAGCAGCACTTCCTGTGGCACTAGCGCAAGCTGATCACGGTAAAAATGCAAATCGTACTCCCAAATAGAATGCCCTTCTACGCTGATGTGGCCTGATTCAAGGGGATAAAAGCGAAGCAATAGTTTCACGATCGTACTTTTTCCACTGCCACTGGCCCCCACCAAGGCAATTTTTTCTCCTGCCTTGATGTGAAGGTCTAAACCTTTCAGTACGGGTACATCGCGCCGGCTAGGATAGGAAAAGTGCACGTTTTCATACACAATGTTGCCTTCAAAACGCTTAGTAATGAGCGGGTCGGTAAGAGGGCTGGCATAGGCGGCCTCACTATCGGTATCTTCCAATATGTCTAGTATCCGGTCGGCAGCACCAAGGGCGGCTACAATTTCGGTATAAAAGTTTCCGATGCTAGCGATAGCAGCGCCAATGATACCTGTGAAAACCACAAAGCTGAATAGATCACCGATAGGTAGTTCTCCTGCTTGCACGAGCAAAGCAGCACGCCAAATGATGAAGAACAGGGCACCGAACATTACGGTGATTAGAAAGGCCGCAAATAAACCGCGCATGGTAGCGGTTTTGAGCGAGATACGTACTGTTTCGTCAATGCTTTTATTGTAGCGGTCGAGCTCAAAATCTTCATTGGTGTAGGCTTTTACCGTATGAATACTTTGTAGGGTTTCTTCCACTACCACATTACTTTGAGCCAGCTGGTCTTGCCGCTGCTTGGTGAGTTTACGTACATATCGACCGAAAAACATAGCCGATACTACTACGAGCGGAAAAGTGGCTAGCGAAATCAAAGCCAGCTTGAACATCGTAAACAATATATAGAGCGTGCCCCCAATGAAGATGATGATTTGCCGAAGAAACTCGGCTAAAGTGAGGGCAAAAACGCCTTGAATCTGCGTCACATCGTTCGTAATACGGCTCGTCAGCTCCCCCACACGGCGTTGCTCGAAGAAGGGGATGCTCAGGCCGAGTATCTTCCGAAATAAATCTTGCCGGAGTAAAGCCATACTCTTTTCCGATACAATGGCCTGCAGACGTACCCGCAGGAAACTCAAAAGGGCCTGTAGTACCAGCAAAGCGGCTAGTGCAATGAAGATTTGATTAATCGAATAGCTGTGTTTAGCCTCGCCATTGATGATATTGAGCACCTCTCCGGGTAATTGCATAATGGCCAAAAAGACCAAGCTACCTAGGGCCAAAATGACCATGCTTAGTATAAAATACCAGCGGTAGGGTAGCACATATTTGAAAACACCCAAAGAGCGACGTACCTTCGCTTGGCTTAATTTGGGGCGCTCTTTCTGAGCTGCCTCTTTTTTGTTTACTTCATTCATACGTTTAGACAAACATCTTTAAGTAGAAAATGATCGGAGCAACACAATAAAAAGTACTTTTTTGGAATTTTTAGGTTATCAACCAATCAACTATCTATTTTATGCGCATCGCATTAATCCTATTCCTTTTTCTCAGCTGTGTCTCGAAGCCTTTAATAGCTCAAGGCGTAGAACTGGGCCTTCTCGGTGGAGTATCTGTTTATAGCGGCGATTTAAGCCCGGCTGAGTTTGGCATCTACTCCCGCGATTTTAATCCGGCAGGAGGGCTCTTTCTGCGCTACAGCCCCACTCACCGCTTGGCACTGCGCCTAGTAGGCACTTTCACAACGGTGGGAGCAACGGACTATCAAAATCGGTATGTAGATCCGCAGGGCCAGTCCAGACGCTTTCGCTCAGCTATCTCGGATGTTGGCCTCACGGCCGCGCTCAATATCTTCTATATCGGCGATCCAAAAGGACGCCACGTAGCCCCTTATATTTTTGGCGGAGCTAGTTTGGTAGCTTTCAATCCAGAGGGCTATCGGGATGGTGTCTGGTATGAATTGCAGCCGCTGAGGACAGAAGGCCAAGGCATACCAGGAGGCAACTACGCTCCAACGCCTTATAGCCTGCAAGAGCTGGCGATCAATTTTGGGGGCGGTTTACGCTGGCAAGCTGGCGACCGCCTGAGCATCGGCTTTGAATTAGGCGGACGGCAAATGAGTTCTGATTATTTAGACGATATCTCCGATACGCAGGTGAATTACTTAGATGTGCTAGAAAACACAGGCCCAGTAGCTGCTTATTTTTCTAATCCTAGTATTTTAGACCCAGCGGCTACGGGCGCTGCACGCGCATACGCCCGAGGGGGACAACATGCAGACTGGTTTTTTACGGGCACTTTGACGGTTGGCTTTCGTTTAGGCGGCGGCGTGGGTGGTGGCCGAGGCAAGATGGGGTGCTACAGCTTCTAATAAGCTGCCTAAGCCTCCTTTACCCGGACCTCAAAATATTATACCGTTTTGGGCACAAGGTGCAGGGGCAAGGGTTTCTCTTAGCAAAGTGTCTTGGACACACTTGCGCTACAAAGTGTCCCTTGCCCCTGCATTCATGCCCTCCTCTAATCTAATCCATCTACGCCTAGTTGTATTAAACTTTGGTAAAGAATATGTTTTCTAAGCCAAGCCAAAACAAAAGCGTGCCTTAGGCGATTTTCCGCCTGATTATCCCAAGCGGCTAGCGGGTTTAAAAAGAAGCGGGTGAAAAGGTTGTTGTTTATACAATTTTGCTTATTTTGGCAGCATGATACGAAATACCTTTCTGTACTTTGCACTTTTTACTATGCTTGCTTGCTCCGAGCCCAGACCGACTTATGTCTCTTTTGTTGATTATCCGGTTTATACGGCTAACGATTTAGGGCTTACCTATAGTGCCGAAGAGACTACCTTCAAGCTTTGGTCGCCAGCCGCACAGGCAGCTCGCTTACATTTGTATAGCACGGATTCGCCCGAAGCTAAACCCATCAGAAGTATTGATTTACAAGAAGTAAATGGTGCCTGGTCAAATACGCAAAAAGGGAACCTGCTAGGCACCTACTACACTTTTCAGATCAAGCATGAAGGCGAATGGCTTGAGGAGGCTACCGATCCTTATGCCATTGCAGTAGGTACAAATGGGCTACGCGCCCAAGTTGTAGATTTAGCCGCTACTGATCCTGTGGGCTGGGAAAACGACCAGCGGCCTGCTTTGAACCACCCAACGGATATTGTGCTTTATGAGTTGCACGTACGGGATGCTAGCCAACATGCGAATGCGGGCATTCGGCAAAAAGGTAAATTCTTGGGCCTCACGGAACTAAGCACTACCAATTCAGCCGGCTTAGCCACGGGCTTAGACCACTTGAAGGAACTGGGCGTTACGCATGTACATTTATTGCCCAGCTTCGATTTTATGAGTGTGGATGAAAGTCGGCTTGACGAACCCCAATTCAACTGGGGCTACGACCCGCAAAACTATAATGTACCAGAGGGAAGCTACAGTACGAACCCCTCCGACGGCAGCGTCAGAATCAAGGAATTTAAGCAGCTTATTAAAACGCTGCACGAGAACGGTATCCGGGTGGTGATGGATGTGGTATATAACCACACTGGCCGAACAGCAGATAGCCACTTGAATCTGCTAGTGCCCGGTTATTACTATCGGCAGCGAGCGGACGGCACCTTTAGCGATGCCTCGGCCTGCGGCAATGAGATTGCGAGCGATCGTCCTATGGTGCGAAAATACATCCTAGAATCCGTACAATATTGGGTCGAGGAGTATCATATTGATGGCTTCCGCTTTGACCTCATGGGCATCCATGATATTGCTACTATGAACGACATTAGCAACCAGCTCCATGCCATAGACCCTAGTATTTTTCTTTACGGCGAAGGTTGGACGGCTGGCGATAGCCCCTTGCCGTTCGAGAAAAGAGCACTCAAAGCCCATGTTCCCAAGTTGAAAGATATTGCTGCTTTTAGCGATGATATTCGCGACGGGATGAAGGGCAGTGTGTTTCACCACGAGGAAATAGGCTTCGTTAATGGTAAAGCAGGTTTGGCGCAGACCATGCGCTTCGGGATCGTAGCGGCCACCGAGCATCCGCAGGTGGATTATGAGGCTGTTAATTATAGCAAAGCGCCCTGGGCACCGCAGCCCAGCCAATGTATTAATTACGTGAGTTGCCACGATAATCATACGCTTTGGGATCGATTAGCCATTGGCAATCCCACGAAGGCTGCCTATCAGCGCGAAGCCATGCATCGGCTTGCATTAGCGATTGTACTGACGAGCCAAGGTGTTCCGTTTTTACACGCCGGCACGGAGTTTTTACGCACTAAAGGCGGGGAGGAGAACAGTTACAAAAGCCCCGATAGCGTAAATGCAATCGATTGGGATCGGAAGACAACCTACCAAGCTACCAACGACTATGTGCGCGGCCTGATCGCCTTACGAAAAGCGCATCCAGCCTTTCGGATGCACAGTCAAGCGGCTATTCAGCAGCATTTGCTCTTCGAGGAAACGGCCGATGAAAGCCTAGTGGTTTATCAAATTAAGGACGCTCCGGCGGACTCTTGGACGCATATCCTAGTGGCGCTCAACGGCAGTGAAAGTCATAAAAAAGTGAGCCTTCCAAAAGGGAAGTGGCAGCGGGTGATAGATGAAAAAACCGTAGCACAGGCAGGTATCGGCAAGCCCATTAGTGGCACGGCTCGTTTAGCACCCCACTCGGCGGCAGTATTTTATCGTTTGGCTGATTAGCGGAGCAATAGCAGTTCGCCAGAATAGGAAAGCTGCTGCCCGTCGGCAGTTCGTAAGCGGCAGCGCCAAGCAAATAAGCCTTTCGCAAGGGGCTTTTCAGCGCGCCTTCCGTCCCAACCTGCACTTTGGTCGTTGGGGGTGAGTTCGCTGGATTGAAAGACTTGGTTGCCCCAGCGATCAAAGATCAGTAACTCTTCCAAGACTACTACGGCTGGATGCGTTAGCGGGAGCCATCGGTCGTTGTTGCCGTCTCCATTTGGGCTGAAGGCCGTGGGGGCATACAGCAGATCGGGTAAGAGTGGCCGAACCGTTAAAGCGT
>DAINNZ010000009.1:18809-51423 GCA_036735605.1 Lewinella sp. | reverse complement strand
AAAAAAATAAAAAGTAGGTTTATCTTTGTGCTTAGCGCAATAGCCCTATATCCTTTTTTATGGCTGACGCCTATACGGGCGTTCCGCAGGGGCAAGGGCTTTCTTTGTAGCGCAAGAGTTGTCAAAATTAGACTTGTATGAAAATATTGCTTTGCACGCTTTTTAGCTTACTCGCCTGGAATAGCTTAAGTGCACAGACGACGCGAACGATTGGTGTTTTATCTCATGCAGGAGAAGAGCGGGTACAAGCGGGTTATAACCTCCTGTACCCTCACAATAACCCTAGCGTTTTTCTACTTGACAACTGTGGTAGAATCGTTCACCAATGGGAAGAAGCTAGTGGTTTTGTGCCCGGTAATACGGCCTATATCTTAGCCGATGGTAAGCTGCTGAAAACAAAACGTGCCCTCAGTAGCGGCCCCAACGACCCTATTTGGGCGGGTGGCGGCGGCGAAACCATCGAGCTCCGATCGTGGGATAATGACCTCTTGGCCGCCGTTCACCTTAACAACGATAAGTTTCGGTTTCATCATGATATTGCCCCTTTACCGAATGGTAATGTACTAGCGATTGCCTGGGAAGCATTCCGCTATGAAGAAGCTATTGCCGCTGGCCGCAACCCAGGCTTACTGCCCGACAGTGTCGTTTGGTCGGAAATCATCCTAGAATATGACTTACTAGCCGACAGTGTCGTATGGCAATGGCGCGTTTGGGATCATTTAGTACAAGACTTTGACGACACGAAGGAGAATTTTGGTATTGTGAACCAAGCAATTGGCAAAATCGATATCAATTATGCCTTTCAGGGTGGAATAGCAGACTGGCTGCACATCAATGCGATCGACTACAATCCGCGCCTGGATCAGATCATCTTGAGTGTGCCCCACTTCGATGAAGTATGGATCCTTGACCACTCCACTACGACCGAAGAAGCTGCTAGTAGTAGCGGTGGTTTAAGTGGGAAAGGTGGTGAGCTGATCTACCGTTGGGGGAATCCCCTTGCCTATGGTCGTGGCACAGCGGATGCGCAGAAACTCTACTTCACCCACGATATTGCTTGGGTTGATGACTTTGTCGATGCATCTAGTCCTTATTTCGGACAGCTCTCCGTTTTTAATAATCGCTTGCCTGGCAATAGATCCACCGCTAATGTTTTCGACCCTAGCTTTGATACGCTCAGCTGGTCTTACCCGATCACGAATGGCCGTTATTTACCCATTGATTTTACGCTTACACTAACACATCCAAACGATCCGAATTTACTATTTAGTTCGGGGCTTTCCGGTGTACAGTTAATGCCCAATGGCAATTTTCTGATTACTTCGGGCCGTAATGCCTATACTTTTGAGCTAGATAGCCAAAACGAGATCGTATGGGAATACCGTAATCCGGTGATTGGAGGCCAAAGACGGGAGCAAGGAAGCGATCTTAGTGGCCTAAACAATTTACTCTTTCGCCAACCGCGTTACCCCTTAGACTATAGTGCCTTTTCAGAGCGCGATTTGAGCCCGGGTGAGTACTTGGAGCTCTCGCCCGATACGACCGTCTGCGATCAGCTTAGTTCGCTAGGGGCGGTGCCCCATCTATTCGCTTCGCTGGCCAGCATTTTCCCGAATCCGAGCCGAGAAGGCGTGGTGAACATCCAATGGCCAGAAGGCGTAAGCGGTGTGCTGGAGCTACGGGATGTATTAGGGAGAACTGTCTGGAAAGGCAGCCAATACCATAGCCGAACCGGCGAGCAACTAACTATTCCACACCTAGCTAATGGTACTTATTTTCTATATTTAGATCAGCGGTATTATGTGGGAAAAGTAGTTCGGTAGTATCAATATGGTGTCTAAATAAAAAGCCCAAGTGGATAACCATTCCACTCGGGCTTTAAAGCAAAAGAAGTAGTAGTCTATTTGATAAGGACTAAACGCTGTAATATATTGATGTCTTTCTGCACTATGCGTATGAAGTAGTGGGCAGCGGGAAAGTCGAAAAGAGAAAAGGTGCCTACGAAATCATTGCCAAAGCGGTTGATGAAACGATTTTGGATGAGCTGGCCGTTTACGTTAAAAATCTCCACAAGTAAACGATCTTCATGGATTGGCAGGTTCGCGATTTTTAGCTTAAAGACCCCATTACTAGGGTTGGGTGCGAGGCTGACGATTACTTGGTTTTCTCCAAAATCAAAGGTGGAGGAAAGAAAACTAACACTCACCGTGTCTGTAAAAGAGCAACGGTTATTCGCATCGGTTACCAAGAAAGTATAATCACCAGGCAAGACGTTTTCAAATAGGGGGGAAGATTGGAAAGAACTGCCGTTATCGATGCTATAGGCAAAAGGGGCTTGCCCACCTGTTGCTTCTAGCATTATACTGCCGTCTGCTACATTCGGGCCGCTAGCGTCTTGTACAGCTGCTGTTGCAGAAAGTGAGCAAGTAATGGCTCCTGGGCAAAAGGCTTCTTCTACCAAGAAACCAAAAACGCCTTGATTGAAGATCAACGTATCGCCTTGGTTATTAAGGAGCGCAAAACTACCTTCCCCAAAATCACAGCAAATACCATCCCCAAAAGCATCTGTGACGATCAGGGTATAACAATTTTCCAATGGTAAGCAAATTCGCTCAAAGTGCGTAAAAGCTGCTTCTGTAAATGTTCCTTGCGCAACAATTGCGCTATCGTTCAGCACAACAAACCATTGGCTTTCCTGGGGATAATCATCTGTTTCGAAGACTAGGGTTACAAAAGCATCTAATGGCAGTAGTTCGTAGGCCGTATTAGCTGTATTATCTTCGCTAACCTCATCGGGGGCGCCGTTAACGGTAAGCAACTCAAAGTGAAGGGCATTTATACCGATCTCCAAATTTTCGGTGGAGGTAAAATCCACTTTTACCTGCTGGTTGTAGGCCAAGCTACCTGTGTAATAAACGGTGTCAACTACAACTTCATTTACGAAGACAGCAATCGTAGCGGAATCGATAATTTCCCCACCTAGGTTTTGGAGGGTCAAACTTCCGTTTACCACCTCTTCGCAGTTGGTAGCAATGTCATCTACTCGAATAGTCCCGTTCACATTATGCAACTTAAGAACCTCCCTGTTGATCGTATCGTTTAGTGCATTAGAATCTAATGGGTGATGAATAAAAAGCTTTAGCTGGTAGGCAGCTATTTCGGCCATATCCAGAGGGGTATCAAATTGGTAAAGAAAGACCGAGTCGGGTAGTAGGGTGTCGGAGATAGTGACCTGTTCGATAAGCAAGCCGTTAAGGAAGTAACCAATTTCAAAATCGGCGAGTGCTTCTATGCCTCTGTTGGTAAACTCAACGCGCACTAATTCTGCATCACCTAGTAAATTAGATGTTTGCGGAGCCAACAGGGATCGGACGGCTAGGTCAAAAGAATCCCTTTCGAGCTTTAAAGCTAGGATACGTGTACCACTATCGTTGTCTGTAGCATATTCCGTGGTGAACCAAAAAGTATTATCCCCTAAGGGACTAACCGACATCTGGGAATAATCCCCAAATCGATCAAAACCAGACAAAATTGGCGAAGCCCCATCTATTACTACTTGTTCTGGGATACTCATAACCCCTAAGGGATCAGTGGCATAGCGGCCCGTAAATCGAATACCGACATAAGTCTCTTCACTGGAAACATTGTAGGCTAGTGCAATATTTCCCTTGCTGTCCATAGCAATAGTGCCCATATAGCGGTCTAAGCCATCATCTAAGCCTAGCGTTCCCTCCTGGTATAAAGCCCATTCTGTAGAATCAGTTCTTCGTAATTCCATCCAACGGATACCAGATTGATTCTCGCCATCAGTAACATCGGTAATGAAATTAAAGACTAGCGACTCGTGTGTACCGAAATTACGCCAATGCGGCACATTCATGATTAATTCGGGTATAGCATCGAGGCCGCCTCCATCCAATTGAGGAACACATTCAAAACCAAAACCTTCAACGGAACAAGGGTAAGAATCGAAAGGGGAAACGATAATAGAAGTTCGATCCACCGTGGTGCTATCGGGATGAGCGAAGTTGAGGTTGAAAGCATAGAGATCAATTTGATCCTGATCTGGCCCGTTGGGCCATGAACTATCATTTAAAGTCAGTGTAATCGGCCGGTTGTCGTAGGGTAAATTCAGTCCGTTCCAATCAGCAGGGGTAGTGACGTAAAAACCGGCTTCTGTTTGCTCATTGCCTATTATTGCCACGCGCAGCATAGCTACTTGATCTGCGCCACTACGAAGTGCGGCCATATCTAAAAAGTATTGATGTAGCGTACCACCACCTTCTTCGTTGGTAGTAACCACTAGTGCTTCTGGTGTGACAGCATACTTGGGGTAATCAGGGAAGTTGGGAGTAGAAAACGAATACGCAAAGTAGCTCCCAAGTGGGTCTTTTGTTTCACTGATTGCAACTAGCAAGTTCGCCGGATCCGTAAACTCTGTAATGATCCATTTTTCAACAAACTCATCGTAAAGTACGATTGGGTCGCCAGCCGACGAAGCACCGAAGGAAGCCCAAAGGGTATTCATGGCAAATTCCACTATCAAATTACCCTCTAGGTCATAAACGCCTATATCTGTCACATTGATAGCCTGAACGTAGTATTCGTCGCTCACATCACCCGTTGGGTCGTGAGGAGATCCGAAGTCTCCAAGACCCTGAGTATTGACTAGTACATCTACGAGGTTTTTTGCTAAAGGGTTCGCAAAATGCGTTTGCCGAAGCGGGTCTGGGCCTTGGTGTTCCAATCGTGAATTGGCAGCCTTTCCGCCTGCTCGACGAGCACGGAAATTGTCAGGTACTTTCTTGAAACGCCGCATAGCATCCTTCTTCTCGCTTGAAGTAGAGGCTTTCGATTGTAAGCTTCGAATGCTAGCTGATTTACCCAATAACACTGCTGTAGTGGCACTAACCTCTACGTTTTTCAGGTCTTTTACACTTTCTTGGGCAGGAAGGAAATTGAACAGCCACGTAGTAAGTAGCAGTAAAGAGCTTAGTAAAATTCTATTTTTCATCTATCGGTAAATGAATGAGTAAGGATGGTAATTAATGAAAGAACACCTCCGACGGTGGCTTCCCTTTTATTCTTTAATGGGTTTGGTTTTGCTTGCTGGCTGGCTCTCGCTTTTTTGTATGCTAGATGCCTGCCTTGCATCCACAAAAGCTAATATGTTAGGGTCTGCTTCCATATCTTTCCGCAGACTTTTTTCCTCTTCCTCCGTACAGCGGAAGATTACCCGATACTGAAGCGCAGATCGGCTAGCTAGTTGTATGCGACTAGGCTGATAAGCAGCATACTGAGTCTCGATATATGGCGTACCCTTGTCTTTCGCCATTGTAAGTAATAGGACGACTTCCTTCCGTATTTCTGGCCGCTTAGTGCCACAAGCGGTAGGCAGCAATAGACAAAGCCCCACGAGCAGGGGGAACAGAATATTTTGTAATATTTGCCTCATTTGTATTCTTTTTTATTCGTGCATAAATGAAAAACACTTACGCTTTAGTCTGATGATTTAGGCACATGCCTTCGTTTTCATAGCTCAAAGATAGATGCAGCTAGTACAATTAGCGTGTTTTTTTTTTGCTATTTAGTAGAAGTCATTTCGTCTCAGCTAAAAGTTAAAAAGAGTTAAAAAAAGCTGTATTTTAAAATATTTCGCCTTAAATAATAAGAAACAGCAACACTTATTGTTAAAAATTATCCCCTTCCGTGCCCCAATAAAGGCGCAAGCGGAAGCCTATTTTTTACCGCAGCTACTTCGTGTTCGCTTTGCAGTTGCTTGCTACGATCGTGGTTTAGCTACGCAGCTAGTGTGTGATTGCCTCGGCTAAAAGCAAAATCTAGCAGATTGACGAGCCGTATTAAATATATTTAAGGACTTAAGCGTAAAAAAGTAGCTTTCTAAATATTATCGCCCTATTTTTGTTAAAAAAGTAGAAGTCAATGAGCCAATTTGTATTTCAATTAGTCAAACAGATGACTAAACGGGAGAAGGCCTATTTCAAGCGGTCGGCCAACCTTCATAGCCAAAGCACTCAAAAAAACTACCTTCGTTTGTTCGAGGTGGTGGATCAAATGACTACCTCCAAGCCATAGCCGATTTTTTCACAAACGAGCCAATGGGGCAACACTTAAGCACCGAGTTCAGCTACCTCCAAAAGCAGTTGTTAAAGAGTCTAGCAGATTTCCATGTCGAAAGCTCTCCTCAACGACAGCAGCAAAAAGCAATTCTTTTTATCGACATTCTACTGGAGAAAGGTTTCCGGAAACAGGCACTGAAGTACATTCAGCAATCGAAGCGACTTGCCTATAAGCACGAACACTTCACCAATGTGCTCCACCTCATTCAATGGGAAGAGGAAGTACTTTTTACAGAAGGAATTCTAGGCTTCACCAAAAAATTAACTGCTCTACAACAAGAACGAAAAAAAATCTATGAACAAATTCGCAACCTGAACGAATTACGACTCCTGCGTGAGCGGGCCAGAGAATTACAATTCTCCCAGGAGGAATCAACGGAACAAGCTGGCAGTAATACGCCCTTGAGCAAGCACGCCTTATTGGGGGCTCCTGAGCGAGCCCTCAGCCTAAAAGCGCAGGAACACTACTACTATATTCATATTATCCTACACTACCTCAAAGGTGAATATACTGAAAGTCAAGCAAATGGAATACAATGCCTTAGCTTCATGAAGCAACAGCCTTATCTATTTAAAAGCAGCCGGCTTTTACCAATTATTAGCAACTTACTTTATCATTCTGTTCTCAATACCGACTCGGCTTCCTTCTTCCTATATCTACCTGAACTTGACAACCTAGCAAATGTACCAGGTATAGACCTAGATTATATCGTTTATATCAGGTATGTGCGACTATTCGACTTGGCTTATCGCCACCGAGACCAAGCGTATGCGACCAAGCTACTACTAGAAGCTACTCCTTTTGCGAAGCAAAAAATGGCTACGCTCGGCGCTGCACAAGCTAATTTTTTTCTCCTATTGCTCGTTCGCAACAATATTTTCACCATGCGCTACGAAATGGCCATTGATTGGTTAAATATGTGGGGTAGATTCGGTGTTTTGGACTACACCTTGATGCACTTTCGGATATGCTCGCTTATCCTATACTACGAACTCAACTGGCTACAATTATTACAAGTAGAAATCAGCAATACGTATAAAATATTGAAAAAGCATAAACGGTATAATGCCATTGCCCAAGCCTTTCTTCGCTTCTTTAAAAAACAGCTTAAAGCACCTCTCGATCTAACCGCCCAGCTAGCTAGCTTGTATCGGGCTCTAGCTGCAATTGATCAATCCACAACAGCAAAGCTCGATTTTATATACTTTGATTTTTTAGCATGGGTCGCAGAAAAGCAAACGCTGGCAAAATGAGGCCTATTGTTCCCTCCATCTAGTTCCCTCCTCGCAGCCATTCTCGGCAAGCCTTTACTCTGGGCCTGCTCACAATGGCTTGTATGGTAGAAGGTGGCTCTAAAACCAGCAATAGCCGGTTGTTAAAATAGGCTTGCACGCGCTGTACGGCGGCTATATGTATCAACTGCGCGCGGTTGATGCGAAACCAAAAGGAAGGATCAAGCTCCTCTTCAATGCGATCGAGGCTTTCGTCTAACAAATAGCGCTGCCGATCTTTGGTGCGGGCAAAGGTAAGGCTATCTTCGCTGTAGATTTCTCGGATCTGCTCCACAGCTAGCGGCAACCATTGGGTGCCTTGCTGGGCTAAAAAACGGTTTCTATACGTGATGGCTCGTTTTTGCAACAGTTGCTGTATGGCTGCCCAATCAGGCGCATGAGTCTGCTGCTGCCAACGGCTAAACTTCGCCACCGTTTGCTCCAGTTCTGTTTTTTCTACCGGCTTCAGTAAATAATCGATACTATTTACCTTAAAAGCGCGGATACTATACTGATCAAAAGCTGTGGTAAAAACGAGCGGCACGGCAATAGGGCTGTGCTCCCATATTTCAAAGCAGTTGCCATCGGCAAGGTGAATATCACTAAAAATGATATCCGGCAAGGGCAAAGTAGCTAAGGCTACGAGAGTTTCCTGAATCGTATCGGTGCTAAAAACCACCTCTACGGGCATTGGTAAAGCCTGTAAAAGCTGCGTAAGCCGGCGCAGAGCAGGTGGCTCATCTTCTATGATCCAGGCGCGTAATGTAGGCATAGTTCGTGGTTTAGAGAATGGCTGTTTCATAGAGCAATGGAAGGCTAACCGTATAATCGGTAGCGGTCTGTTCAATTCGCACCGGCTCGTCACTCAAGGCTTCGTAGCGCTGCTGTATCAGCTGATGTCCTAAGCCCGTTGAGTCGGCTAACGCTTGCCGAAGCTGTATGGGGTTATGCACTTCCACGCGCTCGCTTCCTATTCTGATACTAATGAGCAGCGGCTGAGCATAGCTTACAACATTGTGCTTGATAGCATTCTCAACCAATAACTGAAGCGATAGCGGCAACAAGAGCGCGCCTTTAGGGAGCGGCAGTTGCTTTCGCAGCGGCTCACCATCCGTATCTATTTGTTGGCAAAGCACCCATTGCCCTAAGTGCTCGCAATAGAATTGAACCGAAAGCTTATCCTCAAAGCGAGCTTCCATCAGGAAAATATAGTCTTGTAACGCAGCAATTTCCTCGGCTATTGGGATTAAATCGCGGTGGCGATATGCCAAAATTCGTCGATACACTGCCGCCAAGCGCTGGGTGAACAGTGTCGCCAACTGCTGGTTTTCAGGGATGATATTCGTGAGGGTATTTAAACTGTTGAACAAAAAATGGGGGTTCACTTGCTGCTTCAAGATCGCTAATTGGGCCTGCATATTATGCTTGGCGAGCCGCTCGCGTTCCACCATCGCTTGGTTGTATTTCGCAAAAAAGTAGATCGACTCATAAATAGCCAACACTAGCGCACAGAGCGTAAAAGACAGCAAGGCGCCAAACAAGGGATCCATTGGCTGCCAGTTGGTATAAGAACCTTTTATAACTAGGGACTGGTACAAAAAATCGTGCACTTTCTTTGATAGCAGCACAAAAAACAAAACCGTCAATAGTAAGAAAAGTAGTCGCTTAACAATCTGCTGCTGCCCCGGGTAGCGCCGACGGAGCAAGATAACCATCCCCCGATTGCCCACCCAATAGAAAGTGGTAAAACACAGCGCAATCAGGTAGGCAGTCTTCGTTTGCAAGGCCGCTTGCCCTGCTGCAAAAAGCAAAAAAGCTAGTAGCGCAAGCAAGGGAATACCCAATACCATAGCTAGCCGATCATCAAAACCGAGATACTGCTGCCGTTCCGTCTTGTTGAGTAGTAGTTTCATATTGCTGCGTCGTCGTTTCCGTAGTAGCCTTTTCATAGTTGCCCGAGGGGCGGGGGCAAGGGCCATTTTGTAGCGCAAGACTTACCAATACGCTTGCGCTACAAAGTTAAGCCTTGCCCCTGCTTTAGCCAAACAAATTTACAACTAGCCCGCTCAAAACTTACCCAAAAGTGGTTTCCCTTGTAAGGCCTGAATCAGGGTAAGAGTGGCTAAAAAACCATAAAGTAAGGCTACGAAAAGGGTGGTTTTTGTGTCTTGTAAAACGTAATAAGCGAGCATAGGCAGCAATTGTAGGGCGTGCATTCCAATGAAGTGCGCCACCCGCAAATCACCTACCGTTTTACTCCAACCTACTATCCACCAATTGGAATTGTCGTTCATAGCACCTACGGTATGACTCATGCGGCCGCCCATCAAGAAGCCCTCGAAGGAGAAGAGGACAAAGATCAAGATGCCCAAACGAATAGCCCAAATGTAATAATCGGGCAGCTCGGGGAATGAATTCATAAAGAATAAACACCCAATATAGGCCGTGTAGAGCGTCACTAGCGTAGCAGCAAGAGCCATCAAAGAAAATAGGGCAGCATGGAAAGGCGTGCTGACGTTATAATGCGAAATTTGCCCGCTGCTAGCCATGATAGTGATATAAACGATTTCAAAGCCCAATAAAATCATGACCGACCAATTGAAGAGATGGATATTAAATGACGGTAAATAATAGCAATACCACGCCATGGCCCAAGCAAATAAGAAGGTGGAAAAGGCGAATTTAAAAGGCTTGTACCAAGCATTTACGTTATACACCTGTGTGTCGGAAACCTTCGTCATTACCAAAAAACAGAGCGAAGCCAACAGGCACAGCGAGCCAAAGTAGCAGAGCGTTGCGTTGCGTAATTTGAGCTGAATCAGGAAATCTAGCATACTTTAGTTGGATTGGATACTGGCCAAATTCTTCTTGATTTTCATCATGATGAAATCGGGTGTTACTCTTGGCAAGTTGGATATGAACCAATTATTGAAGCCTACAATTTTTTTGCCTTTGCCTTGTAGCAACAATTTCACCCCTGCTGCTGCTACATCCGAGGCAGGTACTGGTTTGTTGGTGCTCATCGCTTTTGTTTTTCGCATTTCAGCAGTATGAAATGGCGTTTCTACTGTGCCTGGGCATAAGGCTGTAACGACCACGCCCGTTCCCTGTAGTTCCGCGGCAATCGTTTCAGAAAATGCCAAGACGAATGTTTTAGTGGCCGAGTAAACAGCGTAATAGGGCAATGGTATAAACGAGAGTAGGGAGGCCACATTCATGATTCTTCCCGCTTGCCGCTCGGCCATATCCTTCGCAAAAAGTTTGGTGAGCACTACTAGAGCGGTCACATTGAGATTGATCATATCTGTTTCGTTTTCTAAAGAAGTTTCCAAGAAATTACCGTAGTCACCAAAACCTGCATTGTTAACTAAGTGAGAAACCAACAAATTTCTGGATTTTACTTCCTGATACAATTCGCCTGCAGCAGCTTGTTTGGATAAGTCCTTTTTGAAATATTGTACATCAATGCCAAATTTTGAAGAAAGCTCCGCTTGCATCTGCTCTAGCTTATCAGCACTGCGCGCTACGAGGAGTAGGTTGTATTTTTTTTCAGCAAGCTGCTGGGCCATTTCATAGCCGATACCAGAAGAGGCACCTGTGAGGAGAATATAGTCTTTCATTAGATTTGCTTTTAGTATTCAACCGCATCTCCCAATTTTTTAGCGTTAGGGGCAGCAGAAACAGTTGGGTGCTATTTACTTTAAAATTGAATACGATACTGAATATCAGGGAAAAAAGCAGACTGATAGACGGTATTGAGCATTTGCGTAGCAGGATTGTAGCGTTCTTGGAAGATATTTTCGCGGTTGGTGAGGTTCTGTAAATCAAGGAAGAAACTCTGGCTAAATTTTTTCCCTGGTTTGTTGAGCTGTAGGCCAATTTTCAGGTCGAAGCGAAAAAAATGATCGTATTGGAGGCTAAAAGCCCGGTTGTCGTCGCGAACTTCGGTATTCAAGGCTTGAGAGGCTGCCACATCTACAGGGGTGTAGAACTGTCCGCCGGCAGCCGTTACTTTGGTATTCAGGGTGAAGCGGTGTTGTTGGAGCTTGCCAAAAGCCCACTCTTTTCCTAGTAGGAAATTGCTTACATATTGATTATTGAAAGCAGTGTTGCGCTGCACGCCATCCGATCCTTTGTAGTTGCTTTCAAAGACGGAATTGGTGAAGAGCAAGTACCAATTGTTGGTAAAGAAGCGCTCTAGGGTGAGTTCTATGCCATAATTTTGACCGTTACCTTCGTTTACTAAGTTGGCGCGTTGGGGGAAGACAAAGTCGGCACCGGCATTAAGTAGAGAAAAGGAAGAAGGGAATATATCTACGGGAATATCGAAGAGCCGCTGATAGTACACCTCCGTTTTTAGCCGCCAGTTTGCGGCGAAGGAATAATCTGCTCCCAGCACATAGTGATCTGATTGGAGGAAGCCCAAGCTTTGATTAGCATCCGGGTTGCCGGTGGCCATATCGCGGAAAAAGAAGACGGGGAGTGCAGCCGTTTGCGTGTGGCGGCCGTAGCCTGCGTGAAGCGCCCAACGACTGCTCAGTTGGTGCGTGAGCCCTAGGCGAGGTTCGAGAGAAAAGTCTGCTGTAAAACCAAAGTATTGGGTGTGAATACCCGGGTTGATCGTTGTACGATTACCTAATTTGTAGCGAGCTTGCGCAAAAACTTGGTACAAACCAAAGGTGCCATCGAAATCGCGTACGCGGTCTAGGTCGGCAATGCCATCTTCGTTGCGATCTGGGCGGCCATCGCGGTCGTCCACTACGGTTTTTAAATCGGTTAGGTCGCCTTGGATACCTGCTCGGACGGTGAGACGGTTGCTTAGTTTGCTATTGATAAAAGACTTGATGCTGTAGCGAGTAGTTTGGTCATCCACTTGGGTGAAAAGCAGATCATCTTCACCTTGCTCATTAAGAGTATAGGCTTCAAAGAGTCCGGCTTGTAAGGAGCCGCTGAGGGTGGTGCGTAAATAGGTGTTTTCGCCAGTCACTAGATTGTGTCGTAGGCCCAACACCCCAAAACGGCTGCGAGGGTAAGAATTTCTATCGGCTTCCGCAAAAAGATCGTTGGCATCTATTTCGCTACCGAGGAAATCAATATTGCTAGTACCACCGATTCCGAAGAGCGCGAATTTGCCAGCTTTTTTCGTGGGCAAATCGATTTTGAAAGCCAAATCGCGATAATCGGGAGTCGCATTGGTTCCGATCGGTATGCCAATAGCTTCGGCAAAACCAACGAAGCTATTGCGGAAAGCGGCCACGTAGGAAGCGCCTTGTTTCCCGATTGGTCCTTCGGCCATAGCTTCTAGGCCGGAGAAGGAGCCTAGCTGTAGCATATATTCGGCTTGGTCTCGGTTGCCTGTTCGGAAGCGCAGATCGAAGACGCCAGAAGTAGCATTGCCGAATTCGGCGGGGAAAGCCGAGGTAAAGAAATCACTACTAGCTAGTAAATTAGGGTTGAAAGCACTCACTGGCCCGCCTGTGGTGCCCAAGGTACTGAAGTGGTTGGGGTTGGGGATAGGAATACCCTCTAATTGCCAGAGCAGGCCACTGGGGCTGTTTCCCCTAATGACGATATCATTGCGGCTATCGTTGGCAGTGGCTACGCCTGCGATATTACCAGCCATCCGGGAAATATCGGCTCTTCCACCGGCGAAGCGGTTAACCTGCTCGGCCGTAAAAGAACGAGTTGAAACCGTGGCCATTTCATTCGCCGATAGTGCAGGGTCCATCGTAGCACGCACCTCTACGGCGGCCAAATCGGTAATGCTTTCTTCGAGGGTGAGTTCTAGGATCACATCCTTACCGGTGGTCAGTAATATATTCGGGATAGTTTTATTCAAATAGCCCAGGTAACTGATCAGCAGCTCATGCCGGCCAGGCGGCAGGTTGTTGAAGCTGAAGTAGCCCTCTAAGTCGGTAGTAGTTCCCTGCTCAGGTGATACGGTGCGCAATTGTATGGTAGCGCCTAGTAAGGGCATCTCACTCTGAGCATCCACTAGGGTGCCTTTGATGGATTGCCCTTGCAAAAAAACAGGTAGTAAGAAGAGTAGTAAGAAGAGTCGTTGTAGCTGTAGCATCTTGTTCTGTTGATTCTTTGATGCTACAAAGAAGGCAGTTATAGTGTTGAAGAGGCAAGTAAATTACGCTGAACTGCTGTTTTCTTTAGTTGAACTGCTAACCTACTCTACCTCGCTATTCATCTATTCCACTTCCAAGCCTCGAAGGCGGCGGTTTTTGCCCAACTGTCCAATTCTGGCACGCAAGCCCGTAGCCGTCGCTCGCTCGTGCTCACTGTAAAAATGCAGGATCATAGCTAACAGACATACTGAAAGCAAGAGCCCTAAAAACAACCAATATAACCAAAGCTGTAAAAACAGATCTGCTACGAAAAGCGTTTGAGGGTCTGCCATAAAGACCCAGCTCACAGCCGCAAAAACTAGGCGCATCACCGTAGTATCTACTATAAAAATCGTGAAAAAACCTAGTAGAAAAAGTATTAGCGACAAGCCATAGACCGTGGGAACATTCTTATAAACATATCGCGCTGCTAACGACAAACCGCCTAAACGCCGATAGGAAACATAAGCGTAAGTCAGTAAAAAAGGTAGCGTTAGAAAACCCAACCACAATACCCAGGCACTAGGTAGGCTGAATAGTAAAGTAATCCATAAAAGCGGTAATAACAGCGACCGGATACCTTGCCCTAGCGGAATGGGCGGCTGTGCTAATATCTTATCTGCTACACGGCAAGTTAGTAATAAGATAGCTCCTAAGCCGAGGGAAACCCATAGCAAAAAGCTTAGATCGCGCCCAAACCCAAAGGTAGAACTAACATTATGTAAATTATACATAGTATCCCATGATCGGCCACTAAAAGTAAAACGCTGCGTAATGGACTCCTCCCCTAAAAACGAAAGCAGAAAGCTAACTACCAAACCGAGTAAGAACAACCTGCTAAGTAAAAAATCACCTCCTCGCCGTAAGAGAATAAACACATCCGCCAATAATTCACCAATGGGCTTGATAGATTGCGTAGCAATAGGCAAGTCTTCGCTTGACCGCTCGCGGCGGCCTCCTTCCGAACGTATGTGTGCCGGACGTGCCGCCACCTGCCGAGGATATAGCCAATAATACCAAAACACAAAAGCAAAGCAACTAAGTATGAAAAAGAACCGAAGTACGTCGGCAACCTCTGTGTGCCGTGTTAAATAGCTTTCCAAAAAACCGGCTATCACAAAAAGCGGAATCGTGCCCAACATAATTTTTAGCCCGTCTCTAGCCGCTTTCCCAAAGGCTTGTAAGCGCGTATAAGTGCCCGGAAAAAGTAGCCCGCTCCCCATCGTGAGACCAGCCCCGCCCGCGATAACGATACTACTAATTTCTAAGGCACCATGAATCCAAATCGTTAAAAAGCTTTCCCAAAACAAACCCTTTTCCACGAAAAAATACTGGAACACGCCCAACATAATCCCATTTTGTATCAAAATGACAATTGCGCCAATGGCATAAAAAGCCCCCATAACAAACACTTGCAGGGCTACATAAATATTGTTCAGCGTGATCTGAAAGAACATATCCACCGGTGATCGCTGCTTATACACCGCCATCGGGTCCCCGCTACGAATGAACTCCTTGGTCATGTCCACATAATGATCGCCTAAAATCAGCTCCGCGAAACTAGTGTCGATTTTGTAACTGACAATGCCAATGAGAATGGCCAAACTAAAGACTAGTAGTGAAACTAACAAAGGCCGCCGCCGTGCGTAGAGAATCCGTGGCAGTTCATCTACCCAAAAGCCAATAAAAAGCTCCACCTTCGTACTCCTATTGCGATTGAGCTGTAAAAAAGTGCGCCGTGCTAAGCTGTTCAAGTAAACCCGAACCGTCCGATTAGGATAAAAAGTACGGGCATAGGAAAGGTCGTCGGTCGTATGCGTATAAAGCGACTTCAATAGCTCAGGATCTTGCTGCTGATACTTTAGCGCTTTTTCATACTGTGCCCACTTGTCTTTGTTCTTAGCGATAAAGTCGGTCTCTCGCATAATGATTAGCTGATGTCTTTACGGAACCGTGCGAAGTTAAGCAATATACATGAAACGATGTGCTTGAGAAAAAAAATAAGCCTATCTTTACCCCATGCGTAGTATCCACATCAACACCGTTCACAACGTACAGATCGAGTACGATTTAGCCTCCGCGATGAGCCGAGTGATTGCTTTTTTGATCGATATGATGATCGTTGGCTTTTCGTGGCTACTCTTTGCACTACTACTAGACAGTAGGCTGCCGGAAATCGTTGTCTTCTTTTTCTTCCCACTCACTATTTTCTTGCTCTACTATTTCTTTCTTGAGCTGCTGATGAATGGGCAAACAGTGGGCAAACGCATCATAGGGTTAAAGGTACTTCGCATAGATGGGGAGCGGCTCACGCCTGGAGATTTGCTACTCCGTACTTTCTTTTTATTGCCCGATGCTTGGTTTAGTCTTGGGGTGCCAGCTGTTTTGTTAATCAATACCAGCAGCCGTGCCCAACGCCTAGGCGATATGGTAGCGCAAACAGTAGTAATCAATGCTAAAGGAAGTGAAAAAGTAGGTTTAAGCGACCTCCTAAGCATACAAACCATCGGGCAATACAATCCCCGTTTCCCAGCCGTAAGAAAACTACCCGAAAGTGATATGCTACTGATAAAAGACACCATTGTTCGCCAAAACCGATATAACAATGAAGCGCACCGCCGGGCTTTAATAGACCTAGCCAACCGCTGCCGCCAAGTCTTGGATATCGAAGAAGAAACCAAAGGTATGCAAGCACGTGAGTTCCTCGAAATTTTATTAAAAGACTACATCGTTCTCACTCGATAAACGGATGATCTACCTAATTGCTGTGTTCGGCTCCTTCTTGGCTGGCTGTATCAATACGTTGGCAGGCAACGGCTCTGCTATCACCCTCACGATCTTAATGGAGCTATTAGGCTTGCCGCCGGATGTAGCAAATGCAACCAATCGGGTCGGTATTTTTACACAAGGAGCTGCTAGCAACTATGCTTTCTATCGGGAAAAAAAACTTCAAAGTGCTTGGAATTGGCCGATTATTATTTGGGTCGTCCTAGGAGCTATCCTTGGTATTTACTTAAGCGTGATCATCTCTCCAGCTGGCTTTAAAGCAATCTTTCGCTATCTGTTGGTCGTGATGCTGCTAGTGATTCTAGTGAAGCCTGCCCGCTGGCTTCAGGCAGCTAAGCCCGAGCAGCCCCCCTTGCCGGCTTTCGTCGCTATTCCGCTTTTTTTCGCAATCGGCTTTTATGGCGGCTTCATCCAGATGGGTATGGGCATTTTCTTTTTGGCTGTGCTCGTGCTTATTTCTCGCTACGATCTTATTGGTGCCAACGTCTTAAAAGGTGTTGTAGTGGCACTCTATACAGGTCTGGCGCTAGCCTTTTATGCTTGGAAAGGACTGGTTGATTGGCAACTTGGCGGCCTCATGGCAATCGGGCAAACCATCGGTGGCTTTCTTACTGCTACCTTCGCAGGCCGCTACCCGAAAGCAAATGTTTGGGCCTACTGGCTGCTGGTGGTGGTGGTGATCGGAGCTATTTTGAATTTCCTATAACTTGGCCGCCTAGCTGCTGCCAGCAAAATAAGTGCACACTTTTTCACCCCCAATAAACCGCAAAATAACTACAGTCGATATGAAAAGCATTCTAGCAAAGTTTAATCTCAAAGGCCGCGTCGCTATCGTTACGGGTGCTTCCAAAGGCATCGGCCAAAGTATTGCACACGCCTTAGCTGAATTCGGTGCCACTGTGGTGGTTAGTAGCCGCCAACAAGAAGCCGTTGATACCGTAGCGGCTCAAATCCATGCCGCCGGTTTCGAAGCCTCCGCCTTTGCCTGCCACGTGGGCGAAGAGGAACAAGTCCGAGCCTTAGTAGCCCACACTATCCATGCCCACGGGGGCGTAGATATACTGATTAACAATGCCGCCATCAATCCCGTCTTTGGCCCCTTAGCCGAAGCCCAAAGCAGCACCTTCGATAAAATCATGCAGGTGAACGTAAAAGCACCCATGCTCTTAGCTAATTTATGCCGCCCTTCCATGATCGCCCGCGGTGGCGGCGCCATTGTCAATATCGCCTCCGTCGAAGGCCAAAAACCTTCTACTGGGCTTGGTATGTATAGCATTAGCAAGGCTGCACTCATCACACTCACCCAAGCACAGGCCAAAGAATGGGGCACCGATGGCATCCGTAGTAATGTAATCTGCCCAGGTCTGATTCAAACTAAGTTTAGTGCCGCCCTCTGGACAAACGAGCAACTCCTCCAACAACTGGAAAGCCAACTGCCCGCTGGCCGAATGGCGCAGCCCGAGGAAATGGCTGGCTTAGCCGTGTTCTTGGCTTCCCCCGCCGCTTCCTACTGCACCGGCAGTATTTTCGTTGCAGATGGAGGACATTTGATCGCCGGATAAAAAATAAATACTATGAATTTCTCCTACTCCGATCGCTCGCTTCACTACCAGCAGCAACTCAAGCAGTTCATGCAAGCCCATATCTTTCCTCTAGAAAAGGCTTATACCGACTTCGTGCAGCAGCAGCCATGGCAGCCTTTTCCATTGATGGAAACCCTTAAGCAAAAGGCAAAAGATGCCGGCCTTTGGAACCTCTTCTTACCTCCCGCCTACGGCGATATAAGCCCCGGCTTGAGCAATCTGGAATACGCCCCTTTGGCTGCTATCATGGGCCAGGTCATCTGGGCCTCAGAAGTATTCAATTGTTCCGCCCCCGACACCGGCAACATGGAAGTCTTGGCTAAATACGGCAGCCCCGCCCAACAAGAACGCTTCCTACAGCCATTAGTAGCCGGTAAAGCCCGCTCTGCTTTCTTGATGACCGAACCCGACGTGGCCTCCTCCGATGCTACCAATATTAGCACCCGAATCGAACGACGAGGCGAACACTACCGCATCAATGGCCGAAAATGGTGGGCAACCGGTGCTATGCACCCACATTTGGATTTTTTCATCCTCATGGGCAAAACCGACCCAGCCGCCGATCGGCATGCACAACAAAGTATGGTGCTCATTCCTGCCAATAGTCCAGGTCTTACTATCCTACGCCCACTGCGTGTTTTTGGCGACCAAGAATCGCCTATCGGCCACGCCGAGGTCTTGCTCCAAGAGGTTGAAGTGCCTG
This sequence comes from Lewinella sp., assembly GCA_036735605.1. Taxonomy (GTDB): domain Bacteria; phylum Bacteroidota; class Bacteroidia; order Chitinophagales; family Saprospiraceae; genus Neolewinella. Next base: position 32,822 of record DAINNZ010000009.1, on the reverse strand, counting down.
CCGATCACCTGATCTGGGGCGAAGGAAAAGGCTTTAGCATTGCACAAGGTCGGTTAGGCCCCGGCCGCATCCACCATTGTATGCGCCTCATCGGTATGGCACAACGTGCCTTGGAACTGATGTGTATCCGCGTGACCGAGCGCAGCACCTTCGGCAAAAGACTAGATACTTATAGCAGCATCCGACAAGATATTGCCCAATCTCGCTGCGATATTGAACAGGCGCGACTACTCACCCTCTCCGCCGCAGATGCTATTGATCGCCAAGGCGCTAAAGCCGCCCAAGATTTAATTGCTATGATCAAAATTGTGGCACCTAATATGGCTTGTACCGTAATCGATAGAGCCATCCAAGCACACGGTGCCCTGGGCCTCTGCCAAGATACCCCCTTGGCCGGCTTCTGGCTATACGCTCGGGCTCTACGCCTTGCCGATGGACCGGATGAGGTGCATCGCTACCAGCTCGGTCGCAAAACCATCGAGGCGGTTTTGCAGCAAAAAGCTAATTCTTAAACGACCTCGCCCAGCAGCCTTCCGCCTCCCGTGACCATTCACGGTCTTGTGCCACCAAGCAACACTTGCCCCTGCGTCAGCCTCCTTTCACCTACCTTTGTGCAACAAAATAAATAAAAATGAATACCATACTTGCTAATCGATCCGGCGGATCTTGCGAGCTTTGCCAAGCTACCACGGCTCTATCTGCCTATTTGGTAGCCCCAAAAGAAGGCTTAGATGCCTCCGATTATGTATATGCTTGCGAAGATTGCCAAACACAACTCGACAACCCGCAAGCAGTTGTGCCAGCTCGCTGGCGCTGCCTCAATGATAGTATGTGGAGCGAAGTGCCCGCAGTGCAAGTGCTAGCCTACCGGACGCTTCATCAGCTACGCCACGAAGGCTGGCCCGCAGCATTACTCGAAATGCTCTACCTCGAAGACGAAACTAAGAAATGGGCACTGGCCGGCCTACGCGATGAAAACGCCACCCAACACCTAGACGCCAATGGGGCTATTCTAAACGACGGCGATAGCGTCACGCTCATCAAAGACCTCAAAGTAAAGGGCGCTAATTTCACTGCCAAAAGAGGTACTAAAGTGAAAAATATCCGCTTAGTAGCCGCCGATACCGGCCAAATAGAAGGTAAAGTAGAAGGACAAGGCATTGTCATCCTCACCCAATTTGTTAAAAAGGCATAAAAACATTGACACCAATAAAAAAGCCAGCCGCTCCTACAGGAACGACTGGCTTTATACCAGTAGCGGGGGCAGGACTCGAACCTACGACCTTTGGGTTATGAGCCCAACGAGCTACCAACTGCTCCACCCCGCGATTTTGTATGTACCGCTACCTTCGTAACGGGATGCAAAGATATAAACGTTTTCTAAACAGCAAAAGTTTTCCGTTAAAATATTTATTTTTTTTAAAAAAAGAGGCACCTAGCCTTCTGTCAAGCTTCCTCGTTTTCGGGTGCTAGCTGTACCTGTAGCCCCTCCAGCTCGGGTGTAATGGGCAGTTGGCAACCCAAACGGCTGTTGTTTTCCACAAAAAAAGCTTGGTCCAGCATATCTTCCTCATCGGGGCTCATCGGCGGCAACTCATTGTCGGTCAATACATAACAATGACAAGTACTACAAAGTGCCATGCCGCCACAAGTGCCCTTCACGGGCAATTCGTAGGCCTTGCAAACCTCCATCAAATTCATATTCATATCCGTAGGCGCTTCCAGTTCATGCGCCACGCCTTGGCGATCTAAGACGGTAATATGTACCATTCCTTCCATATAAAAATCGTTTTTGGCTTGCACCTTATTCGTTCTCGCGGCTGAGTTGGCACGAAGTGTACATCTACACACACCTGCACAATTGCTGGCTGCCGCTTCGCTCGCTGGGGCAAGGGTTATTTTGTGGCGCAAAGGTAGGGACTAATTCGCTAATGCTGTCCTATGCGAATGCCGGCCCGAATACCTAGGACGCCTCTAAAAAGCACCCGATCGTAGGGGGTCTTGAAAAAACGCCAGGATGAGACAAAAAAATTATCAAGTTCTCCTTCGCTCAATTGTGTCCAATGTAGGTTGAGGGCCGGCCCGATGAAAAGATGGGTTTCACGGCCAGCCTGCCAATCGTAGGTAATCCGGGTGGATAGCACAAAATTCAATTTATTTTGCCAGCGGTTAGATCGGTTGAGGTGCATCCCTACAATTTCAGTATTCCAAAAAGATGATGGCTGCCCTTTAGCACGATGTATCCATCCGAAGCCGTAGCCCAGGCCCCAAACGATCTGCTTAGTTCTTTCCTCACTACCGTCGAGCAAAAGTAGCTTGCGACGCCCCCCTCCAAATTCAAAAATATTGTAAAAGCGGTGGGCACCTAGTTTTAGGCTAATGCTTAGTGGTAAAGTACTCGTTCTAGCCACCTCTAAAGTATTATAGCCATACCGTACTAGGTTCAGTAGCCCGATGGGCGAGCCAGCAATGGTATCCGATATGTTCAGCAGCCCGATTTGGTAGCGTTTCACCACTTGGCCTCTATTGACGAGGCCGATCTGACTGCGTACGTCCCCCTCCGAAATATTTAGGCCGAGGCTAAACTGCCGCCCGACACCATTGAGTGCCATATTAAATAAAGGGGCCAACTGATGCCCATTGAGCGTGCGGTGGCAATAATTGCCCAAACCAGCAATCTGTACGCCAGAGCCAATACCTGCCCCATTGAAAGCAGCTGCCACTTGAAGGCCTGTCATCCGGCCGCTTACTGTATTCACCAAGCCACTAAGCTGCACGCCTTCTAAGTCGCCCTGTATGCCATTATATACCACCCCTAGCTCCGCACCAGCCACGCCACCACTGACCCCAGCGGGTAGATTCAGACCAAGGGTGTTAATGTAATTAGTTTCCCTTCCCGGGTGGGTACTCAAACCAGGGAAAATACTTAACTGGGCTAAGGATCGCTGCTTCTGCGGCTTTTTACTTGCTCTTGCACTGCGCTCTTGCCGGAGGGGGGAAGCTACCCAAGGGAGTTCCTCGGCTATCTCTGTAGGAATAATCGCCGCCGGTTCAGGAATCTTCCTCGCGGGCGCAGGGCTAGGACTAAGCACCTCAACGATTTCTTCCGCCGGTTTTGGAACAGAGGGTATCGGGGCACTGCTTGGCCTAGTTTGTAAGCTCAGCAGCTCCTCCGCTAATCGGCGATTATAGCGCAGCGCTATCTGGCCACGAATAAGGCGATACTCAATCGGAGAGCCGCTCAGTAGCCGTTGCAGCCCCACCTCCAAAGCCACCAAACCAGACCGAGCCGACACCCGATAGGCCAATAACGCTTGGCTAGGCTGATAGCTAAACGAAAGGTCGTAACGTTGTTCTAAATCCGTCAGTATAGCCTCCAAAGAAGCCTCGCGATAAGAGAAAGAAATATAGCTGGCATTCGTTTGGCTTCCTAATGCCGAGACAGATAAGCCGCCAATTAGCCCCACAAGCAAAACAGGCAACAGGCAGCCCAAAGACCCCCTTTTGTATAAAGCAAGCCTAACAAGCTGCGCTACGATCTTTCCCATTAGTTACACCGCTGTCCTTGCAATCGGATCGTATCCCCTCGCATCAACAAGGGCCCGAATTGAAACTCTAACAAATCAATAGCTGCTTCCATATCCGACTGTAAGAAAACGGCCGTGAGTGTGCAATCTAATAAAGCAGGATGATCTACTATAAATTTCTGATCGTAAAAACGCTCTAAAGCCAGAAGTAAAGACCGTAGCGATTGGCCTTTCGCCTCTAAGCGCCCCGCTACCCAGGCGTTAGACGGGACGGCCACCTGTTGCTCTTTCACTAGCTTTGCTGTGGCCCGTTGGTAGGTGGCCACGTCTGCGGCCTGGAGGACTACGGTTTGTTCGGTACGCTCATTTTGCACAGCCACTTGCCCTGTGTTTACGGCCACCTCCAAGTCTTCATCAGCGTAAGCGCGAATGTTAAACGAGGTGCCTAATACGGTAGTAACAACATCGCCTGTTTGGATCACGAAAGGTTTATCTTCATCTCTGGCAACTTCAAAAAAGGCCTCTCCTACTAGTGTTACGCTACGCTGGCTAGGGGCATTAGGGTCGTAGGTGAGCGAAGAAGCCGCATTGAGCCATACTTTGGAGCCATCGGGTAGTTCGATGGCCTGTTGCTCGCCAATGGCCGTCGTGAAGGCTAGCAAAGGTATAGTCTCGGCGGAACTAGTATCGCGCTGCCACCACCAAGTGGCGATTAATAGAAGGCTTATAGCAGCAGCAATTTTCCACGAATGAGGTCTTACAATTGCTAAAAAGCCCCGGCGGGTAGTTGTGGAGGGTAGCACAGCAGCCCCTTCCTCCTGCCCGAAAAGCCTATCTTCTACCTTATCCCACGCGGCACTTGTATCTACTTCCAATGGCAGTGAATCGCTTGCTCGTGCGGCCTCCCACAAACGGTCGAAACGGCTTAGCTCCTCCCGCTCTTGGGCAGAAAGAGGAGCCTTATCAAGTTTTTTTTCAGCTGTTTGTTTAGCAGCCAACCAGTCTTGTAGCAATTGTTCACGCATAGGCAGAGCGGGTATTTTATAGCTAAAACAGTCTTTCCCACCGCTAAGATGCGACATTTTGGGCATACCCCCTATACGATTCCTTATTTTTTGAAAAGAATAAGTATTCCTATCTTGGCGGCGCGGCCATTACGATCAGGCTTGTTATGCTACCTTTGCGCTACCAAGTTAGCCTTGCCCCCGCCCTACGGGCAAAAACACGCAAAGTACTAGCCTACTCCAGCAACTTTAGATCGGGCAGTGGCCTGTAAATACTCCCTAATCCCCTTTACCAGACTTTAACCAAAAAAAACAGCGGCCATGGCCAATAAATATCCCATTCTCGAACGCGACATTAGCTGGCTTTCCTTCAACCATCGGGTTTTGCAAGAAGCGATGGATCCAAGCCTTCCCTTGTTTGAGCGGGTAAAATTTTTAGCCATTTATAGTTCCAACCTAGATGAATTTTTCAGGGTTCGGATGAGCAATCATCGCAACTTGATCCGCATCAAGAAAAAAACCATGCGCGAGCTAGATATCAGCCCGAAAGAAATGGTGCGAACCATTCAACGCATTGTGAACCGGCAGCAAGAGATTTTTAGCAAAATTTTTGAGCAGCAACTCGTGCCAAAGCTAGAAAAGGAGGGAATTGTGCTAAAAAGAAGGCTCGATCTGAAGGAAGAAGAGCGCAAATTTGTTGAGCGCTACTTTGAAGAATATCTGTTGCCTTACGTACAGCCCGTTTTATTGGTAAAAAACAAAATTCGCCCCTTCCTCAACAACGGTCAGTTGTATCTTGCTATTATGATGACCGACCGCGGCGTGGAAGATCGTACGGTATATGGCTTGGTTAAAATACCGAGCGATCACCTTCCCCGTTTCATTCCCTTGCCCACTAGCCGAGAGGGAAAAAGGGGGCTCATTATGTTAGACGATGTGGTGCGGCATAATGTAAGCTATATGTTTCCAGGCTACGACATACAAGACACCTTTTCGATCAAATTGACGCGGGACGCAGAGATCTACATCGACGATGAATTCAAAGGCGACCTACTGCAAAAGATCAAAGAAGGCCTCAATAAGCGGCATGTGGGGCCTGCCAGCCGTTTTGTATATGATAGGGAAATGCCCAAAGCGTGTTTAGACTATTTGATGGAAATTTTTGAACTCGAAAAATTCGACCTTTTGCGAGAGGGGCGTTACCACAACAACCTTGATTTTTTCAAATTCCCTGATTTCGGACTCAGCCAGCACAAGTATCCACCACAACCAGCCCTAGCCTATCCTAGGTTGGAAGCGGCGAACGATTATTGGGCAGCCATGCGGGAGCGAGATCATCTGTTGCATCCACCCTACCACGATTATGAATCGGTGGTTCGTTTCTTCGAGGAAGCAGCTAAAGACCCCTTGGTAACGCATATTAAAATTGTCCAATATCGCGTTGCTAGGCGTTCGCGTATCATGAATGCCTTAATGGATGCCGTGGCCAACGGAAAGCAAGTAAGTGTATTCATTGAAGTAAAAGCCCGCTTCGACGAAGAAGCCAACCTGAAATGGGGCGAGCGATTAGCCAAGGCCGGCGTGCATGTCCATTATAGCTTCCCGGGGGTAAAAGTGCATGCCAAGCTAGCCTTTGTAAGACGCATAGAAAATGGAGCGGAGCAAATCTACAACTACCTCGCTACGGGCAATTTCCACGAAGACACGGCCAAGGTCTATAGCGATTTTGGTATTTTCACTACCGATGAGCGCATTACCTCCGAAGTAGCCAAGGTATTCCATTTCTTGGAGACCGAAGAGGAGCCACTACAAGGGTTTAAACAGCTTTTGGTGGGCCAATTCAACCTGCGGCGAGGCTTAGAAGCCCTCATTGATTATGAAATACAGGAAGCCAAGGCGGGAAGGCCCGCTTCCATGATCTTGAAGATGAACTCGCTACAAGATGCGCAGATGATCGAAAAAATCTATCAAGCAGGCCAGGCCGGCGTGGAAGTAAAGCTCATCATACGGGGCATTTGCTGTTTATTAGCTGGCCAAAAAGGCATAAGCGATCACATACACGCTATTAGTATTGTGGATCGTTATCTGGAGCATGCCAGAGTTTTTTCGTTCCATCATGGTGGAGAAAAAAAGATGTATCTCAGTTCTGCCGACTTTATGACGCGTAACCTGAGCCACCGCGTGGAAGTATGTTTTCCGGTGCTTGACCCAGATTTACAGCAAAACATAAGCGATCTGCTACAACTACAATTACAAGACAATGTAAAAGCTAGATTACTGAGCGACCAACAGCGCAACCCCATTGCTAAGACGGCTGGAAAAACAAAAATTCGCAGCCAAGAGGAGACCTATTACTATCTCAAACGGCAATTAGTGGCGAAGCAGCAGGCCACTACCGACACCAAGCCCTTGGCTTAGTCTAACAGCTTATATTCCAAGGCCATTCTAACCAAGCCAGCGGTATTACGAGCCCCTAGTTTGCTGAGGATATTGCGCCGATGAGTTTCTACTGTACCAAAGCTGATAAATAGTTTGTCGGCAATTTCTTGTGTCGTTAATTCATTGACAATAAGGCTAAGTACCTCTTTTTCACGGCGGCTCAAGCGAGGGAAGGGGTTGTTTAAGGAGCGGGATTCGGTTGGTTCGTTGGTGTAAAGCTTTTCGGCAATTGCTTGGCTGAAATAACGCTGGCCTATAGCTACCGTTCGGATCGCTTGTAGTATTTCCGTTCGATCTGCATTTTTATGTAGGTAGCCAACGGCACCGTTTTTCAATAATAAGCGCAGCATACTGATGTCATCCACCATGGATAAGCCTAGCATCCGAACCGTAGGAAAATCGGTATGAATGACTCTAGCCAGTTCTATTCCGTTTTTATCGGGTAAATGAATATCAAGTAATAACATATCGATTTTCTCGCCTGCCCGAAGTGCATCGAGCAGTAGAGCCGCATTCGGATACAAGCCTACCACTTGTATATCAGGCTCATGCTGCAGCAGCAGTTCAAGGCCTTGCAAGACAATGCTATGGTCGTCAACAATCGCTAAGTGGATCATACAGGAATGGTTAAGGAGACCGTGGTGCCTACCCCTAGGCTGCTATCAAACAAAATATGGCCTTTCAGGTAGTCCACTCTGCTCTGGATACTAGTTAGGCCTAGGCCTTTGTGGCCTACTTTTTGTGGTTCAAAGCCGCAGCCGTCGTCTTCAACGGTGAGTAGTAGCTGGTGGGGCTGGTCGAGTAGTTGAATAAAAATTTTTTCTGCTCCTGCATGTTTAACCACATTGTGGGTGAGTTCTTGAAGGATGCGGAGTAGCATGAGCTGCTCTTCCTCAGCGAGGCGAAGGTTAGGCTGGCCGCCAATTTCATAATCGCAGCTAAGTCCTTGCAGTTTCAACTGCGCTACGATGTCTTCTAAGGCTCCTGTGAGGCCTACTAGTTGTAAGTTTTGTGGCGACATATTATGCGCGATTCGCCTCACCTCGGCGCAGGCTTGGTCGAGTAGTTTATCGGCTTTTTGGGTGTCTTGGTGGTTACTATTCAACCTTACTTTCACCGTAGCGAGCAAGCCTCCTAGGCCATCGTGCAAGTCTTGAGCGATGCGATTGCGTTCGGCCTCTTGGCCTTCTAGCATAGCTTTGAGTTGGTTAAGTTCCGTCAGGCGGTGTAACTCTTCTAGTTCTTTATTCTTCAATATAGCTATGCGCTGGGCTTCACTTCGTTGCAAGCGTAGCCGATAGCGAAAAAGGAAGGCCCCCACAAGGCCTAAGAGTAGCAGCCCTAGCACGCCTATACTGAGAATGATCTGCCGACTGCGTTGTTTTTCAATAATCAGTTGTTGTTGTTCGAGTGCTGCTTCCTTGAGCTGGGATTCAAATTTTTCAGCCACCTCTTGTTGCGCTTTGGTGCGTTCTACCTCAAAGATCGTATCTATTTGTGTTGTATAGCTCGCGTAGTAGAAAGTGGCACTATCCATTTTTGCTTGGCGTCGGAAGTATTCCGCAGTGGCTCTATCGAAATCAGCTTTCAGCCGAGGAATAGCTAAATAATCGGCATACACTCTTCCTTGCGCGGCATATTCGCCTGCTCGTGGGTCGTTGGCATCGTTGGCAATATCCGCCAAGCCTAAAAAAGCATAGGCTAAAGACCGCGCGTCGGCTTTGATGCCTGGCTGGGCTAAAGTATGTTCCCAAACGGAGCGAGCTAGTTGTTTATCGCCGGTGAGATAGTAGGCTTGGCCGAGGCTAAAATCAACCCCCAGGGCTTCTTGTTCTCTACCGATCACCCGATAAAAACGTTTAGCCTCTTGGAAGCTCGTCAAGGCCTTTTCGGCTGCCCCTGTCTGCATTTCTGCTACGCCTAGGTTCGCTAAGGTGGTAGCCAAGCCCAGTGTATCGCGTAGTTGCCTTTTAAGTACAATCGACTCTTCGTAGGTTGCTCGAGCATCTTGCAGGCGATCAATTTTACGGTATATGACCCCTAAGTTATTAAGTATCTTGCTCTTCATCTCTTGCTGCTGCGAGCCCGCAGCGCGTTCGTACGCTGCTAAGCAATACACTAAAGCACTATCATGCGCTGAAACATAGGTAAAAAGCGCCCCTCTGTTAAGCAACAACTTGAGCACTAAAGTAGCATCCCTCGGCCCGTTTTGGCTATTCATTTGCGCTAGGCCTGCAGCATTAAAATAGAGGGCCGAATCGAAACGGCTAGCCAGCATATATACGTTCGCTAAAGCTTTATAGCTCATCACTTCCCATCGTGCGTTACGGCCTTTCCGCGCTAGGGCGAGCTGCTGCTGGGCATAGGCTTTGGCACGGTCGATGTCATCTGTCATATAAGCCTCTATTAAGTGGTCTAAGGCCAGCATATCTGCCGTATCGTTGGTGGGGGAAGCCACTACGGCCAGCAAGCTATCCAGCCTAGGCTTTGCCGGCTGCGCCCAACTGCTAGTTACCACTAGATAAAGTAAGCCCAGCAGGCAAGCGCGACCTAGCTCGTTTTTTACGCCTATCTTACCCTTTGTGTTCATATAGTTGTATGCGTTTTAAGGTTTCCTACTACAAAGTGCAGCTGCAAAGTGCGGCTACTGTCTTGCGCTACAAAATAGCCCTTGCCCCTGCCCTACGGGCAAAAAAGATGGAAAAGGTTGGAAAGGGCTAAAGGCTGGAAAGCGGCTGCAAGCTAGGCAGTATAAGGATAGCGAACCTAACAGAAAAGCAGTATAGCCCCAAAGTACGGGAATTCATAGACTTAAAAAACTTTAGTAAGATTTTTTTCTTTCTGTTACCTATATTTCCAACACAAGTCGTACCTTTGCGCACCTTATAATGATTTTGCTAAAGCATAAGCCATGAATGCCATCAATTTCGTACACGAACAACTCGCTTCAAACCGCAGCTTACCTAAGTTTCGGGCGGGCGATACTGTAGTAGTAGATTATAACATCACAGAAGGTGACAAGCGTCGCGTTCAGTCTTTTAGAGGTGATGTGATTCAAATAAAAGGCGAAGGCGCCACTAAAACTTTCACTGTTCGCAAGATCAGCAACGGTGTAGGCGTAGAGCGTATCTTCCCTTTCAGCTCCCCTTTTATTGAAAAAGTAGAGGTGGTAAAACACGGTAAAGTGCGTCGTGCACGCTTGTACTACCTGCGCGACCGCGTGGGCAAGAAAGCGCGTATCAAAGAGCGCCGTATCTAGGTAGCTATCAACTAGCTAATTGCTTATAAAGCAGCTAGGTAGCCTTACCACCTTAATTTCACTAAGTTGGTTTACTTACACTAGAAAGCCCCAAGCTGTTAACAGCTTGGGGCTTTCTAGTGTGCTTTTTACAGTGCTAAAGCCGCAATTTAACGATTTAGCTTTGCCGAACCAAGCGCTCGGTAGTAGTAGTTAGAGGGAATAAGCGCCCATAGTCTAACAAAGCTTGCGCTAAACAGTCCATTGCTTTATCTAAATCTTCCTCCTTGAGGACGTAGGCCAGGCGACATTCATTTTTACCTAGGCCGGGGGTGGCATAGAAGCCTTGGCCCGGGCTGAGCATAACGGTGGCACCTTCATAGCGGAAATCTTCTAGCAACCAACGGCAGAAGTGTTCTGCATCTGCAATGGGGAAGCGAGCAAAAGAATAAAAAGCACCGCCGGGTAAATAGGCATATACACCAGGCATTTGTTGTAGTCTTTGATAGACTAGGTTCCGGCGGTTTTCATAATCCATTTTTACTCCTGCGAGGTAGGCACTATCGTTTTCTAGCATACACTCTGAGAGCATTTGCCCTAAACCAGGCGGGCTAAGCCGCAGCTTAGCGAAGCGGTCGATCGCAGCTAGTACCGCTTGGTTTCGGCTTACTAGTGCCCCTACCCTAGCCCCGGTAGCACTATAGCGTTTACTCACCGAATCGAGCACTACAGCGTGCTGTTCTAAGCCTTCGATTTGGAGGATGCTGCTAACCGATTCTTCGTAGGTGAACTCCCGATACACTTCATCTACGCAAAGGAAAAGATCGTGCTCTTGCACGATAGCGGCCAATTGCTCTAGTTCTTCTTTACTGTAACAACATCCCGTTGGGTTGTTGGGGTTGGTGATCATAATCGCACGGGTGCGCGGCGTGATCTTGTTGGCAAATTCCTTCGCCGAAGGCAAACTAAAACCATCTTCAATATAGGAAGTAATCGGCACTACCCGCACATCGGCAATATGCGCAAACCCATTGTAATTGGCATAGAAAGGCTCTGGAATTATGATCTCATCTCCGGGGTCTAAACAGGCCAATAGGAAAAAAAGAATCGCTTCCGACCCACCCGTGGTGACCATAATTTCTTCCGCAGAAAGCTGTAAATCAAAGCGCTCAAAGTAAGTGGCCAGCGCCTTCCGATAGCTCATCCAGCCATTAGAAGGGCTATAGGGTAAAATATCCCAGTCCATCGCTCTGAAACGTGCAATAGCTGCCGCAGGGGTCTTGATATCGGGCTGGCCTATATTAAGGTGATACACGTGTACCCCTTGTGCTTTGGCAGCATCAGCTAAGGGTATCAGCTTGCGGAAAGGCGATAAAGGTACCGTATCAGAACGGTGTGAAACTCGCGGCATATAAAGTTTTTTGCAACTGTGTGCAGGGGCAACGGCAGGAACAGTAGCAACCTACTTCATCAACCCCCACAAACAAAATATGGCTGCAAAAATACGGGTATTTCTGCTTATACTAACCTATTTGCACTACTTTATTAACAGCTTTCTCTGCTTTATAGCCTGCCCTTACTCTAAAGTATAACGAAGCCGCACACTTCGGCTACTAAGCACCGCTTGCCCCGCTCTACGACTAGGAGCTAGCTGTCGCATCCGCTGCATCAATAGTAAGCTTTCTGCTTGCAAACTAAAAAGTGCCTGCTCGTTAAGCGTAGTATCGAGGCCAAGACGCTTGCTCAGCACCACCAAGTCGTCTGAGTGCCGTGCTACTTCTGTATCTGAGCCCAAGAAGTCGGCCTGCACATTCGCAATTTGGCCATTGGGTAACACATTGAAGTCCACTTTTACGACCCCACTAAACCCCGCCTTTTGTGCTATGGCGGGGTAGCGGATATGATTGTAAATGAGCTCGTGCAACTGCGAGACTTCTTTATCAGCAACCGCAGCACTAGTGTCGGCAGCATCTTGTGCCACAGCAGCTGTAACTAAGCTGAGCAACAGTAAAAAAAGCGTGTAGTATTTCATGTGATAACGTATTTGAAGGGTACATCTGGATACCCAACAAATATAAGGCTTTTTTTACAAGAAACCAAGCTATAGTCTTCCAATGCAGGATTTACCTTCGGTGCTACTGCGTGGTGTGAATTCTGGGTTGAAAGACTATAGAAACATTTTTTTATTTCCAGCATATTCTTAGCCCTACTACACTTGCGCTACAAGCAGCTATACGCTACCCCCCAATCACTGATTTTTCATCTCCGCCACCAAGGCCTGCAAAGATGCCTTAGCGTCGCCAAAAAGCATCTTAGTTTTTTCCCTGAAAAAAAGCGGGTTTTCAATACCTGCATAACCTGCACTCATACCGCGTTTCAAGACAATGCAATGCTTCGCATTCCAAACTTGTAAGACGGGCATGCCGTAGATGCTACTACTAGGGTCTTCTTCAGCCGCCGGGTTCACTACATCATTGGCGCCTACCACAATCACCACGTCCGTATCTTTCAAAGCTGCATTGGCCTCCTCTAAGTCAAGCAACTTCGCATAAGGAATATCCACCTCTGCCAGTAATACATTCATGTGCCCAGGCATACGCCCAGCAACGGGGTGAATAGCGTAGAGAATTTCCACGCCATTCGCTTCTAAGAGCTCATCTAATTCTTTGCAAAGTTTTTGCGCTTGCGCCACCGCTAGCCCGTAGCCAGGCACTAACATTACCTTATTGGAATACAATAATTGAATAGCTAAATCTGATAGCCCTATTTGCTTGGCCACTTGCTGTGTTCCATCGCCCGCGACCGTCGTGGCCACCGCCGCACTACCAAACCCACCTACCAATACATTGAGTAGCGAACGATTCATGGCATTACACATCATCACCGTCAAAATCGTGCCAGAAGCACCTACCAAAATACCGCCTACTAACATGATTTGGTTATCGTAAATCAAGCCGGCCGCTGCCGCTGAAAGGCCCGTAAAGGAATTAAGGAGGGAAATAACCACCGGCATATCCGCCCCTCCAATAGGTGCTACGAAGGAGAAACCATACAGCAGGGTTAATAGCACAAAAATAAGCACTAAACCCCAACTCAATACACCTCCGAAGCTCAAATACGCCATAAATGCAAGTAACACGAGCAAAAAGACCAGATTAAGCACGCTATGCTTCGGTAATATTATTTGCTGGTCTTTTACCCGACCGTCGAGCTTCAAATAGGCCAAAATACTGCCGGTAAATGCCACGCCACCAATGAATAATGTTAGCACTAAAATCAGTAGTTCGCTGCTACTGGGGCTGCTTCCTGCTGTAACAATTTGCCCTAGTTCTAAGCCAGCCAGCGCCACTGCCGAAGCACCACCTAACCCATTAAAAATGGAAACTAACTGCGGCATCTCCGTCATCGCTACTTTGTTCGCAGCTCGCCAGCCTATCAGTGCACCAATCACTAGCGCAGCCATGATCCAAACTAAATTGCCGCCCGGGCTGGCGAGCGTAGCCACGATGGCAATGCCCATCCCGATGGCTGCTTGCCGATTGCCGCGCCGCGCCGTCACGGGCGAACTAAGCAAACGCAAACCCCACACAAATGCAAAAGCCCCCACTAAATAGGCTATGTTGATAATCGTTTCCATTCCCGCTCTATTTAGCTTTTTTCTTAAACATTTCCAGCATCCGATCCGTCACAGCAAAGCCACCTACCACATTAATCATCCCTAGCACAATAGCTAGCGATCCGCCTAGCAGCATCCAGTAATCGTCGGTAGCGGCTTGTTTCACCAGTAAAATGCCGCCTATTATCA
>DAINNZ010000009.1:16368-18799 GCA_036735605.1 Lewinella sp. | reverse complement strand
CCGACATCAACGGCGTATGAAGCACTGTTGGCACCTTGGCAATGATCTCAAAGCCCAGCACAACGGTGAAAAGTAGCAAATAAATCAGTAGCAGATGCTCCTCAAAAAATGCTTGAATCGTACTTACATCCATAATTTCATCTTATTTAAACGGCTTAGCTCCTCCAAGCAAATAGCCTGTGTCTTTTATTTTTTGGCCAAAGGCAGGGGCAAAGGCTGTTTTGTAGCGCAAGACTTCCTGCTGCACACAATAGGCCGTAGGTTCACTTAACGGCTTAGCCGTTCTGCTCCATGGTTTGGCAGTGGCCTCTTTTTACGATGGCTACTGTGTAATGAGTGTGCTGCGAACAATCTCATTGTCCTTATCCATCACTAGCTCCCCCGAAGAGGAGAGTAGTAACTTGAGAAAGTTGAATAAATTGCTACTATACAGCTCGCTAGCGTTTTGTGGCATCTCCTTCGCCAAATCTGAATAGCCCAAAATAGATACCCCCTGATGAACAATCGTTTTTTCATCCTCTGTAAAAGCACAGTTCCCTCCTGTGGAAGCAGCTAAATCGATGATCACAGAACCGTGTTTCATCTGCTCAATGGTGTCGGCCTCAATCAGTAAGGGAGCTCGCTTACCTCGCAACTGAGCGGTGGTAATAATCACATCGGCCTCCTTAGCATGCGCTTGTATGGTAGTGGCTTGCTTTTGCAGATAGTCGGCAGATTGTTCCACAGCGTAGCCAGCGGCATCCCCATCCGCCGCACCTTCCACTTCCACAAAACGAGCACCGAGGCTTTGGACTTCTTCTTTTGCCGCGCGGCGTACATCGAAGGCTTCTACCACTGCGCCCAGCCGCTTGGCCGTGGCGATGGCCTGCAAACCAGCCACACCCGCACCTAGAACTAGTACCTTAGCCGGCTTCACACTACCTGCCGCTGTAATCATCATAGGAAAAAAACGAGGCAACGTATTGGCGGCCATCAAAACGGCTTGGTAACCCGCTATCGAAGCCATCGACGAAAGCACATCCATGCTCTGCGCCAAAGTAGAGCGAGGGATCATGTCCATACTAAAAGCTTGTAGCTGCCTAGCTTTCAGTTCCGCCACTACTGTCGTACGAAAAAAAGGTTGAAACTGGCTCACCAAGTATTTGTGAGCCGGAAAAGTGTCCAACTCTTCATTTGTTGGCGGATAAATGCTCAGCAAAACATCCCCGCTTTCAACCACTGCCCGCCTTGGTGCAACCGTAGCACCCACCGCTAGGTAGGCCGCATCGCTAAAGCCAGCTGCCGCACCCGCATCCACTTCTACTAGGAGTTGCACCCCCATCGCTACTAACTGCTTCGCTTGTTTAGGTACTAGCACCACACGCCGATCGTTTCGTTCCGCTAATACCCCGATTGTACAACCCATGATTTTAAGTTTTACCCCTTCGTTTAATCGTAAAACAAAGGTAGCTATTTCTGTTGATGCTGTAACATAAGATTTTTCAGGGAATTACGTTTACCGAGCGATCAAAATATGACATTTGCGCTACAAGACTGCTCTTGCCCCTGCGAGCGAAGCGTTAGCCAAAAAAGAGAATAGAACAACGAATAAGTGTCGCCAGCAATAGCCAATCAACCCTATCCTGAAATTTTCGTTTTATAACTAGGAAAACGACGCTAGCTCGGGCATTTACCCTATCTTGGCGCAGTTTTTGGTTTCCCTACTTTGTTGGTTGGGGAAGTTCCATCAACTTGAATCTAATTTTGTATGAAAACTACCGTACTTATCCGTTTATTTTCGTTAATGCTCTTGCTTAGCAGTTGCCAAGAAAAGGCTGCCGAAAAAGCTCCTACTAGTATGCAATACCCTCCTATCGCTGTCTCATACCCCGTTACTGATACGCAAAGCGTAACGGAAGATTACCATGGTACGCTGGTGGCCGACCCCTATCGTTGGTTAGAAGACGACAACGCGGCCAACACAAAAGACTGGGTGCAAGCCCAAAACAAAGCCACTTTTAGCTATCTTGAGCAGCTGCCTTTTCGCAAGCAAATTGCCGATCGGCTGACGGAGTTGATCAACTTTCCACGCCTGAGTTCACCTTTCCGTGTTGGCGAATATTACTTCTTCTCCAAGAATGATGGGCTCCAAAACCAGTCGGTCTATTACTATCAAAAAGGCTTCGATGCCGAACCTCTAGTTTTCATCGATCCAAATGCCCTCAACGAAGCGGGCACTACTTCGATTAATTTGTTGGGAGCCAGCAAAAACAAAAAATATATGGCTTACAGTCGTAGCGACGCTGGCAGCGACTGGCAAAAAATCTATATCCGAGAAATTGCCACCAACCAAGATTTGACAGACGAACTCGCCTGGGTTAAGTTCTCTGGGGCTGCTTGGTATGGCGATGGTTTTTTCGTGGGTGTAATCATAGCACACCAATACAGCATT
>DAINNZ010000009.1:0-16358 GCA_036735605.1 Lewinella sp. | reverse complement strand
TATGGCGATGGCTTTTTCTACAGCCGCTACCCTGCCCCCGCCGCTGGTGAGGAGCTTAAGGGCAACAACCAGTACCATTCGGTCTATTATCACCGCCTTGGAACACCGCAATCGGAAGATGTGCTCATCTACCGCGATGAAGCCAACCCGAATTTCTATCACTACGGTGGCACTACCGAAGAGGAAGATTACTACATTCTCTATGCAGCCCCTGGCACGGATGGTTTCGCTACCTACTACTTGCCGCTAACCGGTAAACTGCCCAAAGCTAGCGACCTCAAGCCACTCTTTAGCGGCACCAAAAATAAAAGCACAGTGGTCCATACGCAAGGAAGTGATTTTTGGGTACTCACCGACATAGGCGCCCCCAACTATCGACTGATTAAGCTGAACCTAGACCGTCCGAAGCCCGATCAGTGGCAAGAAATCCTGCCAGAAACAGACAATCTCTTACAAGGTGCTACTACCGGCGGCGGCTATCTTTTTGCTAACTATCTAGAAAAAGCCACCGATCGCTTTTACCGGATGCAATACGATGGCAGCAACCGCAGTGCCATTGAACTACCAGGGCTTGGGTCGGCAGGTGGCTTCGGCGGCGAAAAAGAAGACAAAGAACTTTTCTATGTCTTCACCAGCTTCACCTATCCGAGTACCATCTTCCGCTATGATGTTGCTACGGGAAAAAGTGAGCCCTTCTTCCGCCCCGATCTACAATTCGATCCTAGCGACTATGTGGAAAAGCAAGTCATGTACAAAAGCAAAGACGGCACGCCTGTAAGTATGTTCATCGTACACCACAAAGAAGTGGTCTTAGACGGCAATAACCCGACCTATTTATATGCCTACGGCGGCTTCAACATCAGCCTTTCGCCCAGCTTTAGCCCCACCCGCTTCGCGCTGCTGGAGAATGGTGGCGTCTTCGCAATGCCCAACCTACGAGGCGGTGGTGAATACGGCGAAGCCTGGCACCAAGCAGGTATGCTCAAAAATAAGCAAAACGTATTCGACGACTTCATCTCCGCTGCAGAGTACCTTATTGCAGAAAAATACACCCGCTCCGAAAAACTTGCCATCGCTGGTGGCAGCAACGGCGGCCTGCTCGTAGGCGCAGCCATGACCCAGCGGCCGGAGCTATTTGCGGTTGCCTTTCCAGCAGTCGGGGTGATGGATATGCTACGCTACCACCAATTCACCGTTGGTAAAGGATGGATACCTGAATATGGTAGCAGCGAGGATCCCGAAATGTTCCCTGTGCTGAAAGCCTATAGCCCGCTCCATAACCTACGCGACGGCGTCGCCTACCCAGCGACGATGGTCACAACTGCCGATCATGACGATCGCGTAGTGCCCGCGCACAGTTTCAAATTCGCCGCTCGGCTACAAGCCGCCCATGAAGGACAGCAGCCGGTCTTAATTCGTATCGATACCAATGCAGGCCACGGTGCTGGTAAGCCCATCAGTAAAGTAATTGAGGAGCAAGCCGACATTTGGTCTTTCTTCTTCTACAACACCCAATCGCCCGTTAAATACGGTGTCAAAGGATAAACCCATGAAAGTTACAATCGCTCGGCAAGATGATGCCTACCACCTGCGTACCACCACCGAGGATGGTCAAATTATAGAAGCAGATGCCAGCCCCGATATTGGCGGCCATAATAAAGCAGCCCGCCCCATGCAAATGGTGCTTGCTGCCCTCGGAAGCTGCTCCCTGATTGATGTGATCTACCTCCTCAACAAACAAAGGCAGCCCCTTGCGCACGTAGAAGTGGAAATCGACGCCCAAAGACGAGAAGAAGTGCCACAAATTTTCACTAGCATCCACCTGACTTACAACTGCTACGGCGACTTAGACCCCAAAAAAGTGGAACGAGCCTGCCGCCTCAGTATGGAAAAAATGTGTAGCGTTTCTATGATGCTCAAACCTGGCGTAGCCATCACTTGGAGCTACGAAGTGTATCCTGCCAAAGCTTAAAATTTCATCTGTTTTGCTGCGAATTAGCCCGCATACCATTGTCACCGTCAGCTACGAAGTTCGGGAAGATAGCCCCGAAGGGCCGCTCATGGAACGAATGGATGTCAACTATCCCTTTATCTTCCTTTTCGGCGTCGGGAATATGCTCCCTGCCTGGGAAAACCAACTCAAAGGCCTCAAAGCTGGCATGGGGTTCACCTTCACGCTACCGCCTGAAATGGCCTACGGCTTACCTAGAACGGACTACGTCATCGACCTACCCATCCAATACTTCCAGAGCGCTGCTGCACAACTCGATCCGGAACTCCTCGCCGTAGGGCAGTTCATTACCCTAACAGCTACCGATGGAAAGGCCATGAACGGTAAGATCATTAGCTACAACTCAGACCGTGTGAAAATAGATTGCAACCATGCCTTGGCAGGTAAAACGCTCTTTTTCGCTGGCGTTGTCCTACACGTCAGAGAAGCTACAGCGGATGAAATAATACAAAAACGATATATTCCTTCCTAGCACGAACGCAAAGATAAAGCCCGCTGTAAGTACTCTATTTCATGCGCGATAAACTTGTTTTATCCTTACCTAAGTAATAGCTGCGTTGTTTTATCCTTCTCAAAACGCATATCCAAAAATAATGCGTACCTTTGCATTGCTTTGGTGTGCTTTGCAGCGATAAAGATTGCTCTTCAGCTCATTAAGCACTCATCTTTTGCCTACTACACCTCCCGTGTGAAAGGTTAATCGGGTGGGTGTCCATTTATCGCCGTGCTACTCAATAGCCGGCTCCACTTTGATTATTTCGAATGACTTTTAAAGACTTAGGGCTTATTGAGCCCATCATGCGCGCCCTCGCATCCAAAGGGTATGAAACGCCCACCCCAATACAGGAACAAGCCATCCCCATCTTACTAAAAGGTCGCGATCTTTTAGGCTGCGCACAAACCGGCACCGGTAAAACGGCCGCTTTTTCTATTCCCATCATCCAATTTCTTGCCAACCGGAACAGCAATCCCCAAGCACCTAGAAAAATACGTGCACTCATCGTTACCCCTACTCGGGAACTTGCCCTGCAAATTGATGAAAATATCGCTGCTTATGCGCGTTACACCGATCTTAAGCACACTGTTATATTCGGTGGTGTAAAGCAAGGTAAACAAACCGATCGATTGGGAAAAGGTATCGATATCCTCACCGCTACGCCCGGCCGATTGCTCGATCTTATCGGTCAGCGATTTATCAGCTTGAGCGATCTTGATTTTTTCGTACTCGACGAAGCGGACCAAATGCTCGATATGGGCTTCATACATGATGTGCGCAAACTGATCGCTATGCTTCCCCAGCAGCGGCAATCCCTGTTCTTCTCCGCTACTATGCCACCTGTTATCATAGAACTAGCAGGTAAAATACTAGGCGACCACGACACCGTCACTATCCGACCCGAGCAGCCTACTGCCGATCGGATCGATCAGGCGATCTACTTCGTGAGTAAAGACGATAAAAATGCCCTGCTCACCCATCTGCTACAAGAAAAACAAGCCGCTTCGGCCTTGGTCTTCTCCAGAACAAAGCACGGAGCCGATAAAATAGTCAAAAAACTAGCGCAAAGTGGTATCCGTGGCGCAGCTATCCACGGCAATAAATCGCAGCCTGCTAGAGAAAAAGCCCTACACGAATTCAAGACTGGCAAGATCAAAGTATTAATAGCAACGGATATTGCCGCCAGAGGAATCGATATTTCAGCCCTTGAACTAGTAATCAACTACGATCTTCCTAATGTAGCCGAAACTTACGTCCACCGCATTGGTCGTACGGGGCGCGCCGGTGCCGGCGGGGAGGCGATCTCCTTTTGTATGCTAGAGGAGCGGCCTTATCTCAAAGATATCCAAAAGCTTATCAAGCAAAATATCCCCGTAGCAACCAATAACCCCTACCCAGAAGAAGGGGAAGCCGTCGTCTATGACCCCAATGCCAATGCCAGTGCCCGCAATCAGCCAAGTAGCCCGCGCACTAGCAACAGAAGCACTAGCAACGGAAGCACTAGCAACGGAAGCACTAGTAACGGAAGCACTAGCACAGCCGCTCGGCGCCCAAGCAACAACAACCGTAGAAAAAGACGGCCCACGAGCCAAAAAACAAACTAAAACAGGTCTGGTATGCGCAGCCCTTAAACGCTGACAAGCTACCGTGAAAAAGGTCAGTTGGATGTATCCAACTGACCTTTTTACTGCTTTTTATCCACAAAGAACAGACTGCTTAACGTACGCGCTCTGCCAGCAAACTAAGCGTGTAAACGCGCTTGCCGAGCCGACAAAATGGCTTCCTCCTCTTCTCTTTCCGGGTCGGGCACGCAACAATCAACCGGACAAACAGCCGCGCACTGAGGCTCCTCATGGAAACCCACACATTCAGTGCATTTATCTGGAACGATATAGTAAAACTCGTCGCTAATCGGCTGTTGCTCTGCATCCACCGCAATCGCTTCTCCTGTTTCAATCGTATATTTACCACTCACCGTAGTGCCATCGGCCATACGCCATTCAACCCCACCTTCGTAAATAGCGGTATTGGGGCACTCCGGCTCGCAAGCACCGCAGTTAATACACTCATCCGTAATCATAATAGCCATAAAACACACATTTTTTTACTGCTTACGCAAAGGTACGAACTTATCAATTCTATAACGATAAAGCAGGCATTTGTGTTGAGGGCTAAGTTATTTTTTGGCTAGCCCCCCCCTATCGGCTACTTTCCATAGCCTACTAATCCCATATAGACTTTCCAGCGGGCACAGTGTGCAGGGGCAAGGGCACCCTTTTAGCGCAAGCGATACCGCAAACCAGCACTGAAGGTAGATAGGCCATTACTGATGCTAGCCTGTACCGCCACATTAGGTGCTAAAGACAAACGACCACCTAGCACAGCTGTTGCATACAAACCCTGCTGAGGCCGAACAATCGTACGCTCATCCGGCCCATCACCTGACTTGTTCGGGTTTTCTTCTAGTGCCGTAACAGTAGTGTGCTGATAAGCAGCCCCAAAACCACCGAATACCTCGGCTTGCTCCCCCAATGGCAAATGGATGTTAGCCAACAAGCTAGCTACTTGTAGGCGCGTTTGCGCTTTGCTCTTGAAAGCACGATCATAGTAATACATCTCAGCGTTGTAAACAGACTGGCCAACATTCAGTCCTAGCGAAAACTTAGAGCTGAAACGGTAACCAGCACCCACCGAGAGCGGAGGTGAAACGGTAAAAACCTTGTCTTTGCTGAAGGTGCTCACCAAGCCTACATTGCCTTCTACAAAAAAGAAGGGTTGGAAAGAACGACTATTGAATAAGTCCATCTTCTTCAACCTCGCATTTTTCGCCCCAACGGAAATACCTTTTGGCGCTTGAACTGTGGGCAACGAAAAGTCAGCATCTTGTGCTAGGAGAGGCACAGCACCCAAGCTTACTAACAGTAAAAGCGCTGCCGTGAATAGCGATCGGGTGAATAGCGATCGGGTGAATAGCGATCGGGTGAATAGCGATCGGATGAATAGCGATCGGATGAATGGTGGGTTATTTGTGATCATAACAATAGTAATTGAGTAGTGTTTGAAGAATTTTTCCATGATAGTTCTTTATCTGATAAGCCAGCAAATAGTTACGCTCTCAACGTCTTTTTATCTATAAGACACCAAAAGTTATATTTTCTGTTAGGCTGGCTACTGTATTTAACTTTTTTTTAAGTATTACGTCTTATAGACGTCATTTGTTGCCAACGGTAATCAAAATAATTGCGAAGCTGGCACATCATAAAACAATTTAAAAAGTCATTTATTCTGTAAAAACAAATATTACATACTTATTATTTCAAAATTAATCAAACAGCAGCTCCACAAAAGTCTTTCTCTCTAAAAGAACATCTTAAATTTTTTTTAAGAAATTTTGTCCTAGCTAATACGCTCTCAAACATCTTCCTCAAATGGATGTTAACCTCTAAATATAGATTCGATTATATCGATTATGAACTGGAAATATATCACAAGCGAAGCGGACATTTTCGCCATCGCCGAACAAAGCCAGCAGCAGCCCTGCTTAATATTCAAGCACAGCACGCGTTGCCCAATCTCTTCCATAGCCAAACTACGGTTGGAAAACGACTGGTCTTTAGATGAAGATCAAGTGGGGCTCTATTTTTTAGACCTGATTCAATATCGAGCAGTAAGCCAGTTCATTGCAGAACACTTCTCGGTGGCTCACGAATCTCCTCAGGTACTACTCATTCGTGGAGAGGAATGTATTTACGACAATTCCCATTTAGATATCAACATGGCTGAAATCGAACAACAGTTCCAGCAGGTCTAGTCCTTCGTTTTCCTCCGCAATACCTAATCTACTTTGGCTAAGCAGCAAATCATCACAACCGCCGATGGCTCCCACTCCTTACAAAGCGAGCAGTTCGGGGTGTCGTACCATAGCCTACACGGTGCTATCCAAGAAAGTAGCCATGTTTTTATAGCGGCAGGCATACGGCCTTGGTTGGAAACAGCCACTCCTACGATCCGAGTAGCAGAACTAGGTTTTGGGACAGGGCTCAACGCCTACTTGTTAGCCATAGAGAGTGAAAACCATCCTACTATCTCCTTTGAATACCTTGGCCTGGAGCGCTACCCGCTTGCAGTAGAGATAGCGCAGCAACTCAATTACCCTAGCTTACTTGACCGGCCAAGCGACACCCTGCTACTCGAACTACATCAGCGTAGCTGGGAAGAAACACACCCTTTGCGCCCCAATTTCAGCTTCCGCAAAGTGGCGGCCGATTTCCTAGCGGCCGAGCTACCCAAAAACTGGGCGCACTGTCTATTCTTTGATGCCTTTGCCCCTAGCAGCCAACCCGAACTGTGGGAACCAGACGCCCTGCGGAAAGCTGCCGACACCCTAGCGGTTGGTGGGCACTTAGTAACTTATTGCGCCAAAGGAGTGGTAAAGCGCAGCTTAGCAGCCCTAGGTTTGAGCGTTACGCCCCTACCCGGCCCACCGGGTAAGCGAGAGATGACTCGCGCTACCAAAATTTAGTCTGCGCCTATGAATGCTGCCACCGACTTAGCCTACCTTCAGCGTTGTGTTGACTTAGCGCAATTGGCAGATGCCTCCGTTAGCCCCAACCCTAGGGTAGGTGCCGTGCTAGTATATCAAGATCGCATCCTTGGGGAAGGCTACCACCAGCGTCACGGCCAAGCCCATGCCGAGGTGAACTGCCTAGCTTCTGTGAGCGAAGCAAATCGCCATTTAATTCCACTCGCTACGCTCTACGTTAGCCTAGAGCCCTGCTGTATCTTCGGGCGAACACCCCCTTGCACAAACCTAATCCTGGCCAATAAAATCCCTTGTGTGGTGATTAGTCAGCTAGATCAAACTGCGGAAGTAGCCGGCAAAGGTATAGCTCTATTACAAGCAGCGGGTGTGGTGGTTCGGCAATATCCAGCTTTTGAAGCAGCCGCTAAATTAGTGGCACCTCGTCAAATTTTCACAACACAGCAACGCCCCTACATCCTGCTTAAGTACGCTCAGTCCGCCGACGGCTTCTTAGCACCCGATGCTTCCCGAGCAGCCGATGCTTCCCGAGCAGCCGATGGCCAAACAGCCTATTGGATTACCCAGCCCATTAGCCGCCGCACGACGCACTATTGGCGTAGTAGAACGGCTGCTATTTTGGTGGGCGGTGCTACGATCTTGGCTGACAATCCTAGGCTCAATACTCGTTATTTCCCGGGGCCTAGTCCGCAAATAGTCATTCTCGACCCTAAGAACCGCCTGCAGCACACCAACTATCGTATATTTGAAGAACAAGCCGATAAGAAGCCCCTCCTCTTTCAGCAGCTCCCCTACCCTGCTCTAACGGCTGCCGAAACGATTGCCTTAGATACGGCTGCCTGGGCTAAAGTAACCACACAGCCCTTAGCTGCTAGCCTAGCGAAATATCTACTAACTCCTATCTTGGCGGCTTTACAACAGCGCAACATCAATCACCTGACCGTAGAAGGAGGTGCCTGGGTGCTTTCCTTATTTATACAAGCAGAACTTTGGGATGAAGCCCGTGTTTTCACCGCCACGACTACCTATTTCCGCCAAGGTTTAGTAGCCCCTCGCTTAGCGAAAACGCCTGAACAGGTACTAGGTCTTGGAAGCGATCAGCTCGCTTACTACCGCCAAAACGAAGGCTAGTGCCCCCTGCCTCTCAACACTTGCGCTACAAGGCTAGCCTTGCCCCTGCATTTATGCCCGCCTGCCCGCACTGGGTCTGGGCCAGCGAAGCGGCAGCCAGTAAATTCGTAAGATAACTAGGCACCCGCCAATAGAGCGATACCGCCCAGCCAAGCCACCTAGGAGAGGCCATAAAAAATAGCTATCTTTGCCCTATGCAAATCAAAACCGCCATTTACGATTCTAGCCACAGCCGTGTGGAGAAGTTGCCCCCGGAGGGTACGCCTGAGTTCGCTTTCATTGGCCGCTCTAATGTAGGTAAAAGTAGCCTGATTAATATGCTCACTAGCCGTAAGGAGCTAGCTCTAACCAGCAGCAAACCGGGCAAAACACAACTCATCAGCTACTTCAAAATCAACAATAGCTGGATACTCACCGATTTACCAGGCTACGGCTACGCAAAAGTGAGTAAAAAAACCAGAGGTAAATGGGAAGGACGTACGGAAAACTATTTTAAAAAAAGGCAGTCGCTAGTGTGCGCTTTTGTGCTTATCGACAGCAACATACCCCCACAAAAAATAGATATTGAATTCTGCGACTGGCTTGCCAGTATTGGCGTGCCCTTTGCGCTAGCTTTTACAAAAATTGACCGTAAAAAAGCAAGAGGTGGAGAGCACGTAGCCGCTTTCAAAATGGCGCTGCTTGATAGCTGGGAGACTTTGCCCCCCTATTTTCTAACCAGTGCCACCGAAGAAATGGGCCGCGAGGAAGTATTGGCCTTTATCGGCCAAGGCTTAGATAATGTAGGCTGGCCACACGAAAAAAAATAACCTGTAGATGCTATTCACCATTGGTAGCCGAGTGCGGCTTAAAAGCACAGGAGATAGCGGCAGCGTGAGTGAAGTCATCAGTGACGGGCTCATTCGCGTGCTGCTCGACAATGGGCTAGGCAGCATCCCCGTGCCCCCCGAAGCCATCCTACCTGAGCGGACAGAGGAGGACCCCGGAAAAGCCAAAGGCGGCGCCCGCTTCGTTAGTGGCAAGGCTTCTGCCAACCAAGAAGTGGCACCTACCGAACTAGACTTGGCCTATACCATCCTACAGCCTTGGGGAATACAGATTGGCTTCGACCCTGTTTTCCGAACAGTCGGCGACCCAGAGCGCTACCGGGTTTACCTCATTAATGATACCGGAAAAGATGTCATTTTCGCTGTTGCGCTATCCCTGAACAAACAACTTATTTGGCAACGTATTGGCCAATTAGAAGGCACTGCTTTTTTTGAACTCGGCGACCTCAAGCACCAGGAGCTGAACGATACCGCTAGCCTCAGCTTGGAAATTCGCCCCAAATTAGATGGTGGCACAGGCACCGCACACCGGCATAACTTAAAAATAAAGCCCAAGCAATTCTTCAAAAAATTCATTACGGCTCCTTTACTGAATCGTAAAGTGTATCACTTTACGATTTTTCCAAGCCTAGAAAATGAACCGCCTGTTGCAGCCAAGCAACTAGGAAACCTAAGTAAACTAACCAAGCAAGCAGCCCGTGAGCAACAGCGAAAGCCAAGCCCATCCCTACGGGCGGTTTCTAGCATCCCCGACCCAGCCCAGCTAGCAGCCTTTCCGCGATCGATCGATCTGCACATTGAAAAACTACTAGCCGACCCCAACCAAATTCCTAAACAACAATACCTCTATTTTCAGTTACAAAAAGCTAGTGCCTACCTGAAAGAAGCACACCGACTAGGCGTGGATAGCGTGTTCCTCATCCACGGTATCGGAGAAGGGAAGCTAAAGGCCGCCATAGCTGAACTCCTAAAAAAAAACCCTCATGTGGCTAGTTTCCACAACCGCTTCCATCCACTCTATGGCAATGGTGCCACTGAGGTGATCCTGCATTAAAGGAGCGTAAAGCCATACCGTTTACACTACTTTATCTGCGCAAGCTGAGCTGGCAAAAGCATTTGGTTTCGCTTTAAAAACAAAGCCCATACCAAGTATGTAGCCCATCGCTTCCTTCAGTGCTACGTTGGAGTCGAAAGCAGGATCTGTATTGATGTCAGCGTGTACTTCAAGTTCCACCCTATGCTGGTCTAATACAGGGCAAAGTGCGTAAGCAATCTCAACCGAGCGAGCAACTTCTAAGATCATACGTTCTTTGATGCCCATCTTTTTCTCTTGACGGTAGTTGGAGATGAACATGAAACCACCTTTTTTTTCCCGTAAGAAAACAATGACGGTGGCAAACTCTACTACTTGGTTTTTTACTTGCGAATCGGTACCAATACAAACCTTAAGGCGGTGACCGTTCGCTCGCTCGCGCAGAATAGCTTCTTCCACAGCCCGAACAATAGGTAGCTCGATTTTACGGCCATCTAGCCTTCGCCAGGGCGAGTTCAATAAATTTTGCATAATATCGCGTTTAATCCTTCAACTAGTCGGTTCAGACCTATCTCCTTTGTCTGTTTATAGTTATTAGACTTATTCGGCCAGCCATCAATGGGCTGTGAGCGGCAAGTTTTTTGCTGTGCTTCGTCAAAAAGCTTCGCCTTCCTACTACTACACATTTGGCTCTACGGCTACATCAAGGCAATCTACCGCTAGTTTGCTTTGTGGCTGCCTTTCGCGGTCGGTGGTCAGGGCTCGTTCGGCACAAAATTCACTACGCTTTGGCTGCGCCACTGCCCGATGTCGCTCGTTCACAACCAACCGAAACAGCCTATTCGTTTTGGCCGAAGGCAGGGGCAAAGGTGCTTCAATGCGCAAGTGTTGCCCTGATACCTCTCCTAAAAACTAGGTTGCTCCAAAAAGGTAGCTTTTTAACGCAGTGCCAAGATAGCAAAAAACAAATAGATAAGTATAAAAAAACTCCTATTATGGACACATTTAATATACAGCTAACCCTTATTTTACATAAAAAAGTTCCTTTTGCAGAAAAAGTGGCTCCTTATTTAAACCAAAAAACACTTTCTCAGTTACAACAGCATCAAATTTGGCCAGCTAGGGAGCAACATTCAAATATTGGCCAGCCAAGTTTAGATAGGTGGTTTTGGGGTGTACCGGTGCTTGGCGTTGGTACGCCTTTTTTTTGTTAAAATTTGAATAATTGAGTAAAAAGGTGTTTCTTTCGGCTCCCGACTATGCAAGAACTACAGGAATCACAATCCGTACTAGAATTTTTCAAGTTCAAAGAGTTACAAGTATATAACTCTACGGAATCGCTATGTGGCGATCAGATGAAATACCGCCAAGTATTTGAGCACTATGATACCACCTACATCTATGCCGAAGTATCGCTTCATAATAAGCAATTCGATCAAGCCGACTGGCTATTATCCCTTTCGCTCAAATGCTTTCGGGTCGAAAATGAAGAAAAACACGAAGTGTGCCATCTTAAATTGGAAAAGCCCATTCCTAAAGATAATCCGATCTTTATCCTTCGTGAAGGATGGGGCAGTCCCAAAAAGGGCGGCTTTTGGAGAAAAGGACAATATGTTTGGGAGCTTATTATCGACGAA
This sequence comes from Lewinella sp., assembly GCA_036735605.1. GTDB lineage: Bacteria > Bacteroidota > Bacteroidia > Chitinophagales > Saprospiraceae > Neolewinella. The sequence continues at coordinate 4,683 of DAINNZ010000009.1, read as the reverse complement.
CAGGTAATAGGCGAGAAAGCGTTCCATGTGCTAGAATCGATCCCCTCAGAAGAGGAAATAAATGAAAGCCAAGGAGAAGGTGAACTCCCGCTTACCTTAATGTCTTCCTTCCAATATGTTAAGCTACATAATATTTGGCTCTACGAAGCTTCGGCTACCGACATCGACCCCAATGATAGATCCTACCTCCGGCAATTCAGTATTCATACTACGCGAAGCATCTATGCAAAGTGCCAATTCAGGAACTTACAAAAAGAGCAAGACTGGCAGCTAGAGGTTCACTTCCGTTATCATAATCAAGCCAGGGAGCTCAAAGCCACCACCATACGGCTGCTTGCGGTAAAAGCAGGAAGTGACTTCATCGATTGCACCACGCAGTGGGGGGGCCTTGAGCATTTATTCGACCTGCCCGGCAACTACTTGATGGATATTGTCGTGATGGATCAGTTAATTGCCACGGTGCCTATACCCCTCCGCGAGGAAGTAAAGATTGGCAGCCCTTCGGTGCTCTTACCTGGTAAAACACAAGCCGAGGCACTGTTTCATACAGAGCAAATTCCAGAAGGAGACTTTGAGCAGATCATACAACAGCTCGAACAGCTCATTGGCTTACAAGAAGTAAAGACACAGATTCGCAACCATGCTACGTATCTAAAATTTTTACAACTAAGGCGGGAAAGAGGGATACAAGAAAACGCTACCATTAATGTACATGCTGTGTTTATCGGCAATCCGGGTACCGGAAAAACAACCGTGGCCAACATGATGGGCAAATTATACCATAGTATGGGTCTGCTCTCTAAAGGTCATGTAGTGGTGGCCGACAGGGTAGATTTGGTGGGAGAATACATAGGACAAACAGCGCCTAAGACCAAAGACGTGATTGAAAAAGCTCGCGGTGGCGTTCTTTTTATTGACGAAGCCTACAGCCTAGTCCGGTCTAAAAATGACGGCAAAGATTTCGGTCGTGAGTCAATAGAAATATTGGTAAAGGAGTTGTCTAATGGCCCTGGCGATCTAGCGGTTATTGTAGCTGGTTACCCTGACGAGATGAAGCCTTTTCTAGCTGTAAACCCAGGCCTACAGTCTCGATTTAAGCACATCTATGAATTCCGCGACTTTCTTCCACAGGAGCTGAGCATCATTGCCGATTATTCGGCGAAAGCGAATGGAGTTTCACTTTCTTTGGGGGCTAAAGCGAGGATAGACGAACTTATTATCAAGGCTTTTCGAGAAAGAGACCGCACTTTTGGCAATGCTCGTTTCGTAGGAGACCTCATAGAGAAGGCAAAAATACAACTTGGTATTCGGCTTCTCAGCAGTGGAAAGCAAAGTGACAAAATTACGAACCAGCAACTCTCCACGATAGAACGTAAAGACGTAGATGCCATCGCCGATCGATCGCTAAAAGACCGGCCAAACATTCCTGTGGATGAAGACCTACTACAGGCTACCTTACAGGAGCTTGACCAGCTCATCGGTATGGTAAACGTAAAAGCACAACTTCGCGATATTATCAGCTTGGTACGTTTCTATCGGCAAATTGGCCAAGATGTACTCAATGCCTTTCAGTTACATACGGTTCTAATAGGCAACCCCGGCACTGGCAAAACTACAATTGCGCGTATCGTTGCCCAATTGTACAAAGCGCTTGGTATCCTAGAGCGCGGCCACCTAGTGGAAACGGATCGGCAGGGTCTTGTAGCCGGTTACGTTGGACAAACAGCTGAAAAAACAGATAAAAAAATAAAAGAAGCTATCGGTGGTGTTCTCTTTATCGATGAAGCCTATGCCCTAACGCAAAAAAACACCAGTCGGCAAGGAGATTTTGGGGAGGAAGTTATACAAACCCTTCTCAAACGAATGGAAGATAAGCGCGGTGAATTTTTTGTCTTCGTGGCTGGCTATCCTGAGCAAATGGACGACTTCCTTAAAGCTAATCCCGGGCTCAGCAGCCGTTTTGATAAGATTATTCGTTTCGAGGATTATACCGCCTCAGAACTGATGGAAATTGCCATCAGCATGATTAAAGCAGCTGGCCGAGCCATCACTCCTACCGCAGAGAAAAAACTTAGTAGCTACTTGCGCTTCCTTTATACTTACCGCGATCGCTACTTCGGTAATGCTCGTACAGTTAGGCAGCTCATCTCGGATATTATCAAAAGAAACGATTTACGCCGAGCGAATATGGAGAATTCTACTGCCCGCACAAAAGATAAAATTGGCCTTCAAGATATTGACCATCTCATCGAAGACCCCAAACAATTGAGCATTCAGCGTAAACAAATTGGATTTTAACACTAACCGAATACAACCAACTTGCTCGGTTAATCATTAAACGGTTGCAAGCAGCTAATTTATGCTTCCTTCCTTTAAAAGGACTATCGAACAACTTTATGATTGTTTTGCTCGTAGGCTCTAACGGAGTTAAGCCGTAAGTATGCTTGCATTAAATTGACTTCAGCACCGCGAAGGCTAGACTTGAATGTAATAAGGTTTACTAGTTGCCTCAACAGCTCGCTGCTGAGTGGTCGTATTCGGCATAGCTTCTTTACTATACTTGAGCACTCCGCAGCTGTTTTTATTTTTATCTCCTTGAATAAAGGAGCTTCATGGCACCCCTCCTTGATATGGTGAACAGAATGCACACAGCAGCCTTCCTTTTTCGCAATTACACATTTGGTGGCAGCGCGTTTGGCCGACTGCGACGACTGTGAATGACCATACCCTCACTCGTCAACTTGTGGATCGGAACAATGATATCGGCATTTACAGCCCTCAGTGTAACGGCGCTATTATTAATTTGAATAACTTCACCTCGCTGCCCGTTAATCGAAACCTCATCGCCAACCTCTAAACGGCCTTTATTATAGTACGCAGCTAGTAAGTTGGCCATTGTGTCTTTGGATGCCAAGCCATAGCCAATTGCAAAAGCACCCGCTACACCTGCCAAAATCACAGTGATATTATTCTCCATGAAGTTAGTTTGTAACTCTGCTTGCTTCAAGGCAATCAAAACAACATTCAGGAAGATAAAATAAAAGATAACATTTGCAATCAACATACCCGCCGCAATATTCAATGAACGACAAGTAGCCAATACGATCTTCTTGATAAAGTCTGCAAAGAATAAACCAAGTAGTAGAACTATAAAAGCAGAAAAGGCCTGTGGAATATAGTTGATAAAATCAGCTAGCAAATCCGTCATCATTTTCATGCCAAGAGCCTCAATAGCCGCCATAATAAAGATGAGAATCACGAAGTAGTAAACAAGGCTACTCAACAATTCACTCACTTTGAGCTCAAAACCAGCCTTTTCAACTAGATCGATACGATTAACTTTATCTGCTAAACGATCTAGCCCGAGTACAGCTATCATCTTGCGAATTGCTCTGCGAAGCAACTTCGCTAGCAAAACACCTACCAACAAGAGTATAATTGCCTTCATTAAGACCGGCAGCACCGCTAATAAGCCTAGTAGCTGCTCTTTTAGTATTCTCAAAATTTCTTCCATGATACGGGTATCTGCGGCTATATTTTTTTGTTATCGAACTGTTTCACCACCATTTTCGCCAGGGCCTCGCGGTGCACTATCTTTGGGTCTAATACCTGAATCTTTGGCCTCTTCCTCCGACAGGAAATCCATGTCTCCATTGCCTCCTGTAAGGTTAACCACAGTGCTGGCCATTACTGGCACATATATTTCCACTATTGCCCCAAGCAACCGGAATACGTCCATCGTGCCTGAAACACGATCAAAAATAACCTTCTCCTTGTGTGGAGAAAATAGTGCGATTTGCTGCGCTTCCAGTTCCTTAAAATTCTTCATATCTAATTGAATTCAGGATGATGGGAAAAAAGCTCTTCATGGATTTTCTTAGCCTTTTCTTTGGCTCGTTTCAATTGCATCTTCACGGCTGAGTCATTCTTCTGAATGATATCAGCAATATCGCGGATCGACATATCATCTTGATATTTCATCAAGAGTATCGTGCGGTCTCCATCTGGTAATTCACTTAACACCCGTTTAAGTTGCTGCACTTCGATAGCAAAAAGTGCCTCATCTAGAGCGTCTTCATCCACTATATCAGGTGGGTTATCCAACTCATCTGTAAATATCGATTTCGCTTTCTTCCCCCTCCTGATATGATCTATGCAGTAGTTATAAGTAACGGAATAGACCCAGGTAGAAAATTTAGATTTCCCACTAAACTTAGATAGATTAAGAAATAGTTTAGTGAAAATCTCTTGTGTAGCATCCTCAGCCAATGCTTCATCCTTGAGCATAGTCAGGGCTTTACCATAAATCTTAGCCGCGTAGCGATCGTAAAGGATACGAAAGCACGTGGCAGCTTGGTACTTAAGGTAAGCCAAGATGACCTGATCGTCGGTATGCTTCGGGCTGCAGTTGTTAGCGGCCGCAGTTGAACTCATGAGCGAGAGGTGATCCCTTTTGACGGGTTTAAACTACGTCGATAACTAATAGACGCAGCCTTAGTTAAAAAGACACTAAGAATGCTCAAATTTACTTAATTTTTTGTTAACTTTCTTAAAAGAATAGCCTTCTGGCTAAATATTTTTCGTTTTCATAGGCGAGTACTCACTTAACATGAAGAGATAGGGGCTTTATATTTTGTCTATAAACGGAGAAAGCCCTCCCGAATAAACGGGAAGGCTTTCATA
>DAINNZ010000008.1:0-53079 GCA_036735605.1 Lewinella sp. | reverse complement strand
CACACCACGCAGTAGACGCGTAGCGAAATTCTGGGTTGAAAGACTATATAACCATTTCATAATCTTCGTAAGATGAGAAGCAAGGATATACACGCGCTATTGGATCGTTATGCAGATTTGTACAACCAGCCTACTTTCTTGGCGGATGATCCGATTGGATTGCCCGCTGCTTTTGAGGAGTTGCAGGACAAGGAAATTGTAGCCTTTTGGGTCGCTATGCTAGCGTGGGGGCAGCGGAAAACGATTCTGCAAAAAGGTTTGGAACTCATTGAGTTAATGGATGGTCAGCCCTATCAGTTTGTTATTAACCACCAAGCGAGTGATCTAGAACGATTCCGAGACTGGAAACACCGAACATTTAACTACACGGATACTTGTTATTTCCTGAGGTGGCTACAGCAGTATTATCGGAAGCACGACAGCTTGGAGGCTGCTTTTTCACAGCATCTATGTGCTAAGGACGAGGATATTACCCCAGCACTGGTGGGGTTTCATAGCGCTTTTTTTGCCTTGCCCGAAGCACCGCATCGAACGCGCAAGCACCTAGCGACACCTGCTAGTAAATCGCGCTGTAAACGCCTTTGTATGTTCCTTCGTTGGATGGTTCGGCGGGATGAACGTGGTGTGGACTTTGGGCTATGGACTCAAATATCGCCTGCACAGCTCTGCTTACCTTTAGATGTACATGTTGAGCGAGTGGCACGGGAACTAGGCTTATTAAGTAGAAAACAAGCCGATTGGCAAGCCGTTCAGGAGCTTACCAATCGCCTAAGAATCTTTGACCCAAAAGACCCGGCTCGATATGATTTCGCGCTCTTTGGCTTAGGCGTGCACGGCGTATCAATAGGCGATCTGATCGAATAATTGGCTACTTATCCCTATTATCCCTATTCATCACCCGCCAACAAGCCTATTGCCAAAACCACCTTGGTTTAAGTGTAGCTGCTTGCCTAGCGGTCTTCAAACGGCACTAAGAGCGATCCATTTAAGAGCCAATGATCTAGGTCATGGTAGTGGATTAAAGAAAAAAGCTATATTTGTGTGTTCTTAGCTTGGTGAAATAGTACACTAGATTGGAATAAGAGCCGCTTCATTGTGCTTGAATTGAAGGAAAACTGTTTCAATTCAAGTATATGATTTCGTATTAGGCCCAACACTTGGATAGCAAGGACTGTCATTAAACTTCAGACGACTATGAAAAAAGTATTACTACTCGTCGCTGGTTTGTTTGCTACTGCCTTATTGGCGCAAGACCCAGCGTTGTACCGAACGATCAGCGGGGCGATGAATAACCCCAACCACCCAGACTGGGGTGCAGCGCATACACCAATATTGCATCTTGGTGGTGCTAATTTTTTAGATGGTATCGGTGCGCCGAATGGGCAAGACCGGCCGAATGCACGCTATTTGTCAAATCTTATTTTTAGCCAGCCCGACTTAATCGTTGACCCGATGAACCTGAGCGATTATACGTGGGTTTTTGGCCAATTCTTAGATCATGACCTCAGTTTAACCGTAGATGGTACAGAACCGATGAACATCAATGTGCCCATCGGCGACCCGCATTTTGATCCGCTTGGTTTTGGAACAGTAGAGATACGTGCTCATCGTAATGCTTTCGTTGATGGAACCGATGTAGATCACCCTCGGCAATATGTCAACGAACTCACCGCTTTTATTGATGGCTCGGGTGTGTACGGCTCCGATCAGCCTAGAGCAGATTGGCTGCGTACCTTTGAAGGGGGGAAATTGAAAGTATCGGCTGGCAACATGATGCCCTACAACACCACTACAGGCGAGCTAGATGGCGAACTAGACCCCACTGCTCCGCACATGGATGATGCCGTGGGCTTATCTCCCTTCCATTTCGTAGCAGGAGATGTACGCGCTAATGAAAACCCACTACTGGTATCTTTTCACACCATCTTCGTGCGCGAACACAATCGGCAGTGCGATTTATTGGCTCAGCTACATCCTGATTGGACGGATGAGCAGCTTTATCAGCACGCTAGAAAGATCGTTGGGGGAGTGATTCAATCCATCGTTTATAACGAATGGTTACCGGTAATGGGTGTTGACTTGCCGCCTTATGAAGGCTACCGCCCAGAAGTACACCCGCAATTGAGCAACACCTTTACAGCAGCAGCCTTTCGTTTGGGGCATACTTTGCTGAATAGTAATTTATTGCGAGTGGATTATGAAGGAAATGAATTGCCGCAAGGCCATCTTTCTCTACGAGCTGCCTTTTTTAACTTAGAAGCGGTTCGGGAAGTTGGCGGTCTAGATCCCTACCTAGCAGGTATGGCGCAGCAAACGCAGCAAAAAATGGACAACCGAGTGGTGGATGATGTACGCAACTTTCTCTTCGGCCCTCCTGGGGCAGGGGGGCTTGATCTGCCTGCGATCAATATCATGCGGGGGCGTGAGCGGGGCTTACCTACCTTTAACCAAATTCGCCAAACCTACGGCCTTGCGCCCATTAGCTTTTTTGCTCAAATCAACCCAGATTTAACGGTTTACACACCCTTATTTGAGGCCTATTTTGGGAATGTGAACCGCCTCGATCCTTGGGTGGCTATGCTAGCCGAGAAACCAACGCCTAATAAGCTGTTTGGTAGCACTATCTTGGCTATTTTACGCTACCATTTCACTGCTTTGCGCGATGGAGACCGCTTCTTTTACCTCAATGATCCGGTATTGAGTGAAACGGAAAAAGACTGGATTCACCACGCCACTTTTCGCGAAATAATTATGCACAATACGGGCATTACTTTGATGCAAGACAATGTGTTCATCTCCACGCCCTACGAGGAAATATGTAGCAACATGACGGCAGCTGTTAGTGGTAATGTTCGGGTACACACCACGGCCGCCGAGCTGCCTAATGTGCAAGTTAATTTACTCATCGACGGGGAAGCGGTTACTAATATTATAACCAACGAAGCAGGCGATTATACTTTCATTGACTTAGCCGCTTGCGAGCCCGTTGGCTTAAGTGCTAACCACTTAGGCGATAGCTGGATCAATGGCATAACGGTTTCGGATATTGTGGCTATCTCCCGCCATATTCTTGGCTTAGATACTCTCGGTAGCCCCTATCAGCTACTAGCAGCGGATGCCGATAATGATGGCAGTATTCGCGTTACCGATATAATAGCGATACGGCGGCTTATCCTCGGCCTCGATCAACAATTACCGGGTGATTTGCCGCAATGGGTCTTCCTGCCAGCTAACTATATTTTCAACGATCCTACACAGCCTTGGACGGAGGACTACCCCCGCAGCATCCAATTAAGCACCCCGAGCTTGATGATGCAGAATCACCACTTTATTGCCTACAAGCGAGGGGATGTAAATGCATCGGCTCAGATTGTTAATTATTTCAGCCCCGACTTGGCTCAGCCGCGTAGTTTCGAGCCGGCGGTGGTGCTTGGCGGCCCGGATCAGTTCCTCACCGCTGGTCAACCAACTCAAGTAACCGTAGCGATTCGTACCGAAGTGGCCACGGAAGGATACCAGTTCAGCTTACTAGCCGAAGGCGCGAGCATCTTGGCCGTGGAAAGTGCCGACCTGTCGAAGGAGTTTTACCACCTTGACGAGCGTGGCCACCTTCGGTTCTGCGTAGGCAAAATGGAGCCCACAAGTATTCGCCTGCTACTTACTTTGCACAGCCCACAAGCCTTGCCGCTCTCGGAAGTACTGCAACTGGATACACAGGCACTTTTACCCGTCGCTATCGAGTCGCATAGCTTAAGCCCGCGCAGTATCGCCTGGCAGTGGGAGCCAGTAGATGGCTTACGCGGGGGCAAGGGGGACGTGTTGCGCAAGTCTCTACTAGCCTATCCCAACCCTTTCGCGGAAGTGCTACAGTTGAGCTTGCCAGCTGAACTAGGTCTTGGGCCGGTCTATTTACAACTCTACGATGCGCAGGGGCGCCTAGTGCTAAGGCGCGAGCGTACGCTAGAAACAACTTCCGGCGAAACAACCTGGCAAATCCAAACGGCCGCAGTTGCTGCGGGGCAGTACAGCTACCAGCTTATTGGCAAAGACAAAGTGTTTAGTGGCATAGTGGTGAGGCAGTAAGGCTCGTTCTGTGCGCTGCGAAGAATCGCTTCGTTTACTGCCGCTCTGTCCATTGGAAGCTACTAATTAGCTGCTCGATGTCGTGGGTCACAAAATCTACGATGGGCTGCAGACTATCGGGTCTAGATTGGGTATTGAAGTAGAGAGCTGCTCTTACAAAATGAGTGGTGCTATCCGTAAGGAAGAACTGATAAGGGCTGGCTGCGGGGCCGTTGATGGCAAAGGCCATGCCACCGAGTGTTTCGGATCGGTCGATGCGATGTTCTACAATATTGCTAGCTCTTTTGTTGTGAAAACCCACTAGGTTGAAGGCTTGGTCGCGTTTAGCTTCCCAATCGCTGGCGTTGATCAGGGGGTAGTAAGAAAAATGTAGGCGACCGTCGAAAGCCGGTAGGTATAGATCGAACCAACAGGGGTGGGCGGGCGCATCATCAAAAAAAAGGGTCTTTTGCTCCACCAGGGCATAAGCAGGAAAAGAAAAAGCAAAGGGACAATCTGGAGGTGTAAAAGATTGGATATCGCGCTCAGGATAGAGCACCCGAGGGAAGGAGCGCGGCTTAGGCAATAGGAGCTCTTCTGGGTTACAACCGGCTGTACCTAGCACAAGGGCTAATAGGATCAGGAAAATAGCAATTGGTCTCATAGGCAAAGAACGAAGGCAAAAGCGCATTATTTTACCTCTTTTTGTTCAGGAAGGGTGATCAGTATTTCTTTTACGCGGCGGTTGCTTAGGGAAATAACCTTAAAACGATAGGGCGGAAAGGATATTTCCTCCTCTGCTTGAGGGAATCCGCCTCGCATTTCTAGCAATAAGCCAGCGAATGACTCGTATTCCCCCTTTACGTCGTCAAAGGTTTCGGTGGGTATTTGTACGATGCGGCAAACGTCGTTCAGTAAGGTCTTACCCTCAAAGATGAAGTTGAAATCGTCAATTTTTTGATACAAAATTTCTTCTTCGTCATCAAATTCATCGTGTAGTTCACCGATGACTTCTTCCATAATATCTTCCAGCGTCACTAAACCTTCGCTGCCGCCGTATTCATCAATCACGATGGCCATGTGCATTTTGTCTTGCTGGAACTCGCGCAGAAGATCGCTGATTTTTTTACTTTCGGGAATGAAAAGCACATCCCTTCTAACAAGGCTGCTCCAGTCGAAATCAGCGGTTTCTTGTAAATAGCCTAACAGGTCTTTGGCGTACAGAATACCCTGCACCTTGTCGAGGTCTTCGTCGTAAACAGGGATGCGGCTGTAGCCACTTTCCCGAACGACGGTAAGCAGTTCATGATAATTTATTTTTTGATCTACGGCCGTTATGTCCATTCTAGCACGCATAATTTGGCGAACGGTTACGTCGCTAAACTTCACAATCCGTTTGAGAATATCGATATTTTGTTTACTGTGTTCGCCTTCTTCTCCGCTATTGACGGTTAGTTCAATCGCAGAGTCGATTTCCTCGCGGCTAGCAGAGGAAAAATCAAGACTTCTCGAGGCCAATTTACGCTCGATCACGGCTGTTCCCTCTACTAGTAAAAAAGCCAATGGCTGCGTAAGGCGGAGGAAAAATTGTAGCGGAGAGGCCACCGTGCGCGCCAAGGCCACACGGTTATAGCGGGCATAAATTTTAGGAGCCACTTCGCCGAAGAGCACCAACAAAAACGTAACGCCAATCACGGTGATTGCAAAACCCATTAAGCTACTAAGGATATTCGTATCCAAGTAGCCCAGCCAGGTAATACTAGCTTGTAATTGGGCGGCCCAATAGTCGAACAGGCTATCTGGGAAAATCTTCTTTAAGAAGAAATCGGATAACAAGACGATCGCAATATTCACTAAATTATTAGCAATCAGGATGGTGGCCAACAAGTAACTAGGGCTTTCTTTAAGAGATAAAACCCGTTTACTACTCGTAGAATTTTCCTGCTCCAGCTCTTCTATATCATTTGGAGTGAGCGAAAAATAAGCCACTTCCGAACCAGATATAAGTGCCGACAGAAAGAGTAAAAAACTAATAATGGCTATACTGAGCAGTAAGCTGCCTAGGAAACCCAAGAGCAGTAGCGAACTACCGCCTAAAAAAGGTATGGGGTCTGCGATATCCAATAACAAATTATTTAGTCGTGTGCCCGAGTGAACCAGCCTTGAAGTGCTAGCGTAAGCATCCTAGAATGGGAGATCGTCTTCCGCAGCAGCGGTAGAAGTAGGATTAGTAGTAGTAGGAGGCTTTGGGGTTTCGAGGTCTCTATTATTGCCGCCCCCAGCCATTTCTGCGTAAGGTGATTCTTCGGTTGGAAGCCTGCCGCTATCTCCACCGCTCCGCTCATCTTTTTTACCTAGCAGGCGGAAAGTGTTGGCTACTATTTCGGTTGTTTTGCGCTTGTTGCCATTTTGGTCTTCCCAGCTGCGGTGGGTTAGTTTACCTTCTACGTAGATTTGGGAGCCTTTTTTTATAGTCGCTTGAGCGCGCTCGGCCATGTTTCGCCACATGATCACGTCGTGCCATTCGGTTTGCGTTTGCCACTCTCCACTTTTATCTTGGTAATTCTCGTTGGTAGCCACGCCTACACGTGCAACCATAGTACCGTTTTCAAGGGTTCTGATTTCGGGCTCACTGCCACAGTTGCCCACTAAAATTACTTTATTAATCATTGGTTTATAGTTTTTTGTTGCCAGCTGCCTAGTGGATTCACTAGCTTGGCAAATAGGCCATTAAAACAAGCCCAAATATAAGGTTTTTTCTTGTAAGTAGTCGTTGATAACTTTCGGGAAGGCATATTTGCCAAGGTTTTTCCTACTGCAAAGAACGGTATTTTCTGGTATATCGTGAAGGCTTTCTACGGCAAAGGTATAGAAATAGGCCACAATGTCTTGGTGGGTTAGTTGTTGCCGTTTGGGGGGAGCTATTTGCAACAAGTGTAAGTTTTCTTTTTCTAGCCACTTTGGAAAAGGTGCCTGCGCGAGGAATGCCTGCGTAGAATGGTAGGCAGTCTGCGTTTCTATCATCGGGAACTGATATAGATCGCGCCATACATCCCCTTCCCCTCTTTTTTCGATTGGCACTTCCCCGTTGGGCAGTTGTAGAATCAGGAAGTGAAAATGCCGGCGGCGGCGACTTATCTTTTTCGATTTATGGGGCAGCACAGCTACTGTTTGGGCTTTTTTTGCGCTACAGACTTTGCTTAGTGGGCAGTGGGAACAGTCGGGCTGCTGTGGGCTGCACACGAGCGCACCAAAATCCATAATTGCTTGGTTATAAATGGCTGGCGGATGCTGGCGGAGGGCTAGGTTAGCGATGGCTGTAAAGTGTTTCTTGCCAGCTGTCGTGTCTATGGCTTGTGGGTCGTTGGCATAGCGGGCCAACACCCGAAAGACATTTCCATCTACCACCGCCACCGCTTCTTCGTAAGCAAAGGCGGCTATGGCGGCGGCTGTGTAGGCACCCACGCCAGGAAGTTGCAACAGTTCGGCATAAGAGGTGGGGAAGTGGCCTCCGTAAGAAGACTGTACGATCCTAGCCGTTTTAAGGAGGTTGCGGGCCCGACTATAGTAACCTAGGCCCTCCCAAAGCTTCATCACCTCGTCGTCGGGTGCCGCAGCTAAGTCGCCAACACAGGGGTAGGCGGCCTTGAAACGTTCAAAATAAGGCTGCCCCTGCGCTACGCGCGTCTGTTGTAAGATGATCTCACTTAACCAAATATAGTAAGGGTTTTTTTCTGCCTTCCAAGGCATTGGCCGGCGTTCGGGCTGATACCAGTTTAGGAGCGCTGCCCCGAAAAAATCCCAATCTACTGGTGCTGCTTCCCTATTTGCTTTGTCATCCATACGTAGTTGTTTTGGGCCGTGAAGTAGCTTTTAAAAGGCTCGTGGCAGTTTTACTGCCCTACTCGACTTTGGCACTTCGTGCTGTTTTAACGCAGTCTTGCGCTACAAATTGACCCTTGCCCCTGCCCTACGGGCAATAATACTACAATTGCTGCTTTGTGCCGCTTACAACTTTAGTAATTTGCCTATTTGCTGACCGCAAACCACGAAGTACATTCCCGCAGGCAGCCCCTCTAGCGATAGGGTATAACCAAAGCCCGATTTTACTAAATCGCCGGTAAGCCGATAAAGATAAATTGGCGCAGGCAGCCCCTCGTAGTGGAGCGTCACGCTTTGCGTGGCCGGATTAGGAAAGAGCCGCAGGGGCACTGTGTTGCGCAGCTTTTCTGCTAGGCTGCTAGGGGCTTCGCTGCAATCTGCGGGTGGTAGTTTATCGAGGTGTACCTGGTATTTTTTGGCGGTGAGGGCATAAGGGGGCATTATGTCGATATCGTCTAAGACGCCCCAAGAGCCAAAGACACTCTCTTGCGGGGCGGTTAAGCTATAATTGGAGGCTAGTTTACAACCCCAATTTTTGATGGAGTCGAGCACCATGCTGTACATTTCATACATGCGATCGCTGTTCTGTGCATCCCACATAGCTTGTTGATAGTCGTAAGGAATGCCAAAGACATTACCTACAAAGTGCTGCCCTCCTTCGTAGGTGATGACTTCCTTGCCGAAAATTTGTATATTACGGTAGTCTTGTTTGACGAGATCTTTGAATTCGTTGAAATGGTTCAGGGCATTGTCCATCACATCGTCTGGGGTAGCTGCGCTACCAAGCAGATCGAGGCGGGGGCTGCCTTCTTCTCCGTGCTCTAAGCCAAAATAATGTGTGGGTGAACCATAGTCCCAGTCGTTAGGGTCTAGGGTGGCCAAAATTTGCTCGTTGAGGTAGTTGAAGCCAGCTTGTATGCCAATGACGCGTTTTACGCGGTCTTTTTCGTTACCATAAACTTGGTGCCAAATATCGAATATTCGTTTCGATTTGAGGGCATAGGCACGGCCATAGTTGAGTCCATTGGGTTTGTTTTGGTTGTTATAGTGTGCTTGCTCGAATATCCAGTTCCAGACCTCGTTGCTGTACTCTAGGTAGATGGTCAGGTTGGGGTCTAGTGTGTTTTTAAATAAGTGCGCCATTTGGGTTATGAAGGCTTCATCGGCGGCGTGGGGTACGCATATCCAGATGTTTTTTTTGAGCTGATTGGCTAGCTGGACGACGATTTCGTAGGGCGCACCACCCGGGCTACCGTAGCTAAAATGGTCTAGTTGAGTTCTATCTTCCCAACGGACGAGAGGGTTGTTGTTGGTACTCATCCAGTCCATGAAGCGAAGGTTTTGAAAGGGGCGTATTTTATCGAGGAAAACGCTGTAAAAAGGCTCGTTTTCTAAGTCGGCAAACTCATCTGCTAGCCGAAGGATTCGAATATTACGCAGGTGGTTGCCTTGTTGGGAGCTAAGAATTTGAAACCAGAAGGTGCCATCGCCACCTAGGCGAAATTGTATTCTACCGGGGCTTTCGCTTTGGTTTTCGATCAGTCCATGTAGGGAAAGTTCTCCGCTACCTTCGTAAAGTAGCACGTAGTCTTGATTAGGGGGCATGTTGAAGCCTTCCGCCGAGACGAAATAGCGCAAGCGAGTGGGGCCAAAAGCTGTATTTTGTGGTAGATGGGTGGGGTAGCCATTGTCGTCGAAGCTCATGGTTGCTAGCACTTCATAATCGATTGACCAGCAGTCGCAGTTGTCGGTGTAAGGGATAGGCTCGGGGCGGGTATTTTTCAGGAAATTGCGAAAGGCGCGGTGGGGCGCCCAGTCGGCAATACCCGTAAGGTTCGTGCCTATTTGCATGGCGCAGTCGTTGGGCACCCAGCCTATGCAGCTGCTACTATCGATGGGCATTTGAAGGGGGTAGGTGTTGCTACAGCCGTTGTTGCCGGCTATGTTGAGGGTATAGGTGCCTAGGGCGAGGTTGCTATACTGCCCCTGCTCGTCGGGGCTGAGGGTTTGGCCGTTGGCATCGCGAAGGCTGTAAGAGGCTGCCTCTTCTACTTGTACGCGCAATCGCCCGCCACCGCCACTACAGTCAGCTAGAGCGTGTGTGGTGATGGAGGCGGTACAAGGGAAGTTGCCGTTAGTATCCGTTAGAAGAATACTTGTTTGCATAGCGGCTGTTTGGCCTTCTGTATCGGTTACGGTGAGGGTGATAATACGCTCGCCGAGCCCGCTAGTATAAATATGGCTAGCGGTAGGTGTACTAGTTATTAGGGGCAGACTGCCATCGCCAAAATCCCAATGATAGGTTAGCGCTGTAGCTTGCGGTGAATAGGAAGCCGAGGCGTCCACTGTTACCGAAAAAGGGGCAACGCCTGTGCTAGTGCCATTGATACTAAACAAGGCTACGGGCGGCAGTAGTAGGGGCGTGTTGGCTCCCGGCGCAACGCATTCATAAGTCTGTGCAAAACGGATTTCGTCTAGCTCGCTGCTGTTCGGGGTATGGCCGCCATAGTAGGCAAAACTGCGTATAAGTAGCGGTGTTGGCGTGCTGTAAGTAAGGCTTGGTGCGGGCGTAGTCGTGGTGCCGAGCGGGCTGGGGTTGATGAATAGTTCTATGCCCGTGCTACTCGTCTCAAAGGTGAATTTCACCACAATTAAGGTAGGCTGGCCGATATTCACCACCTGATCGGTGGTAATTACAGTATTCCCGAAAAGCAAAGACCAGCGCCTTTGGCCATTGACCACCGACTCGTCGCCATAAAACCCAACGCCTAAACGGTTTTGCGTGCAGTTGAAACACCAACTGAGATCATCCGCATGAAAATAGGCCGAAATCTCGGTATTGTCGTTGGCTGTTTTAGACAGAAGCATACTAGCCCAGAGCACTTCGCCTTGTGCACTAGAACCAATAGCCTCTTCGCCGGCCACATAGGTGCCAAAAGGCCCGTCTGCTTGGGTGTTCAACCGGCGGCCACTAGCCAAGTAATCAATTCCGCCTTGAATCCGGCTGCCGCTAAGGGGGAGATCTTCATAGGACAGGGAGCTAGCCGAGGCGGCGGCCTGATAGCCTGGCTGGCTGATATTATCCCCTTGCACTAGCCAATTCGCAGCCCAACCACTGCCCCCTGCTGCTTGGTGTAAGGCTTGGTTCGGCGCAAAATCGCAGCCATCATAGGCTAGATAAAGGCAATTGATAGGAGGTGAGGTAAAGGCAGTTGCTCGGGCAATTGCTGCCGTAAGGAGAAAGAAGGCAAGAAGAGGTAGAGATAATTTCATGGTAGTTCTTTTAAAGTATTTATAAATTATATGGCCAAAATGGGCAGGGGCAAGGGCTCGCTTTGTAGCGCAAGTCTCTCTGAAAACCCTTAATGGCCCAAAGGTTTACTTCCCGATGCAAAAGCGGGAAAAAATGTTACCCAGTAAATCTTCCGTGGTGATTTGCCCTGTAATTTCACCCAAATGGTGCAGGGACTGCCGAATGTCCATCGCCACAAAATCTGTTGGAATACCTTGTTGGAGGCCTATCAGAACACGGCTTAGGTCTTCGTCGGCTCGCAGGAGGGCTTCGTAATGGCGGGCATTGCTCAATACTACGTCGTTATTGCTTGCCGCCCTTGTAACCCCTAGCTCGAAAAGCCGTTCGCGGAGTAAGTGTATATTACTAGCTGAACTAGCTATAACGGGCACGAATTGAGCTGGACTAAGCTTCCAAGCACCGGTATAAGCTCCTTCGGGAAAATATTGTTCGAAACGGGTATAGGGGTTTAAATCCATCTTGTTGGCTACTAAAATGAGCTGGCTATCCGCTTGGTAGAGCTGGTCAATGTCTTCGTGAAGCATCGCTGGGGAGGTTTCGATCACATCGAAAACATACAGTAAGAGCCGGCTACTTTTTACTTTTGCTAAGGTTCTTTCTACTCCAATAGCTTCAATTTCATCGGTAGCAGCTCGGATGCCGGCCGTATCGATCAATCGGAAATGAATACCTTCGATGGTAAGGCTTTCTTCTATCGTATCGCGAGTGGTGCCGGGTATCGGGCTCACGATGGCTCTTTCTTCTTCCAGCAAGGCATTCAATAAGGTGCTCTTGCCTGCGTTTGGGCGGCCTGCAATCACAGTGCTGATGCCCTGCTTGATGGCATTACCGAGAGCGAAGGAATCGGTGAGGGTTTGTAAGCGGCTACGGATGCTCTCTACTAGGCTGCGCAACTGGCCACGATCAGCAAATTCCACTTCCTCCTCTCCGAAGTCGAGCTCTAATTCAATGAGGCTTGCAAAGTCGATAAGTTGCTGGCGTAGTAAGTTGATTTCTTTAGAAACGCCGCCTTTTAGCTGGTGTAGAGCCAAGCGATGGGCAGCTGCCGATTGCGCAGCAATGAGATCGCCAATGGCTTCCGCTTGGCTGAGGTCTAGCTTTGCATTCAGGAAAGCTCGTAGCGAAAATTCGCCAGGCTGCGCGAGCCGAGCACCCTGCCTAAGGAAGAGTTGTATAATCTCTTGCACAATGTAGGGACTGCCGTGGCTACTGATTTCCACCGTTTCTTCTCCTGTAAAAGAGTGAGGAGCCCGAAAGCAGGTGAGTAATACCTCATCAAGCAGCCCTCTTTCTTCAGTGTATAGACTCCCGAAATAAGCCATTCGGGCTGTGGCCGTTGATAAACGCTGGCTCGGGAAGAAGGCATCCACTAGCGCAATGGCTCCTTCACCACTAAGACGGACAACGCTTAGTGCTCCTAGCCCTGGAGGCGTAGCCGGTGCTACAATGATGTCTTGACTTATATTCACTGGGCAAAAATAGACTAAATTGCTTACACTTCTCCCTGTCAAGAGGTACAAATTTCAACCGGCTGTTAGTAAGGTCAAAGTGGCTAGCTAGTTCCACTACCTCCTGCCATTCCAATCCACAGGCGAAGTTAAAAAATTGTAAAAACTGTCAAAATTTTTAGAAAGCCGGAAAATAATCGTACTTTAGAGCTTGCTTAAGTGAGCAAACCGTGCTTGAAAGACGAGATTTTGCCACCTAAGTTCCTTTAGGTGACTGCCTTAAACTCCTTTCAACGTAGGCAATATCCTGAGCATTTTTGAGAACCATTCAAAACCAGTTTTATGCGTAAATTGTACTTTTTTCTCCTTCTAAGCTGCTTTTTGGGCGGCTTGCAGGCTCAGGTGGTCTATGTGAATGCAGCCGCTAGCGGTGCCAATGACGGTAGTAGTTGGGCAAATGCCTTCACTAGCTTAGATGCAGCACTCGCTACTGCCCCGACGGGAGAAGTTTGGATCGCGGCCGGCGTTTATACGCCAGATTCTAGCTTCACTGTCTCCACAGCACTTAGTTTACTAGGGGGCTTTGCTGGCACTGAAACCATGGCTAGCCAAGCAGATCCTGCGACGAACCCTACCATCCTTTCAGGCGATCAAAATGGCGATGATGTATTGGTTGACCCAAGCATGAACCGCGAAGATAATACGCGCATCGTCTATGTAGATAGCTTAATCACTAGCCCTGTTGTGCTGTCAGGCTTGTCATTCGTAGGAGGCCAAACGCTTCCTAGGCCTGCTGATCAGTTCATCAATGACTACTCTGGTGGAGCTGTTTTGGCCTACTCACCCTTACAAGTAAATAATTGCAGCTTTGTAGCTTGTGCAGCTGCTTTCGGTTCGGGAGTCGCGCTGCTAGGTGGGGGCACAGCAGGTAGCACTTTCAGTGGCCTTATAGCTACAGGCAACCTTACTTTCAATAATGGGGTAATTTACGCCAACGGCTCTAGCAACACAACTATCACCGACAGTGAGTTTATCGGGAATAATGCCGATCGGGGAGCCGTCTATTTCCAAGATTCACCAGGTGTTTTTGTGGATGGCTGTACCTTTACAGATAATGCTGCTACAGGCCCAGGGGGTGCCATAGGCTCGGTTCGTTCTTTTCCCGTTACAGTAGCTAATGCTGATTTTGCAGGTAACACCGGCTCAACAGGAGGCGCTATCTACTTTTTCTGCGATTCAGGCTCTCGTTTCTTCGATACGCCCGATGACCATATACTGGTAAATTGTACATTCACTGAGAACACTTCCGCTACGCGAGGCGGCGCCGTTTACAGTGTATATAGCAATGTTGTCCTCGAGGGTTGTGAATTTACCAACAACATAAACGCAAATGGTAGAGGCGGTGCGTTTTATGCCTTTAACTTGCTCAACGAATCCTTGATTGTGAATGACTGTGATTTCTCCGGCAACGTAGCGAATGCTGGGTTGGGCGGTGGAATATACACCCAAGGGGTGGTGCAAACGACCGTAACCAATTCCCGATTTGAAGCGAACGGAACACAAGCTTCCACTAGAGGCGGTGCTATCTGCTTTCTAGGTACGGGCACAGCAACAGGCGTAGCAATGACGGTAACGATGGATAGCTGTAGCTTCCTTCAAAACTCAGGTAACAGCACAGGTGGTGCCATTCATGTTCAAAATTCCGGTAATACTACTTACTTCAATCTAGCTAACTCCTCTTTTGTAGGTAACCAAGCGGGTGCTACTGGTGGCGCCATCAACATGACTTCAGGCGTAGTGCCGCAAATCAGAAATTGCGAGTTCAACGGAAATAGCTCAGCCGGCTCTGGCGGTGCATTCTCCGCTAGCAATCGGCTTTTTAATCCCGCTATCGATCAAGATACTCTTGGATTGATGACGGTTGAAAACTCTTCCTTCCTACTCAACTCGGCCGCTACACAAGGTGGCGCGGTCAATATTTTTGGCGGTCTGAACGCAAATTTTATTAACAACGGCTTCTATGGCAACTTCGTAGGGGAAGGCGGCGGCGCAGGCGGTGCGATCATGATGAACGGCGACTCCGCTATTACCACCACGATGAATGTAGTTAACAATACGTTCTACGAAAATTCAGCGGTTACACTCGCCGACGATCTCGGCCTTTTCTTAGATCCATTAGCTGAAGCGCAAGACCCTAATACTCGTATTACGGCCTTCATTCAGAACAACTTTATGGGCTCGAATGCAGGCCTTGGTAATATTGCTGTAGAAGATGGTAGCCCGCTTGCGGTTTCCCTAGGGGGCAACTTACTGCTCCAAGAACCAGAAGAAGGCTTCACTACCCCAGAGGATGTGGTAGATACCGATACCGACCCAGAAGCATTTGTGGTGAACGCAGATTACACCTCCCCTGATGAGGCCGACTTTACACCGAATGCCGACTTAGCCGGCAATCCATTGATCAATGGCGGTACGTCAGGCGATTTAGTGCCTGCCACCGACTTCAACGGCAACCCACGCGATGCTATGCCCGATATTGGTGCCTTCGAGGTGCAAGCACCTGCTTTACCAACCATCGTTGAAATCATTGCAAACAGCCCCGTTCATAACCAACTGGAAGGGGCTCTCACGGCTGCTGGCCTTATTGGAACGCTGAATGGCGAAGGTCCGTTCACCGTCTTTGCTCCTACGGATGCTGCTTTTGCCGCCATCAGTGCTAGCAACCAAGACCTCCTAACAATAGGCGACAACTTGACTAATACCTTACTGACCCATGTGGTAAGTGGCACTACCTTGCGCTCAGCTATTACCGACGGCCTAGTGGTGCCTTCTCTGGCCCCTAACACCAACCTCAACTTTGCCATCGCTGGCGGTAACGTCACAGTAAGCACGCCTACCTCCGAGGTGGCCACCATCACGGTAGTAGATTTACTGGCTTCTAATGGGGTCGTACATGTAATTGATGCCGTTTTGATTCCTGCTATCGTGGAGGTACGTAATATTGATGAGGCAGGTATAGCCGTCAGCTTCTATCCGAACCCAGTAGCCGATAAAGCAAATATCCGCGTGGAAGATACCAGCATCCAAAGCATGCAGGTAAATGTGCTCTCCGTACTCGGGCAACGCTTACAAAGCTGGTCTTTGAGCAACGGCAATAATGTCTTGGATTTTAGCCAGCTTGCCACCGGTACCTATTTCTTAGAAATTCAAATCGACGGTAAAACCTATAGCAAGGTCTTACAAAAACAATAGAGTTGGCATATATGCAGGGGCAAGGGTCTGCTTTGTAGCGCAAGATGACTAGAAGATTCGCTACGCTACACAGAATTCTTCCAAGGCAATTACTACGAAAGAAGGCGTTTGCAGCTTGCTGCAAACGCCTTCTTTCGTAATTTCGTAATAGACTGCTTCGGTAGGCTCTGAACCAAGTTTAATACACTAAAACTAGGCAGTTTAACCTAAGTCCCAATGTATCAACTACGGCTAATACTAATACTTAGCCGCTTTTCCGCCGGCGAGGCTACCAGCGATAAAATCGCGTAAGTCTTGGTTGGCAGCCTCTAAATCGGGCCTGCGTAAATACATCATGTGGCCGCTGCGGTAGCCTTTGAAGCTAAAGCGATCCTGCATTTTGCCGCTAGGGTCTATTTGCCACATGCTGTACTTGGCATTAAAGTAAGTAGTAGCCCCATCGTAGTAACCCGACTGAAAAAGCACCTTCAGATAAGGGTTTTCAGCCATGGCTTGTCGGAGATCTTCCCGAACGGTATTTTTCTCAAAATCCCAAGGGCGAACAGGGCCGAACATATTGTAAGGCAGGTCGGTCTTGAAGTTTAGTTGCTCGCGATAGTAGTAATTAATGGCAGGGGTGAAGGAATGAAGCCAAGAGGTCAGTTCGGCACTATAGTCGGGCCGATCGCCGGCCTCCGTCCGATCAATACCCAAATAACGAGAATCCAGTCGGCCAATAGTAAAGCCTCCTTCGTCGCGCAGCAGTTCTTTCCAAAAATAGGCTGTGGGCAGTACTAAATTATGCTGTAAATATACTTTGGCATCAATACCTGTAAGCCGAGCCATTTCTTTAGCTAAGCGTTCTTTTTCAGCCATAGGCAGGAAGCCGCCTTTCGCAATCGCAGGCATTAGTACATCGATGGCGAAGGCTTCTGCTTCGGGCAAAACAGCTAGCAAGTCCTTGCTTTGTAGCGCGGCATCCAGTTGTTGGTGATACCAAGCTGCTGCCGTGTAGTAAGGGAAATTAAGGGCATTCGAGATGGCTGGGTCGGAGTTGAATGCCTGATAGTCGGCCGGTGAAACCATGATGACGCCATTGAGATACATCCATTGTTGTTCTTGCAAGGCGAGCGCCAAGCCGGCTACGCGCGTGCCTCCATAGCTCTCTCCGATGATGTATTTAGGTGAACGCCAACGATTGTGGCGGCTCACAAAGGTATTCACCCAAGCGGCTAAGTAGGTTATATCCGCGTTCACGCCAAAGAAGCGGCTGCGATCCACTTCTTTGCCTGCCAAAGGAAGCGTCCGAGAGTAGCCAGTGTTGACCGGATTGATGAATACAATATCCGCCACATCCAATACAGAATAAG
Organism: Lewinella sp.; assembly: GCA_036735605.1. Lineage (GTDB taxonomy): Bacteria > Bacteroidota > Bacteroidia > Chitinophagales > Saprospiraceae > Neolewinella. The sequence goes on along the minus strand of DAINNZ010000008.1, from coordinate 35,773 downwards.
GATTTTGTGATACGCCATAAGGCTGCACCGGATAGCCCTCCTCGTCAATATTAAGCACCATCGGCCCCGTGTAAGCTATGTGCATCCAAACAGAACCTGACCCAGGCCCTCCATTGAAGGAGATTAGCAAGGGCCGCTCTTCGGTAGTAGCCTCATTGCGTTTGTAGTAGGTGTATTGAACGATGGCGACTGCCTCCCCACCCTCATCCCACACGGGTTGGGTGCCCACGGTGGCGGAATAAGCTATTTTTTGCCCACGTATGGAGGTCGTATGCTGCGTAACGACAGTCGTGTCGGCGGCTAACTGTAGCTGCTGCGATCGTAAGATGCTAGGAAGACTAGATAGTAAAAGACTAAATAGCCAAAATTTGATTGCATATTGCATTTGGAAATATTTATTTAGGGGTAAAGTTATCTAAAAATGGGCTATTGAAGAACCGATTACTAGTGAATCCTATACGCTTAGAAAAAAAGTAGCCAACCATTAACTAGATAAAGGAAAAAATGAGTAGCTTTGAGGCTTTGATAGTAAAGATAGTTCGGTCATTCCTACAATACACTATCTTCAATCCAATAGGATTCTATTCGTCATCCCTACCGTGTGTAAGGCTACTTGCTAGCCGATTTTTTGAGACGCCGATTTTACAGGCACCTAAACGGTAGTTCGCTTAACTTTTTATGTGAGTCGCCGTTTAGTCGCCAACAGTGCTTGGCCTAGTCAGCCAGTTAGCAGTCAGATGACTCGCCTAGGTAGTCGCCTTTTGCCCTACCTGCTGCGCCCTTTAAAACAGGCAGTAGGGGAAGCTAGGGTTTTGATTCCTAAGGTACTTTGTTTTCTGAATAGCTGCTTTTTCCACGCTTGTGGAAATGAGTGCTGCTGTTTTCATGAAAAAAGACAACAAGGAAAATGACGAGTTTAAAGGAAATTCTTTGGGTTGCTGCTAGCGCCAAGCTATGCCTTAATCTGGATACAGAGCGAGGTAGGCGGATCGACAAACTCTATCGTTATCTGCGCGATACGGATCAACCAGACGACGATGAAGCGGCCGTTATGCTGTTTGGTAAAGGCAAAACAAAGAGTTATGGCCCGTATAAGAAAGTTAAACACTACCTCAAATACGAGCTCATCAATGCAGCCACAGCTATCACAGTAGGAGAAAAAGTTAGTAAGGAGGATCGGGTTGGGACAGCGCTGTTTTGCAACAGGCTTCTCTCCATGGGCTCTATTTTAATGTACAAAGGAGCCACCAAAGTGGCTGTTGAGTTCTTGGAACAAGCCTACAAAATTGCCGATGAGTTTAATCTCGTGGTACAAGCTAGCGAGTCGTCGTCGGAGCTAATGCGGCTCTATACGCAAAACCTTTACGATAAGCAAAAGCTAGCTTTTTACCAAGAACGGGCGAACTATTACCAATATCTCCGGCACGCGATCTTTCAAGTAGAACAGGCACTCACTACCGTCCGCAATATGATTCAGGAAAATGAGGACAGTGAAAAAGTGGCTGCCTATGCGGCTCAGCAAAGCGACTTGTATGCACCGCTACTTAAACAGTATGAAGATGTAAGGATCTATGCCTCTTATTACTATATGAAAATATCAGGCCTCTTTTCTGCCTTCGACTTTCAAGGGGCTGCTTCGGAAAGCTTGGCTGCTTTGGCTTTTTTTGAGAAAATTGGGCTAGCCGACTCTAGACAAGCGCAGGTGTTTAACTCCACGCTCATTACTTGCTACGTACAGCTAGGCGATTACGAAGCAGGTGCCGCATTGTTAGATAAAACCATGACGATGGTGGAAAAAAATGGCATGAACTATTTCAAAATGATAGAACACGGCCTATTGCTAAGCCTTCGATCCGGCCGCTACCAAGAAGCGTACGATTGGTACGCTAAGGTAGATCAGGAAGCGATGAGAGCCACTCTTTCAGCTGGTTATGCAGAATATTTCCCCCTCTATAAAGGCTACCTTTCCTTCTTAGTAGGTATCAAGAAAATCCAAGTAGCTGCCGACGATCAGCAGTTTGGCGATTTCCGTATGGCAAAACTGCTCAACGAAACCATCGGCTTCGTAAAAGACAAGCGGGTGATGAATGTCCACCTTCTTATCGTTCAGATGCTCTACTTTACGATGCAGGGGCAATATAGCCGAGCCCTAGATCGCGTTGATGCGATCAATAAATACTGTAGCCGCCACCTTCGCCGAGATGAATCCTACCGCAGCAACTGTTTCTTGAAATTACTCCTAGAGCTGCCCATTAATGGCTTTCACCGAGCGGCGGTGGAAAGAAATGCCGAAAAATGGTTGAAAAAACTAGCAGAAGTGCCTTTTGATGTAGTCTCCCAGTCGCACGAAGTGGAAATTATTCCTTACGAAACACTCTGGGCTTTAGTAGTGGAAAGCCTTCAGAATAAACGGGTTAATAACGATAAAATCCGTAAATTATCCTTCGAAAACTAAAAAAAGCGGAAAGAGTTGGGGTAAAACTAGGGATGCCGATTGGGCTTAAATCCAGATGATATCTTCGCCAATGCCAGATGCGTTGCTTTTTACAACTAAAGTGCTTGCGGTAGATAGTAAGCGTACGTTTTTCATGATTGATTATTTTGTCTTTCTTGTTGAATGAGAAGTGGTCGCTTCCCCTTGATTACGACACAAATATCAAGCCGTCTGAAGCCCCCCACAAGGACAGTCCGTTCCGCTTTGTTCTGCTGTTTTTTAGACTATTTTAAAGAATTTTAATATATATAATACTGATAATCAATTGAATACTATTTATTTGTTCTTGCTCTATTGTGTCATTATACCTTGCTGAGTCGTTCGCTTCAAAGGCTTTTTCAAAGGAAATCTTGCGCTGCCAATTGCTCTTGCCCCTGCGTTAGCCAACTACAAGACATGAGATCAAGGAAAAGGTGCCGATCAAGCTATTAGGCCGTTCTGAAGGGATGGTACAGTTGTTCCGAACCATAGCCCAAGCAAAGGGGTTTTTAGGATAAATAGAGGCAGAGGGTATATGGAAAGAGCGGTTGTGGAATGTGTGCCCAATGTGAGCGAGGGGCGGCGAAAGCATGTGATCGAAGCGATGGATTTGGCCATTCGGTCGGTAGTAGGGGTGCAGCTGCTGCATCAAGATATTGGGCACGGTACAAACCGTACGGTTTTTACCTTTGCGGGCGAGGCCACAGCGGTGGTGGAGGCGGCTTTTCAGTTGTTTGCTGTTGCGAAACGGGAAATTGATATGCGGCAGCACCAAGGTGCCCACCCACGAATGGGGGCGGTGGATGTTTGTCCTTTCGTGCCAATTAGCGGCTGTGACCTCGCTTTTTGTGCGCAACTTGCGCAGGACTTGGCTGCTAGGCTAGCACGCGAGTTAGCGATTCCTGTTTACTTGTACGAAGCTGCCGCTACGGCTGCGCACCGGAAAAACCTAGCACAAGTGCGCCAAGGGGAGTATGAAGGCTTAGCAGCCAAACTCCAAGACCCGCGTTGGCAACCTGATTTTGGCCCGCTTAGCTTTCAACCCCACTTCGGAGCGGCTATCGTAGGAGCGCGCCCTTTTTTAATCGCTTGGAATATTGATTTGGCTACCCAAGATATAGGCTTAGCCAAAAGTATAGCCAAGCAGCTACGGGCTAGCGGCTACTACGAATTGCAAGCAGGTGAAAGAACTAGAAAGCCCGGTCTTTTCCCCGGCCTTAAGGCCATCGGCTGGTATATAGAGGAATATGGCCACTGCCAGGTGAGCACGAATATAGTGGATGTGGAGCAGGTAAATCTACTAGCTGTATATGAAGCTTGTAAACAGCTGGCGCTGGCAGAAGGCACTAGGGTACTAGGTTCGGAACTCATTGGCCTCATCCCTACTCGCTACCTGCTAGCCGTTGCTGACCCGACTTTAGCGCAGGAGGAGGCCTTCCAACAGGCCATAGAACGCCTAGGGCTGGCTAAGCGAGCCCCGTTTTTGGCCAAGGAGCGGGTATTGGAGCTACTGCTCGAGTCTAATACATAGGGCAGCCACAGCCAGCTGCTCGGCAGCCTGCTAACAGCAAGAGGCATAAGAAAAAACTAGTGCCATATAGTAGAAGCCACCAACCGCTTTTCTTGCTTAGATCGCGGCGGTTTAGGCCTTTTTTGTGCTCTGTTGTCATATCACTTATTGTTTTGGAAGCAGTTGCCTTACCGCGTAATATTGCCCCTATTAGCCTTGCCGAAGCCAGTTTCTGTAGGTTCGTAGCAATATTTCTTGTTCGGCACCTCGGCGGTATAGGCTAAAGACGCGCCAGTTGGCTAATTGCACCCGAAGATAGGAATTATGGCGGTATTTCCTAGCAGAAACCCTTATTTCGCGAGGAATAATACAGAAGGAAAAGCGATCGGCAGCCCGCTCAATAATGTCGTAGTCTTCCATAATGAGCATTTCCTCATTGTAGCCACCCAGCACCTCGAAGGTAGCTCGGCTTACGAAAAGTGATTGGTCGCCCCCTCGGCAAGCGAGTGCCCGAAAGCGCGTACAATAGGCATTGATCGCTAGTAAAGGATGCTTAGAATCGAAGCGGAAACGATAACAACCTATCGGGTAGCCAGCGGCCACCGCCGAGCGAATATCGGCCACAAAATCAGTAGGAGGCTGGGTGTCGGCATGCACAAAGTAATAAATATCTGCCTCAGGGTAGGCGGCCACCGCTGCATTCATTTGCTGGCTACGGCCGCGTGTAGGCGGTCGGAAAAAAGTTGCGCCCCAGCGTTGGCAAATGGTTTCGCTGCCGTCTTCGCTACCACCGTCGGATACAATCACACGGCCATCTTCCCCTATTTCTTTTTGCAGATAGGGCAATAGGCTATTTAGGTTCTCTGCTTCGTTGAGGCTGGGAATGATGATTTGTATAAACATGCTATTTTAGGTTGAGGAAACCGTTGAAAAATAGTTTTGTTCGGCAAGCCTTCAACGAGTGACCACTTAGTAGCAGCGAAGCCAAAGCGCAGCGAAAAATCGCCCCTTGCCGCCCTTTGATGGCCTGCCAAATAAGTCGAATATACTACAGTCCGCTAGTGGCACGGCTATCTAGTCAATTGCTTAATCCGGCTCGGCATAGACGTTAGTGGCTAGCGTCCAATCGTAAGGCTTGTAGCTTCTACTGATTTTTTTCCCTGTCTTTGGGATGATATCGTAATGCTGCAAGAAGCCATTAACACCACCATAAGAGGCAAAATCGCCCCGAAACCAAGAAAGAAGCGGGCTAGTTGTAACACTACTACCATCCTCACTTAGGCGACTATGTTTTTGTAAATAAACCTTAGAGCGGTAGTCAAAACGCTCATGAACGGTGGCTGCTTCGTAGATTTCTACCGGCGGGCAGTCGATAGCTCCGCAATTAAGGGCAAAGTGAACCCGTGGGTCGCCTCCCTTGATTTTGAAGCTGCGCTCAAACTTGTTTTGAAAGAATTTCGGGATAATACCCAGCCCCAGTTTGGCCTCTCCGCCTCGGATAATGCCGTGTTCTATATTTTCCAAGGCTAATAGATTTTCAGCTATCGTGATGCGCTTTCCGCTAAAAAAGTCGCTCCTGTTTTCCCAGAGCTGCGGTTGTGAACGCAATAGATATTGCACCATTCCATTGTAAATATTCACCCAAAAAGCGAGCTTCTTCTCCTTTGTATTCAGCTCGGCGTACAATTCCTCTGGGCGAAGGGCTGCTAGCTGGGCCACTACACTATCCGCGCTTTTACCCACTTTTTGGAGTGCTAATAATTCCTGCGATAGGTAGAGTGCCGGAGGGTCTGCTAGGGTGTTAGCAGGCTTGTAATGGCTGCAAGAAGCAATGGATAGCCAAGCGCCAAGCAGGAGGAAGCCAAATAGCCGATTTTTCATATTTCGTTCTGTTTTGTATGCTGTCTAATCAACAGCTACCCCCACCCTTGTTGTTGCGCGGCGGTATTGGATTTGTCTGAAACCGACAAGTATAGATACGATCCTAGCACCAAGAATGGTTTGAGCATGTTTGGCCAAGGGTAAGTACTAGGACAATATTATGACACCTTTTCACCCGGTATCTTTTGCCCTCAGTCAGCGTTAAAAGCCTCGTCTTACCACCTTGGCTACCGCCTCGCTCGCCTGTCTGAAGCCTATACGGGCAGGCGGGCACGCTGTGTCCATCCATACGAACATATACGGATTCGTTGCTCTCGCTCAGGCCCAGTACGCTCAGACGGGCATAAATGCAGGGGCAAGGGTTGTTTTGCAGCGCAAGACTTACGGCTTATAAGATACTGGATCAGGCTGACCCCCTAGGGCGCTATGCGCCGCAACGACCAAGCGGCAGCAAAGCTTACTGCGGGTCTTTAGGCTCCATGATCTTGTAGCCAAGGATGATAGCCGAGAAGACGAAAGTGACTGCATTTGCCAAGATAATGGGCGTAGCTTGCATCATACAACCATAAAAAAACCAAAGCACTACCCCCGTCACCAACATACTATACATGGGCAGCGAGATGCCTCTAGTGTTCCGCGTACGGATCGTTTGAATGGCCTGAGGAATAAAACTGACAGTTGTGAGCACCGCCGCCGTATTACCGATCAAAGAAGGAATATCCATACCGAACAAGGCTTAGCAGTGGTAGAAAGAAGAACTCACCTAGGCCGAAAAGCTACTACCACAGCCACAGGTAGAATTAGCATTTGGGTTGTTGAAAGTGAAACCACGGTTGTCTAAGCCCGTAGCCCAGTCAATCTCCATACCCAGCAAATATAGCGCATGGCCTGGTTTGAGCAAAACGGTGATACCTTCAATGAGGAACTGCTGATCGTCCTCTTGTGCTTGATCGAATCCTAGCTGATATTCAAAGCCGGAGCAACCACCGCCCCGAACGCCAACGCGAAGGCCGAGATCATCAGGCACCCCTTTTTCCTGGCGAATCCGCTTCAACTGCGCTATGGCCGAGGGCGTAATCCGGATCGGTTGGGTAGTAGTGGAGTTGTTTTGTATCGTATTAACGCTCATGTCAGCGATTTTTATCTTTTTTAATGTGGCTCTTGCTTCCAGAATGGGTCTACAGACTTATGACCTACAGACCTGTGTTTCCAAACAGCTAGTTTGGCTGCTTGGTTTTGCCTCCTTACACAAAGAACAGGATTTTTTGATAAATAGTTTACCTTTGCAGGGCTAGTGGGCTGGGAAAGGCTGCTAGTTCTTCGGCTCATCTTTGTGGTCGAAGGATATTGAATGGTCTCAAACATAGGATGATGGATCTACTCACGATCGTGGGCTTTTTTTTGCTGCTGAGTTTTTTTGCTTATCTAGTACACCTCTTGTATCGGCTCACGGGCAGGGTTCATGCTGCGCTAGATCAGCTTTCGGTCTATGCCCAGCAAAAGCTAGCCTCGCAGGATAACCACGGCCGCCAAGCTTTGCAGCTACAAGCCTACGAACGGCTGTCCTTATTCTTGGAGCGCATCGCCATACAGAATATGCTGCTGAGGCGGCCCGCAGGGGAACTAACAGCCCCACAATACCGAGCTAGCCTCCTACTTACCATTCGCGAAGAGTTTGAGCATAACGTAACACAACAAGTGTATGTGAGCGATCAGCTTTGGCAAATCATACTGCAAGCACGCGACAACGTGAGCCAACTCATCGTACGAGCCGCCGAAGGAGCTGAGAGTGGTAAACAATTAGCCAATCGCCTACAACACATGAGCCAAAACCAGCCTTCAGACCCGATTACCCTGGCTCAAAGAGCCATCCGGCAGGAAGCCGCCAAGCCGGCTAGCTAGTGGACTCTCTAGGGCGAAGTACCGTCTTTAACCATAAAATAAAGCTGTATGATTAGTGTTATCATGGGATCCGACTCCGATCTACCCATCATGCGCGCCGCCGCTGAGGTAATAGAGTCGTTTGGCGTGCCGCTGGAAGTAACCATCGTTTCTGCGCACCGCACTCCCGATCGGTTGTTTACTTTTGCTAAACAAGCCCATCAGCGAGGGGTGCAAGTGATCATTGCCGGCGCAGGCGGTGCGGCTCATCTGCCCGGTATGGTGGCTAGCCTATCGCCTCTACCGGTTATTGGGGTGCCTATCAAAAGCAGCAACAGCATCGATGGCTGGGATTCGGTACTCTCCATCCTGCAAATGCCCGGCGGGATTCCCGTGGCTACCGTAGCACTCAATGGCGCCAAAAATGCAGGCCTCTTAGCACTACGCATCCTAGCCGCTAGCGACCCCGAGCTACAACAAAAAATGCTCCACTACCAACACCAATTGGCTCAAGAAGTACAAACCAAATACGAAGCGTTGGAAGCAAAAGGATGGAAGGGGGGCGCTTAATCCCACACTTTTTTCACCAACCCCCTTGCCCCTGCATTTATGCCCGCCTGCCCGTTTGCCCGTGCTGGGTTTTAGACAGCGCGAGCGAAACGGCAGCCGTTCACGCCCCTCTACTAACACCGCTCCCCTCTGCGGTGTGTTTACTTCCGGCTTGGCAAATGTAAAGGGACAATTAATTTTGTCCGACTACTTAGTTGGCTAGGAAGTGAAAATTGAGGGGTGGCTCTTGGAAATGACAATCGGGCTTTGGTTTTTTTCGTTATCTATCTAAATATTTGTAATACCATAGTTTTATGAAGTGCTATAGCTTGCTCTTGACGGTCTTTTTCAGTGCCCTTATGTTTCAGTTGTTCGGCACTTTTGCGCTCCAAGCTCAAGGAGTACCTATTGATTGGTTATCGGAGTATCGGCGGCGCTTGCTGCCGGAGAAAATTTTTGTACATACTGATAAATCGGTTTATGCTGCTGGCGAGACGATCTGGTATGCTACCTATTTAGTGGACGGGCAAACGCACCGGCCGGATAGCTTGAGCAAGCTGATTCACGTGGAGCTGCTAGACGGGGAAGGGAAACGGCTGCTACAGCAAAATATTTTTCCGGCAAACGGCCATGCAGCGGGCGATCTAACTTTACCGGGCAATCTGCCACCAGGCACTTACCTCCTGATGGTCTACACCAACTACCAGCGCAACAGCTCAGAGGCGGGTATTTTTCGCAAAGCCATTCAAGTAGTGAGCGGCTTGGTAGAAAATGGTGCCCCCCAAGCAGTGGCGGTAGGCGAAGAGGCCGCAATGGCCAAAAAGGCAAAGCAGCAAGCACAAGCTGGCGAAGCAGGCATCGTCGTCCGCTTCTTTCCCGAAGGCGGCGATTGTGTGGTGGGCATCCCTTGTCGTTTAGGTATTTATGCTACAGCAGCGAACGGGGAAGCCCTACCGTTGGGAGGCTATTTGATGGACGCAGCCGGGCAGGTGACTAGTGTTTTCAAGACCAATACCTGGGGCCTGGGCAGCCTTAGCTATATTCCCCAAGACCAAGCGGCGGCAGTGGTGCGGGTGAACGAGATCGCCGAAGCGGCCGTTGCGGAGCAAGCGTACAGCTTACCGATACCCTTGGCCGAAGGCTTCCATCTGAAAATTTTTGAGCGTAAAGACACGGTCACGGCTCAGCTCTTCAGCAACCTTTCCAATGGATTGGCAGGCAGTAGCTTACTGATTCACATGCGTGGTGTAGCCATTTTCGAACGGTTGATCAACGAGAAATTGCCGCAGGCGACCTTCCAGCTACCTTTGGGTGAGTTTCCGCCAGGTGTAGCAGTGGTAACCCTCTTCGACGCTTGGGGTGAGCCCGTAGCAGAGCGATTATTTTTTGTGCCCCCTGCGGAGGAAGACTGCCGCATCAGCGTGCAAACCGACGCAACTACCTATCAGCCTAGAACAGCGGTGAAAGCCCAGTTGGCCTTCCCGAATGCTGGCTTTGAAATGGATAGCTTACTAGCGGGCCGGATGAGCCTGAGCGTGATCCCTGCCTTCGCAAATGAGCATTTCGGACAGGACAATATCGCCACTTGGCTACTCCTGAACAGCGATTTAGACCTAGCAATTCCAGATGCGCCTTATTGGCTTTTTACCGTGCCGGCTAGGCAGCGTAGTAAGATGATAGAGGATTTTTTGCTCACACGCGCATGGCGCCGTTTTACTTGGCAGCAGTTGAGAAGCCTCGGCACGGAAAAGCCGGCCTATTTGCTAGAAGACGGGGTGTACCTGCAAGGCCGAATGCGACAATTTGATAACCCCGATGTGGCTAGGCCTGGTAAGGTCTTCCTTACCCGCCTCGAAAATGCCTACATTGAAGAAGCTATGACAGATGAAAACGGCGACTTCGTCTTCGGCCCTTTCCGCCTTTTCGATACGCTAAACGTTAGTTTACAAGGCCGCTTTCGAGCCGGCAAACGCAATCGGCTCGATCCTGACATCAGCCTGCAAGATAATGCCTACGTTCGGCTTAGTACTTACGAAACGGCAGGGCCTGCCCTACGCCCACCCAAGCTACTATTGCCCAGAAACGAAGGCCAAGGGCTGCTCGATTACCAAGAACTTAGCAGGAAAAGCCTAACGGTAGCTCGCACCTACGATTCGCTGGTGATCGACTTAGAGGTGGTGGATATTGCGGCCAAGCGGATCGACAAAGTTGCAGACGAACGGGCGCAGCGTACTCAGATTTACATAGCACCAGATAATCGAATAGAGGTGGACTCTATCGGCTGGGCATCCAATGTTTCCTCCACGCTCAGTTTGCTGCGCACGGTGCCGGGGGTAGTCGTAACAGGCAACCAAGGTGCTGAGACCGTTCGTATTCGAGGGAATACCAGTATCAACCTATCTAACGACCCCAGCTTTTTTATCGACGGTATGCGTGTTGATATAGATGCCGTACGCGATCTGCCCGTTCAAGTAGTGGAGTTTATCGACGTGCTAAAAGGTGCCCGTGCAGCTGTGCTGGGCTCCGTCGGCGGCAATGGGGCTATATTGGTTTATACCCGCAGAGGGGGTGGTAGTAGCGTAGGTAGTAATCAGCCAGGGGTGCTAGAAGCCCAGCTCACAGGCTACCATAAAGTAAGAGAATTTGCTGATTTCGATTTCCAGTTGGTTGCCAACCAAAACCGCCCTGATATACGCACTACGCTACACTGGAATCCACTGTTGCGAACCAATTTACTTGGCAATACGCAGGAAAGCTTCTTTTGCTCCGATCAGTCCGGCGATTACCTTCTCTTGGTACAAGGCTTGCGACAGGATGGCCGCCCTTACTTCGGCACGGCTAGCTTTAGTGTGAGCGACTAAGGGTAAAACGCCCTTGACCTGCTGCTTGAAGCTGTAAGCCCTCATAATTAGGAGCAAAAAAGAGGATATGGTCAAAGTGGTCAAACTCTTCCACGTTGTGGGTGGTGGTGATAAGCACCGCAGGGCAGTGGCCATTCGCTGCTGCGGCGGCGCCTGTGACACTGTCTTCAAACACCAGGCAATCCGTCAGGGCTAACCCGAGCCCATCGGCTGCTAACTGGAAAGCTTCCGGGTCGGGTTTTCCTCTGCTAACTAGGTCGGAATGTACCACCTGACTGAAGTGGGATTGAATGCCTAAGCTCTCTAGGGCGAAAAAGCAGTTTTCAGGCGGCCCCGCAGTGGCCACGGCCATTGGTATGCCTAGTTCTTTAGCTTGCGCTAAAAAAGACAATAGGCCAGGCAAGGGGGCTATTGCAGGAGCATAAATTTCGCGGTAGGCTGCTTCTTTTTCCCAAGCGATGCGCGCTCTTTCTTCTGCGTTGAAGCGGTCGCCGAACAGGCGCGCAAGGATTTCAGTATTAATACCGTGAATTTCTTCTTTCACGCGCTCTAGGCTGTAGTCTAGCCCCAAGTTGCGCAATTGTTGTTGCCAAGCGCGGTGGTGTACCAGCATATTGTCTATGAGGGTGCCGTCGATATCGAAGATGATGCCTTTCATGTTGTTGGATTATGCTGCGAAGGTAGGTTTTTTCTCACACCTCCTCTGTGCCAGGGAAGGCAAACTTCCTGCCGCTTAGCCCATCGGTGAAAGCGCGTTTCGTAGCGGGGGCAATGGATAGTTGGTCGCTTAGGAAATCGGCCAAGAGCTCGCCAATGCGGTGGGCTTCGGTGAGGAAGCCATCATGCCCATAATCAGAGTGGATGACTTCAAAGCGGCTATTGGGTAAATAGCGGCTCAGTAGGCCTTGTTCTTCTAAGGGGAAGAGAATATCGGTATCCACCCCGATCACGAGACTACTAGCTTGGATGCTTTGCAAGGCGGTGATGATACCTTCAGGATCGGCCTCACGGCCTCTACCTCTGCCTAGATGATGGCTATCCATACTGCATGTGAGGGCGTAGTAGGCGGTAGGAGCATAGCGTTTCCAAAGCTTTTGGCCTTGGTAGCGTTGGTAGGTGACGGCCTTGTAATCGCCTGCTTGCTCGGAGTTTTGCCCGCTCTGCCGATCCACATAAGTTCGGTAGTGGCGATAGCTCATCATCGCTACAGCCCTAGCTGCTTCTAGGCCCGCCCGGCCTGCTTCGGGGGCTTGAGTGCCTAGGCTGGCATCGGCCCGCATCGCCATCCGCTGGCTTTCATTGAAGGCAATACCCCAAGCACTATGCTGCGCATTCGTGGCCATTACGCAGAGCAAATCAAAACGTTGCGGCTGCAAGCAGGCCCATTCCAAGGCATGTTGCCCGCCCATACTCCCGCCCACTAGCAGACGGATTCGGCTAATTCCCAGCAAATCGGCAACTTGTGATAAAATACGGGCAAAATCGCGGGTAGTTATCAGGGGAAAATCCAAACCATAAGCTCGGCCAGTAGTCGGATTAAAATCTTTTGGCCCTGTGCTACCGTAGCAACTACCTACCATATTGACACAAATAATAAAATATTTAGCCGGATCGATCGTGCAGCCTTTGCCTACTAAACCCGGCCACCAATCTGCCGCATCGCTATTCCCTGTTAGGGCATGACAAACCCAAATTACATTGTCTTTTTGCGCATTGAGTTGCCCATAAGTGTGGTAAGCTAGGCGAAGGCGCGGCAAGCAAACACCCGTTTCTGTCTGGAATGCCTGCTCAATATGCAAATATTGCGTTGCCTGTAAAGTACTTGCTGCCGCTGCCGGCGTAGTAGTGGAAGATATAATGGTCATAATGCAAAGATTTTATATGCCCGCATATTTGCGGCAGGAATTGGCACCAACGACCTTCAGCCTGCGCTGAAGCGGTTGCCAGGGGATCAACGAGCCTGGTCTCTACACCCTTCTGTATAAAATCCTACCCACATTCGGAAAGGACGCCGCAAAGATACAACTTTAGCTAACATGAATTCGATTTTTCGTTTCGTTAGGCGTGTAATATAGGCTAATTTTTGAGGCACGGATGCAGGGGCAAGGGTGAACGGGTAGCGCAAGACGATCACCGCGCTGGGCCTCGGAAGGTCACCTCGCTACCGCAGTAGCTAGCCAATGTTCCAAAGTGCCGAGCTCGAGTAGCTGCATTTGAACACTTCGTTCAGGGCTTGCTTCTGAAAAGAGTGGTTCAGTGGAAGCTTGTTGCGCTGCTTGGAAGTTTTGATAAGTGGGTGTTTTTATACTATAGCTTATTAATCAGTCGTTTAGGAGGGAAACAGTTCTCATGCACCAGCCATATATCCCCCTGCTTTGCCTCTTCCTGACCTGCTTGCTGCTGGCTGCTTGTAAATCGGCCACCTCCGTCAACAACAGATCGAACATGTTGGCGGTTGAGGCCGTCTCTCCGGATGCTTTGCCCAATGCAGCGATGGCCGCCAACGTGCTCCCGCAATTGCCTAACCAGTTGCCTACGCAGCAGCAAAATGTCGCCTCCCTATCCATGAACAACCAGCAGCCCACTATCCCGCAGCAGCTGACGGGCCTTCGCAGAGCCGATACCCCGGATGCCCCTAATTATCAAAATAGGCCACCCGTAAAGGTGAAAACCGTATCCACCCAAGCCAATCTAGTTCAATTAGCCTTCCTGCTCGATACTAGCAACTCGATGGACGGACTTATCGAACAGGCAAAAAGCCGCCTATGGGGTATCCTCAACCAAATCATTCGCGCTAGGCGACAAGGGCAAGCACCCGACATCCAAATTGCGCTGTATGAATATGGCAACAGCCGTTTGTCAGCAGAGGAATACTTCATCCGGCAAGTAGTTGCTTTCACAACCGATGTAGATGAGTTTTCCGACCAATTATTCGGCTTACAAACGAGCGGGGGCGAAGAATACTGCGGGGCTGTACTAGCTCGCTCTTTAGAAGAACTGGCTTGGTCGGTGAATCCCGCTGCGCTCCGTCTGCTTTATATCGCGGGCAACGAGCCTTTCACGCAAGGCCCAAAAGACCCAAAAGCGGCTATACTGGCCGCTAACGAAGCTGATATTTTAGTTAACACCATTTTTTGTGGCGATCCAGCGGAAGGCCGCAGCACCGGTTGGAACGGAGGTAATGGCTCGTATCTGTATATTTACCAAGACCTAAAGACGGTTTATATCGAAACGCCTTTTGATTCAATCATTAATCGACTCAACGAACAACTCAACCAAACCTATGTACCCATTGGCGGGAATGTAGGCGAAGCCGCCAAAGAAAAACAAAGCCGCCAAGACCAAAATGCAGCCTCCTACGGTGCTGCGAACGCTGCGAGCAGAGCACAATACAAAGCATCTGCCAACTACCGCGCTAGCTGGGATTTACTCGACACCTACGACGAAAAAGGAGCCGCTATCCTAGAAAAAACAGCAGATCTGCCCACCGATTGGCATCCTCTTTCTCTGGCTGCGCGCCATCAAAAAATGGCTGAACTACGCGAAAAAAGAAGGGCTGTTAGCGAAGCCATCCAAAATTACAGCCAACTACAAGCTGCCTATATCAAAGATAAAAAAACAGCAATAGCCGGCGAGGAGGTAGCCGCTACCCTTGGCGACCGCATCAGCCAATCCGTACAAGAACAACTGCTTAAAAAAGGATTTGAGTTGCTGGAGTAGAGAGGCCTCTTCTTTCTTTATACTTAAAATGAAGTGGTTGCGCTTCGCGGCTGCCTGTGGCGGTGGGCAAAGCCCGAGCCGCCAACTATCGGTAATAGTAGGCTTCGATGGCCATTTATATACCAAAATACTTTGGTTGGAGTATCCTAAAGTTTCAGGGGCAAGGGCGGCTAGGTAAGTTCGATGGTTGGGCCAAGTTGAGGCACTAGCTAAATACACCCACTAAAAGAGCGGTACCGAAATGAATCGATACCGCTCTAAGGCTTACGTTTCTTTTGATCGCCAGGGCCATCCGACTAGCCTATTTGATCGTAAGGACAGGCTATTTGCTGAGCTCCTCGCGGATTTTATTCAGCGCACTACCCGACCTTACCCAAGATATTTGGGCTTCGTTATAGGTATGTGCTACCTCGAAACTTTCTGAGGTGCCGTCGGCGTGGCGGAGACTAAGGAGTAGATTTTTACCTGGCGTCATAGTGTCGAATCCATGGAGATCGATCACGTCGTCTTGGCGAATCTTATCGTAATCAGCTGGATGGACGAAGGTAAGGGCTAGCATTCCTTGCTTCTTCAGGTTTGTCTCGTGGATACGAGCAAAGCTTTTAACTAGAATGGCCTTCACGCCTAAGAAGCGAGGTTCCATAGCGGCATGCTCGCGAGAGCTACCTTCTCCGTAGTTCTCTTCTCCCACCACAATGGTGCCAATGCCCTGATCGCGATAGGTTCGAGCACTGTCCGGTACGGCCATGTACTCGTTTGTTATGAAATTGAGTACTTTATTAGCACTATCGTTGAAATAGTTGATGGCACCGATTAAACAGTTGTTGGAGATATTCTCTAGATGGCCACGGTATTTAAGCCACGGTCCGGCCATACTGATATGATCGGTGGTACACTTCCCTTTTGCTTTGATAAGCACTCGCATATCTTGCACCTGTTGCTGTGTAATCACGCTGAAGGGCTCCAATAGCTGCAAGCGATCGCTATCGGGTTCTACGTAAACCACTACGTGGCTGCCATCTTCGGCAGGTGCTTGGTAGCCAGCATCTTCCACCGCGAAGCCTCTAGGCGGTAGTTCCACGCCTACGGGCGGATCTAGCTTCACGGCTTGGCCCTGCTCATTTACGAGCGTATCGGTAAGGGGATTGAACTTCATACTGCCGCTGATAGCCATGGCCGTTACGATCTCTGGGCTGGCTACGAAACCACGCGTTTGAGGGTTGCCATCGTTGCGCTTGGCAAAGTTGCGGTTGAAAGAGGTAATAATGGAATTAGCTCGGTTCGGGTCGTCGGTATGCCTTGCCCACTGACCGATACATGGCCCACAAGCGTTGGCCAGCACCACGCCCCCAATCTCTTCAAAAGCAGCTAAAATACCGTCTCTCTCCACCGTATAACGGATTTGCTCGGAGCCTGGGGTAATGGTAAATTCGCTCTTTACTTTTAAGCCTTTCACTTTCGCCTGGCGCGCTAAACTGGCTGCCCGATCCAAGTCTTCATAGCTAGAGTTCGTACAACTACCAATTAAGCCCACCTCTAGAACCGGCGGAAAATTAAATTCGTCCACCGCCGCAGCAAACTCGCTAATTGGGAAGGCACGGTCTGGGGTGTAAGGGCCATTGATGTGAGGCTCCAGGGTGTCTAGGTTGATCTCTATTACCCGATCGAAATATTTCTCCGGGTTGGCATATACCTCTGCATCGCCGGTGAGGTGAGCGGCTACAGCGTCGGCCAAGTCGGCCACATCTGCCCGATCGGTAGCCCGAAGGTAGCGAGCCATACTCGCATCGTAGCCAAAGGTAGAAGTGGTAGCACCGATTTCGGCACCCATGTTACAAATGGTTCCTTTGCCCGTGCAGCTTAGGTTTTGCGCACCATCGCCAAAGTATTCCACAATTGCACCCGTACCGCCTTCTACGGTTAAGATACCAGCTACTTTGAGAATTACGTCTTTCGCACTTGTCCAGCCATTTAGTTTGCCTGTTAGTTTTACACCAATCAACTTAGGCATCTTGAGTTCCCAAGCCATACCCGCCATCACGTCCACGGCATCTGCACCGCCCACACCGATAGCGACCATACCTAAGCCGCCTGCATTGGGCGTGTGGCTATCCGTGCCAATCATCATGCCGCCAGGAAAAGCGTAGTTCTCTAACACAATTTGGTGAATAATACCTGCACCCGGCTTCCAAAAACCAATGCCGTATTTATCGGAAATAGAGCTTAAGAAATTAAAAACTTCCTTGTTCTCCACATTCGAGCGGGCTAGATCTTCCTCTGCACCGTCCTTAGCCAAAATGAGGTGGTCGCAATGTACCGTAGAAGGTACGGCTACTTTATCCCTACCAGCCGTCATGAACTGTAAAAGAGCCATCTGTGCCGTCGCGTCTTGCATGGCCACTCGGTCGGGCGCAAACATTACATAGTCTTCCCCTCTGCTGTAAGCCTGCAAGGGACTCTCCTCGTGCAAGTGGGTGTAAAGAATTTTTTCGGCCAAGGTTAGTGGATGCCCAACTTTTTCCCGGGCCGCCGCCACTTTGGCTGGCAGCGCAGCATATACTTTGCGGATGAGGTCTAAATCAAAAGCCATATTTTGTTTGCTTGTTAAGTAATCTTACAATTTGCCCCTATATCGGGCCCTACTAGCAGATAGAACAACCCGAGTAGGTAAAAGGCTGACAAAGCTAGGCATTTTATCCCTTTTTATGGCCGTAGTAGAACAATTTTTGCTGTATTTTATTGATAGCCTCCTCCCAAAAGGAATTTTACAAGCTGTCGGCTATACTTGAACCGATGCGATCACCGAGGGTAAACCATTTCGATTCAAGTAGAAGGATTGCTGGATTGATCCGGTAGCTAAGGTGCGCTCGCGATAGATGCTTGCTGCCTGGCACTTGCTGCCTGGCACTTGCTGCCTGGCACTTGCTGCCTGGCCTTCAAGCCCAGCGTAGTGTTCGTTGCGTTCGGGCTCAAAGCAATTAGTGCTGTGCTTTTTCTCCTACTTCGGAAAATGTTTAGTAATAGCGTTGTTCGGCAGGTCATCAAACGGCTGCAAATGGCACCACAAAGTAGCCGCGTAGCGAAATTTTATACTGCACTTCGTTAGAGAGCCTCGCCGCAGCCCCACTGCGCCTACGTTTTGCTTCGCAGCTAGTTCGCTTCGCGGCTGCCTTCGGCGGTCGTGGTTTTGCCTCGTTCAGTATAAAATTTGCTACACGCTCGCTTGTTCATGGCCCGCCGAACATCTCTAATGTGATTCTACTATTGACTTGTTGAAGATTTTGTTGAATAGGCCGGGTTGATTTGATTGGGCTAAGCAGCAACTACCGATAGGATAGACAAGAAAGCGCTTTAATGAGCAGGGAAGATGATTTTTTTTGGCACAAGTGCAGGGGCAAGTCTTTCTTGGTAGCGCAAGACGATTTTAAGGGCGGAGAAGTAGCTTGGCAGTAGCTACTTGGCGCTCACTTCGCAACCGTAGGAGATATAGCCCTGCCGCTAGCCCATCCACCGCGAGGCGGTTGCTGAGCGGGAAGGCACTACCTACCGGAAGAATGTACTGCCGCTGTAGTCTGCCGCTGCTATCGAAGAGCTCAAGTTGATAAGGGCCCAGAGAGGGGTCTGAAAATTCGAGATTAAAATAAGCACCTTGAGAAGGGTTGGGATAAATAGCCGTAATTTGCAGTTGATTGCTATTACTATCGCTACAGTTAGCTAACAATTGCTGCCAAGCCGCCCATACATCAAGCTGCCCCTCTGTACTAGTGAGGTCGCGAAAGCTTTCATTGACTTGAACAGATTGAAGCAAGCTACGACGGATAAGGCGGGCTGCTCCTGCTGGGTCATTGTCTAATAAATAATTGAGGCGTTCGCAATTAGCACTGTATAGCAGTGCGATGGCTCCTGTAACGTAGGGCGCGGCTGCGCTGGTACGCGAAAAAGCGCTATAACTATTATTAATATTAGTGGTGTAAGATCCTTGGCCAGGAGCCGCTAAGTCGATGGAAATGGGCCCCCAAGCAGCACTTGTAGCCAAGCGATCGTCATCACTTAAGTTGGTTACGCTTAGCAAGAATTCACTAGGGCAGGTAGTGGGCATATCGCCGAAGTCGTCCACATTCCAGCTTCTATTGGCGGTGCTAGCAGCGGTTAGTATCCCTTGTTCGCCTAGCCGATCGTACATATCGCGCCAGATGGGGAACTCAAGGCAGCGACGGCCCTCTAAACCGAAAGAGGCGTTGGTCACTACCACTAAGGCTCCTTCTAAACCATTGCTCTGCTGCCATTTTTGTCGTTGTGCTAGGATGTAGGAATAGGCGGCTAGGATATCGCTTACTTCGGCGATGGAGAAGAGCATGGCTTGGTTGTTCCAGCCGACGCCGGTGACGCCAATGCCATTGTTGCCTGCTGCGGCTAGCATCCCCAAAACTTGGGTGCCGTGCTGTTGAACTCGATAGTTGGGGCTATCATTGGTATAACTCCAGCCGTGGCGGTCGTCGATATAACCATTGTTGTCGTTGTCGATTCCATCGTCAGGTATTTCTGCTGGGTTGATCCAAAGCTGTCCTTGTAGGTCTTCATGGCTCACATCGAAGCCTGCATCGAGGATAGCAATCACGATTTGGTGGCCATTAGCGGTGAAGCCGCCTGTGTTTTCAGCCCAGACTTGTGGTAAGCCAATGCGCGCTAGGTTGGTTTGCTGTGGGTAACTAGGGTCGTTGGGTTGGTTGCGAAAGTGCACGGGGTAGTCGTATTGTAAAGCCGCTATTGTGGGCTGTTGTTGCAGTGCTATGGCGTCTTGAAGCCAGCTGCTAGAGTCGGCATACTGTAATAGTAAAATGGTGGGGTGTTGGCTCAGCGGCTGTATTTTTTCGGCTAGTGCCGATAGGTGGTTAACAGTAGGGGGCTGCTTGGTTGGTTGTAATTGCACGATAGTGCGCAGAGGGATGGCTGCTTCGTCGGGGAGCAGCAGATTTTGTGCTACGCCCTCGGCAATAGCTAGGCAATGGAGGCAGAAAAGAGACAAAAAGATTTTCACCCAACAAATATCGCATCTTTTTCGGAATGAAGTGGATGTAAAGGCGAGTAATAGCGGCTAGGCTACCAAATAAAAAACCCACCGGCGGTCAAACCGGTGGGCCAAAATATCAACAAGAAAAAATAAAAGTTGAACAGTCGTTATACGTAAGCGGTCTTCACTTATTTGCGGAGGTCAGTCCTGTAAATAAAAGATAATCTGGTAGAAAAATAGTAATATGTGTGTGATGGTCTTGCTATCGTTAGTTGGTCGCTAGCATCTTGCGTGTGAGTCGGCCCATTGGGCTATCGAGCGTGTAGGTTAGTAAGCCGCTAGCGGTGCCTAGCTCTGTTCGCCGAACGACTTCGGTGTTTTCTCCTTTTTGGGCTTGTATTTTGCGCGCTAAGAGTACTCGGCCTTGTAGGTCGTAGATAGTAAGCGTCACGAGGCTAGCCTCTGGTAGCTGGAAATCGATGCTGGTTGCTTCCCTGAAAGGGTTGGGCCGGTTTTGCGCTAGCTGGAGGGTTTCTTCAGTGGCATTTGCGCTTACCGAATCCTCTGCCCCTGCGTCAGCCGCCTCTTCATGGAATACTAAATTGAGCGTAGTTCGGATGTTTGCGGTAGCTCTTGCTTGATAAGCCTCGTTGGTAACTAAGCGGCTACTAAGCTGGATGAAATCGCTCAACTGACCACTTGTCATACTACGGATGTGTAGGGTGAATAGCGGTCTTGCTTGCTCTGCGCTGCTGACGTGTGCGATGCCTAGGAGGCCGTTGGCTAAGTGATGCAGGTTAAAATCGCCTTCGGTAGCTGTTCCATACTCAATGTCTAGTAGTTCTAGTTCAGGAGCCAACTCTAGCGTGGTCTGGAAGCCAAGCATATCTTCGGGCTGGTAGAAGGCTACGGCATAGGTCTTTGCATTTTCAACCGATAAAAGCGGAATGTTGAGGGCTTGTCCGCTTCGTTGTTGGGCAGGAGCTTCTAAGCTATTGCCGGGCACCGCTGCGGAAACATTTCCCATCTCGATAGCCATGAAGTTGGCGTTGAGGATCTGGTTTTCGAGGTTATTGACGTTGAACACCTCCATGAGTGCGCTGTTGTTGAGCCATCGGCTAGGGTCATTGCCGAAGCTGCCATTTTCAGCCATAAAGCGCCAACTATCGGAACTCGGATAATCCGTTGTAATGCCTAGAATGACTCGGCGAATAGCGATCATGTCGAGCACATTAATTTGGCGATCGGCGGTTACGTCGGCAGCTACGTACTGATAAGGGCTGCTGAAGGCTTGTAGGCCTAGGATATGGCGGCTAATGAGGATCAAGTCGCCAGTAGTTACTTGGCCTAAATCAATTGCTGGGTTGGCTCTAGGTTGTATCGTATAATCATCGCCCACAAGCAGGTGCTGGAAGGTGAAGATGCCGTGTTGGCTAGTATAAGTCGTGAAGCCGCCCATGGTACTAGCCGTTACATTT
The DNA here is from genome assembly GCA_036735605.1 of Lewinella sp. GTDB lineage: Bacteria > Bacteroidota > Bacteroidia > Chitinophagales > Saprospiraceae > Neolewinella. Next base: position 14,409 of record DAINNZ010000008.1, on the reverse strand, counting down.
ACTTCTACGCCTTCACGCATTTCGTAGCCAGGGGTGAAGATTTCACCGGTAATGAGGCCTGCTAGGTCAGGACCGCCGCCGGTATTGCCGCTGCCACAGGTGTTAGGTAGGTTGGCTTGTACATCTAAGGTTGTCTCACAATAAGTGAAGTTGCCGAGCGGGTCGATAACATAGACTCTTACTTCTAGCAGGCCGAAATCATCGCAGAAAACAGTTAGGATACTATCGGCTGCGTTAGGCTGGAAGCCAGCTAGCTGCGTGTCGGCTATTCGATATACCGACCAAGTTAAAGGCCCGCTACAATCCACCAAGTTATCAATATCAACTACGAATTTTTTAGCTCGCACTTCCGCAATACCCCCGCCAGACTCTGTGGCGGAGAGTTCTGCGGCTAAGCCGTTGATACAAGTAATACCTGGTGTTGAGCGGTCAATGATATCAAATTCTAATATACCAATATCGGTATTGCCACAGCCATCGGAAGCTCTAACGCGTAGTGCATGGTGGCCAAGTGGGACACTAGTAAGGTTGATACGGAAGTTGCCGTCTCCGGTGAACACCAGTTCGTTGTTGTTCAAGGTGCGTGTTGGTACGAATTCATTGGCGGAGAAGATATCGTCGCCGTTGACGTCTAGGGCGTAGAGGTCTAGTTCTACTCTCACCGTTACACCTGCCATGGAGCATTCATCTTCGATGGCGAATTGGGTGGTATAGTTGGCTCTACAACTGTTTAAATCGTCGTAGGCTATCTGGTTACTGTTAGCTAAGTTGATCTCTGGTGCGTTGTTGTCGAAAACGGCAATGAATTGGCGGTATAGGAAATACCCGCGGCTATTATCTCGCCCGTAGCCGAAGTTGTTACCGCCGGGCACAAGGCCTCCATCATGGGTATCTAGCTCATTAATATAGCCATTGAAGCGGTTTAAGTCGTTGTCGAGGATGGCAATGTCATCATTGATCGTGGCATTGGAGGGGCCAGGGGTGATGGCTAGTATTACTTGTTCGCCAACGATACCATCTTGGTCTGCGTCTCGTGGAATGACGTAGGGGTCACCTAGGGTGCTGAATTCACATAGGTTGATGACTTCGTAGGTTACCCGTAGTACATAGCATTCGTTTGCTGTTGCTTGGAAAGTATCCACAAACATGCTGGTGGTGATGAGGTCGCAATTGCCTTCATAAACCACCACGCCATTGTAATTAGGCTCTAAACATTCTTGGCTAGTACGATCGGCGGGGAAAGAAATAGCGTAGTCGAAATTATTAATAACGGTGATGGTTTGCCGGCAGTTAGGTTGAGAACTTAGGTTCTGTGCATCACGCACATTGAAGCTACGGATGATCGTGCCACTGCCACAACTGGTTCTATTGTCGGTTACGGTTTGGCTAACGGTGTTGCCGGGGCAATTGTCAACACCTGTTGGCCTACCAAATAGGTCGTTGAGGAGGTTGCGAGTGCCTTCGGGATCTTGTGCGAAGGCTGCGTCTAAGTCTTGCGGGAAGTTGGCATCCAGATCAGAGCAAGTGACGGCCACTGAGTTGGGGGCGATGCAGACAGGGATCAGTACGTCCTCAACTAGAATATCCGTAAAACAGGTATTGGAATTGTCAATGCCTGGCTCTGGGGTTCCGTTGCGGTTGGCATCGTCGGTAACTCTTAGGCCGATGCGCAGCATACCGAGGTCGTTACAGTTAAGTGTTACACTAGGCCCCCAGTTGCCGATAGGATTATCGTTCGCATCAAGCCTTACTACTTCCAAGAGTAGTAGATTGCTCGGTGTACAGTCGTCGTAACTATTGACGTCAATATCTTCTGCGTACACGATAGCCGTACCATTTCCACCCAAGGATATATTGAGGCCATCTTCGCACTTAGCTACCGGGCCACTAGCGTCTCCTACTTGAAAGGGTACATCTACGATGTCTTCATTCCCACAATCATCGGTAGCGATATATCGGATTAGGTGCGTCCCTAGTGGAATATTATTAGCGATGCTTTGGCCAGTGAAAGGCCCCAGCGGGCTGCTGCTAAGATCGCCGTTAAGGTAGATGAAACCTACCAAAGAAGTTACAGTGGAGCAGTTGTCATTGACGATAACCCCGCCCACAATATCGATGAAAGCAGAGCAGTCGATCGAATTAGTGGAATAGAAGAGGGGCCCTTCGTCGGGGATACCATCAAAGTCTAAGTCTTGAGTTGGCACCACGATCATAGGCGAAGAGAAGTCGCCTACTTTTACTAGCTGGTTGAAAGTGAGAATATTGCTTACATCACACCAGTCGATGACGGTAAAAGTGCGAACAAACTTGTAAGTATTCGTACAGATATTAATTCTGGGGCCATCCGTGAAAGTGACGCCTAAATTATCGTAAGGTTGGTTCAAGTAGAAGGGCTGGCCACTACCTAGTTGAAGACGTGGGTAGTTGATTAAGAGCGGCTGGGGGTTCGCTGTGCCGTTGAAGTTGCTACAGTCAATTTCAACTACGGCATCTGGGGCAATTACATCTGATAGCGAAGCTCGGTTGAAAACAATCTGATAGCTAGCCAGCACTAGTGGTGGCATGCTTTCACCCATAGGACAACTACCGGCTATTTCCCGAGCCGCGAACGTTCTGGTGACGATGATGTCCTGACATTCTCCTGCGCTGCTGATCTGATCGCTAACGATTATGTTCACATCCGAGCAAGCATCGAAAACAAGCGGGAGGCCACCGCCAGCTAGTAGGCGATCTCGTAGCGCAGGATGTAGCGTGCCGGGAATGACACTGCCCGTGCGGCCATTTACTTGATAAGAGCGGGCAATATTGGGGTTCAAATTGGTAATGAGTACGTCGTTCAACTGAGAAGTAAACAAACCAAGCGGACTCGTAGGAACTGTAATAAACTGCACCGGTGTAGCATCGGTAGCTCGAATAAAGCCACCTAATGGTAAAATACCGGTAACAGGGAAGTCGGGTACACTTGGTTGGAAAAAGAAATCATAAATTTTAACAATCGACGGCGTAGCACCTGCTGGAGAACTTCCGTTGGGGTTACGAAGCTCAAATTGTAGTAAATCGCCCGCTGCTACCTCGATGGGTTGCGCGAAAGTATAGATACCTGATGCGTTGTAATCCGTTACTACTGGCATCATAACATTACCCGCTCTTACTCGGAAGATATCGAGAACTGTTCCTGCAGGTAGAGAGGAAGAGAAATTAATTCTAAAACCTGTTGTACCGGCTCTTGGAAAAACATAAGAGGCCTGCGCAAAAAGAGCTGTGGTATTGACGTTGCCGCCGCGTGTGCGAAGCGTTATGGTATCAGGGTTGATCGTAACAGAGGCTTGCTGGCCACTGTTAGGGTTAGGTACTTGTGTGACATTCAGGATGTTTTGGCCGCCTGTGCAGTTAGCAAAGCCGCGTTGTATACTAGGTACCGTGGGCGCTGCGCTAATCCAGAATTCATAATCACCGCAACCATCTAAAACAGGCCCGTTGCAAGTGTTGCCGTCGTTGATCGTGAGCACAAAGGCATCGCTCGGGGGCTCATTGCCGTCTCCATCTTGGTCAAAATTACCGCTAAGAACCATCCTTGGAATAAGGAGGCGTTGGCAGTCGGCATCTAAAGTTATGTTGATGTTATTGATGGAGGCTACATTGACCTCATACACAGGGTTGGGCGGTGCCACTGCCCCTGTGGCGGCTAGTACAATACTGAAACTATTGATGATGCCGTCGTTGTTGTTGTTGACGAAGTCGCAAACTTCTAAACGCCAGTTTCCAGCTACCACCTCGCCATTAAAGAAGCTATTAAGCTCTCCGCCTTGCGGCGTGAAAAAGCCATTGAAGGGAGGCATACTGCTAGCTATTTCGCCCGTTCCGTCCATGAAAACGGTGGCTGCATACGCATTATCTACGCTGCCGCCGTTGCCGATGGAAAGGTTGAGGACTTTACCGCGAGGAGAGATCAGCGAGAGCTGTAGCTCAGAGGGCTGCTCGTGGGTTAGGCCCACATTCACTTGTGTGATCGTATAATGTGTGCCAATACGACCGTCCAAAGCGATCGCTGCGCTACTGCTGCCACTGTTTGTGCAGTAGTAGCCTGCTGTAGTGCCAGGTATTTCGCTGCCAATGTTACCCGTGAAAGTTTGCGCTAACACGCTACTCTGCGCCACCAAGAGTAGTAGCATACTGCCAAAAATTGATCGAGCAAACGAAGTGGAAAACAACCTACGTTGTTGTGTGCTCTTTGCTTTCAGCACAACTATTAGTGCTGTTAAGCTTGTGTAGTTACTTTTTTTCATATCTAAATTATTAACTAAATACATGTTTATTTTAGGGGGAATCAGTAAAAAATACTGGCAGAAAAACTATATTTAACAAATAAAAATCTTCCACCCCACCAACTGGTAGGTACTATTATTTTCTGTTTAATCGAATAAAATTATTCCTTCTCGTTCCGGCTTGTAACGCTTTTAGGTTACTTGACTTGCTCGTACTTGTTTTGCTTTACAACTATCTTAACTTTATTAGTCGAACGATCACGCTGGTAATGCCTTATTATTGTAATAATTGTTTTGCCTAAATAAAGGCAGTATATAGCCTAATAATATTTCCGACAATAGATTTGTCAAAGAAAATACACCAACAATAGCCAATGAAAACAATTGAAGCGAAACTACTTATCGCCTAATACAAGTAATGACTACTTGATCGTATAAGATGTGTAGAAAAGCAAATGGAAGTTATGTATAGTAGATTTTTATTTTTTTGATTAACAATATGGTTACTAACTATGCTATCTAAGATATTGGAAGAACACTGCCCTCCGCTAATATTATTATGTGAAAGATGAACTATCGATTCATCTTCTTTTATTTAAACACAAAGATAAGGTACTTGGTTTGATATGTGCAAATTTTTTTTCAAAAAAAGTCATTTTTTTTTCACGGAGGCCTTTTTTTCATACACCTAGGGAGTATAAAGCTAGTTACGGCTGTGGTTTTTAGCTAAAAGCGTTGCGGCTGCCTTACCTTTACCGAATGCAAAACTTACTCATATTACCAGGTGGATGCTTTCACGAATCGTTTGTTCGGAGGCAAGCCTGCGGCCGTGGTGCCGCTTGCGCAATACCTGCCCGATGCTTTATTACAACAGCTTGCTGCGGAGAACAACCTATCTGAAACGGCCTTTGTGGTAGCCCAAGGCGAGGGCGAGTTCCACATTCGCTGGTTTACGCCTACTAAGGAGGTGCGGCTTTGCGGCCACGCAACCTTAGCCGCAGCGCATGTACTCTTTGCTGCCGCTACGAAGCAGTTGGATACGATTCGCTTTTTTACCTAGGAAGCTGGCCTGCTATCCGTTAAACGGCTGGGCCTCAATCAGTATGCTATGGATTTTCCTCTAGACCGTTTTCGTGCGGCTAAAGCACCTCGGTCTCTGGCTAGTGCCTTGCGAGTAAGTCCTTTAAAAGTTTTAGCGGGTCAAGATGATTTATTAGTGGTCTTATCGTCTGCGGAGGAAGTGAAGCGCCTTCGACCTCAGTTTGATCTGCTGGCGAAGATAAAACGACGAGGGGTGATCGTAACAGCGGCGGGGAAGGGTTGCGACTTCGTGAGCCCTTGCTTTTATCCTCGCTTAGGCATTCAGGAAGACCCCGTTACTGGCTCGGCCCACACGCTGCTAGCGGCCTACCGGTCGGAGCAACTGAATAAAACGAACCTAAGTGCCCGCCAACTCAGCCGGCGGGGTGGTAGTCTTCAATACGAAGTGGCCAAGGATCGTGTAACACTTATCGGCGAAGCAGTACGCTATATGCGTGGCGAAATTTGGCTGGCGCTTTAGTGCTGCTCGGCAAGGAAGGACAATGGCGCCATAAGGTGGCAGTTGCGCTACCTAGCGAGCCCTTGCCCCCGCTTTAGCCAATAAGATTGGGAAAGGAATGCGACAAAAGGGATGCGCTTTGCCTATCGTGCTCCGATTTTACCAACGCTCAGCCTAAATAAGCGTACTTTTGCACTTCCTTAAGGTTCGTTAGCTTGCCATTATTTTGGATCATTATGAATTATAAACTACTATTCCCTACCTACCGCAATCGGTATATTTTTGTCCGGAAACAATTGGAGCAGCTGGCGGCGGAAGGTCGGCGACCCCTACGAGCCTTGAATCTGGGTACGGGGGAAGGGGATTACGACCCCATGATTAGCCGCTACTGCGCCTCCTTAATTGCTTGTGATATTAATGAGCAGGATGTGGCTTTCGCACGGCAGTTGAATGCGGCTCATCCGGAAATCACCTACCAAGTGGAAAATGCTTTGGCACTGGGCTTTCCGGAGAATCACTTCGATTTGGTTACTTCCATGGAAGTAATCGAGCACGTTGGGCAGCCTGAACAGATGATGGCGGAAGTGGCTCGCGTCCTACAACCAGGTGGTAGCGCTCTGATTACGTTCCCGTCTCTAGATTTTCCCTTTACCTACGATCCGATCAATCGGGTTCTAGCAGCTTTTGGGAAGAAAAATATTTCGCAAGGGGCCTATGCCTTTGGACACGATTACTTGATTTCCCCAGCCGAATTTCGGCAGTGGGCAGAAAAATACGGTTTGCGGATACAAGCGGAACGTAACCTCAGTGGTTATCTAGTGGGGCTCTTGGAGATGTACTGGACGGGTATTTTACAAAGCATCTTCAAAGCAAATTCAACCAATTTAGCCTCGCCAACGGATCGGGCTGGTAGCCTACGACCCTCTCTGAAAGAACCTAAACTGGCTCTTGTCACGGATCTTATCCTTGCAATTGACCAGACACTATTCGGTAAAAGTCGGCACGCCGTAGGCAAAGGCTTTGTTTTGGTGAAAAAGTAGTAGGTTATCCCTTTTTTGGCTACCGCTTCGCACGCCCTGTCTAAAGCGGGCACGCCGTGCAGGGGCAAGGGCTGACTTTGCAGCGCAAGACAAGGGCAAACAAAGGAAGCACTAGGCCTATAGTTGTTTTTTAGCGCCCGAAATGCGATAGAGGTCGTTGCCATTGAAGAGCACTCGGCCTCGTCTAAAGTCTAGTTGAATGATATCGCCGCTGGCTTGTTGTAGGTAGATAGAGTTTTGGTCTCGACCTTGCTCCTGGTAGGTTTCGTCAGGGAAAGACTCTCCGCTGATGTATTCTACCCAACTATTGGGTTTGGTGCGCTCGAAGTGGCCTGTTTGGGTGCCGCTGTAAGCCACCTCCAAGGCATTGTAGGCATGCACTTCGCTAAAAGTTTCGGTGATGGTGTATAGTTTTTGGCCTTCGTAGCGGACTTCTTTTTTTTGCAGATCCAGCTGTAGGGGGCTACCATCTTTTTTGAGGAGGTGAACGCTGTCGTTTGTTCGTTTTTCTTCTTTAAAAGTAGCTACCGCTTTTTCTTGGCCTTCGAAGAACTCTAGCCACTGCCCGTCGGTGGTTTCCACAAAGACTCCTTTTTGATAGCCTGTAAAAACAAGCCGGCTCAGGTTATTACCATTTACGGCGAGCAGGGAGGTATTTGGTTGGCTCGGATCAGGGGTCGGGGGGCGTATCGTTGAGGTATCTACCTTTGGCAGATCAGGGCTAGTAGTTGTGGGTTGGGTAGGCGTAGCAGCGTCAGCTTGGTTATTCCCACCCAGCCCAAAGCGGAACACTAAGAAAACGACTAGTACAGCTAGCGCGATGCCTCCGCCGACCAAGGGCCAATTGGTTGCTTTTTGCGGGCTGCTGGGTTTGGAGGCAAGAGCACCTTGTTGCCATTTAGCAGCTTGTGCGGCGTATTCAGGGGTGAGTTGGGGGAGTAGTTTGAGGATGGCATCGTTCACTTTTGCTCGCTCTAGGGAGGCCATCTGCTGATCCATTGTTCCTTTGATGACTTCCTCTTCGATACCTCGAATACGATTGCGCAGCAGCACCAAAGTGTCGATGATATCGGCATGGTGCTCTCGCACATAATCGTAGAGCTCTTCTAGCGACTTTTCGGTTTCGCCTTCGGCGATGAGCTCCCGTATTTTATCGATTAGTGTCATGAACAGCCCCGTTATATTTGTGCTTGTATTACCTTCCTACATCAACTTTAATTCTTTCTGCTCGGTTGGCAATTTCCCAGCCGGTATGGAAGATCAACTGGGCTACTTTGGCCATTTTATCGAAGTGGATTTTGTCCACGGTGTCTCCCGCTTGGTGGTAGTCTTCATGGGTGCCATTGAAGTAGAAAATGCTTGGAATGCCCTTTTTGGCAAAGTTGTAGTGGTCGCTGCGGTAGTAATAACGGTTGGGGTCGCTTTCGGCATTATAGGTGTAATCTAACACTAGCTGGGTGTACTGCTTGTTCATCGCTTCGTTGATTTGGTGCAGTGCTGTGCTGAGGCGGTCGCTACCGATTACATAGATGTAGTAGGGGTTCTCGGCGTATTTTTCATCTACTCGGCCCACCATATCCACGTTGATGTCCACTACCGTTTTATCTAGGGGGAAGAGGGGATGATTAACGTAGTAGTCGGAGCCCAACAGCCCCTTTTCTTCCCCACTTACCCAAACGAATAAAATAGAGCGTGCAGAGCCTTCACCGGCGATTTTGGCCTTCATGACGGTTTCGGCGATGGATAGCAAGCTACTCGTGCCTGAGCCGTTATCGTCGGCGCCATTGAAGATCACATCGCCTTTTCGGCCAATGTGGTCGTAGTGAGCACTGAATACCACAATTTCCTCTTTTTTGCTAGGGTCGCTACCTTCTACGAAGCCAAAGATATTTTCGCCAACTAGTTCGTTTACCTGTTTTTCTTGGGTCAGCGTAATGGCTACGGGGATACCGAAGGGCGTTAGCGTTCCACTTTTTTCTAGCTTTTTCCGGCTTTTAATCAGCTTTTTATAAGCTTTGCCGAGCAAATTTTTAGCTAGTTCGGAAGAGATATAAACAGTATTAGCGGTTGGGCGATCGCTTTCTTTCACGCTAGCCATTTGGTTGCGGCCATCGAGGGAAATCTTGCGGGCATTACCAAGTTGATTGCGGAAGTCGGGGTCGATTACAAAAACAGTAGCTACACCTTTTTGCTTTGCGATAGCGAGCTTCTGCTCCATCGCATAGCTCCAAATAGAGGGTTCATTGGTTCCGCTGATTTGGAATTTGCCGTCGGCATGTCGGGCTTCGCCTCCGAAGATGAGGATATGTTTGCCTTTGAGGTCGCCTGCTTTGGCATAGTCGTTATAGGCGGGGTCTTCTATGCCATAACCAAGGAAGATGAGTTCGTTAATAGCGGTTTCGGAGCGGCTATCATTTTCGTCGGGCAAACTATAAAAATCGCGAAGATGACGCTGTTCAACGCCTTGGTTGCTCATTTCGATCCTACTCCACTTTTGGCGTTTGAAGAGGATGGTTTGGAAATATCCACCTTGCTCGCCGATGGCGGGGAAGCCCATAGTGGCTAGTTGCCCTGCAATATAGGCAGCTGCTTTTTTCTGGCCTGGCTCACCGGTTTCGCGGCCTTCCATGTCGTCGGCAGCGATGATGCGGAGGTGCTTTTCAATAGACTGCGGACTGATCTGCTGTGCCCAAAGGGCTGCTTTTGTTGCACTATCTTGCGCCCACAGGGCGGGAGCGAGCAAGCTGCAAAGAAAAACACTAAGGAGCAAACGAAAAGAAAACATAGGTAGGTGAATTTTCTAGCCGGGTAAATTGCCTTGGGGGGCACCTTGCTGCAGTAAGTAAAGATGGTTAGCCAGAATTGATTCCATACGTTCTTTTAGCTCGGGCTGGTTGGCTCGGTTCACTTCCTGCATGATGCGTTGTAAGCTAGCCTGAGCTTGTTGGTATTGGCTCATGTAGCTACCGCTGAGGATGTCGTCGGATATAGAATCGAAAAAGTCTAGGTTGCTAGCCGTATTTTTAGCTAGTTGTTCCATCACGGGGCGAGCTTTTTCATATTCTCCTGCTTGCCAGTAGAGTTCTAGCATAAACAAGGATTGATAACCGAAGGTGAAGTTCATATCTGGGAAAGCCGCGAAGTACTGATCTACCATAGCCATAGCTTTTTCCTTTTGTCCTGTGCGTAGGAGCTCTTCCGCCGTACGGCGGATACTAAGCTGCATGGCTTGAACGGCTGGTTGGTAGCTATTGTTGACGTAGGTATCCTCCTGGTCGAAATTACCCCAGCGCCAGTCATTCATCACGAGTTGGTAGTTTTTCTCGGCTGCTATCTGTCCGCTGCCAATGACGCCGTAGCTGGAATCGCTTTGGTGGCGAGTGGCTGTTAGGCGAAGCGCAAGGCCTTCTAGTTGTAGGAAATCACGAAGCCCCATCATTTTGCTCGGTTGGCAGGTAACAGCCCAGTAGATCGGACGATCGTACATATTCGAGTTGATGATATCGAGAATAGCGATATCGTCTTTTAACAACCTTTCGCTGCTAACGGTGAGGGGTATCCTGCTAACAAAGTTAGTGTCTCCAGCGGGGATGAGGCCACCTTTACCTTGCGCTGCTCGGTTGGCATCTACGTTGATGACTACATTGCAGGAGTTGTAGTAGGTTTCCAAGCGGCCACCTCCTTGTAAGGGGAGGGGTTTGTCTTCTTCGATCTGTTGCATCAATTGCTGGAGGGTAATTTGCCGGTCTTGGCTACACTCCTTAGCTTGTTGGGTGGCACGATCGAAACGAGGTACTTGGTTTCGTTTTTTACCCCGCATTTTATCTTCACTAAGACCTAGCTGTATGGCAGGGCTATCGTTTACTTTACGACGCAGCAAGTCGATATACCAATCAACAGCGATCAAGCTGAGGTTTACCACTCGCACATCGGTGCGGATTCCCTCTACCTCTTGGGCATACCAAAGTGGGTAGGTGTCGTTATCGCCGTAGGTGAAGATAATCGCATTTTCATCGACAGAATTGAGGAAGTTGGCAGCGTAATCCCTAGAGCCTTTGTGCGATTTACGGCTATGGTCATCAAAATTTTGTGTGCCCATCAAAAGCGGTGCTATCAATACCATAGCGGCTGTGCCAATGGCTGCGGCGGAGCCGTTAGCTAAATGGAGTTTGTCTTTCAGTAGGCCATAGATTGCGGGTACGGCCATCCCCATCCAGATACAGAAGGTGAAAAAAGAACCTACGAGCACATAGTCGCGTTCGCGTGGTTCGTTCGGCGGCTGGTTGGTGTAGATAATGATACCGATACCCGTGATTACGAAAAGACCTAGCAAGCCTAAAAATTCATTTGGCCGACGTAGGTAGTGCCAAATAAGGCCAAGGATACCAAATAAGAAGGGAAGTAAATAATAAGTATTTCTGGAAGGATCCTGCTTGGCATATTCTGGTAGCTCTGCTTGATTCCCTAAGCGAGCATTATCTAGGAAAGAGATACCGCTGATCCAGTTACCACTAGATTTATCCCAGCTATAATAGCCTTGCTCGCCGTTCTGGCGGCCGGCGAAGTTCCACATGAAATAGCGCCAGTACATTTGCCCCATCTGGTAGCTCCAAAGAAATTTGAGATTGTCAGCAAAGTTAGGCCTGCCAGGAGGTAATGGCTTGGAAGGGTCTAAACCGATCCATTGTTTGTAAAGCGCAGGGCGGTTTTGGCTACCATCACTCATGCGAGGGAAGAGCCCCATTTTGTTTTTCTGATACTGGGGCGTAATTTTATAGTTGGTATATTCATAGCGATCGCCCACTAGACCATAGCGGTCTTCTACATCCGTAGCGATTACTTGGGCGTCGAAATTATGGCCATAGAGTAAGCTACGCTCGCCGTACTGCTCGCGGTTGAGATAGGGGATTAGGCTGGTTACATTGTCGGGGTTGTTCATGTTCACGGGGGGCTTAGCAGCCGCCCGAATTACAACTACCCCTACCGTACTGTAAGCAATAACGACCAGCGCCATACCAACGAAGAGTTGCTGCCAAATGGCGCGTTGGTTTTTTTCGGCCCAGCGAAGACCCCAATACAATAAACCGATCACAATAGCTAGGGCCGGGATAATACCACTATGTACGGGTAAGCCGAAGGAGTTTACCATCGGTATTTCAAAGAGCGCCCATAGTTTCGGGATGCCCACAATAACGAGGGTTTGGATGAAAACAATCACGCCTACGCCACCCAGAACAGCTAGTAGGATACCGCCTAAGCTGGTGCGGCCTTCCCATTTCTTGTAATAGTAGAAAATGGCCATAGCGGGCAGTGTCAGGATGCTCAATAAGTGAACCCCGATCGCAAGGCTAGCCGCAAAAACGGTAAACAACAACCACCGATCCGCTTGGGCCGTATCGGGTAGGGTGTACCATTTTATCATGGCCCAGAGCGTAAGGCAGGTGAAGAAAAGCGACATGGCATACACTTCCCCCTCCACGGCAGAAAACCAAACAGAAGTAGAAAAGGCCGTAGCCAAACCAGCTACCAAACCAGCACCCGCTAGCGCAAGGTTCTGGCCGCTTTCTAGCTCCGCCTCTTCGTCTCGCCCAACCCAAGCTAGCTTCGATAGGCGAATGGTCACCCAAGCCACAAAACTAGCCGCTGCGGCCGTACACAAACCACTCATAAGGTTGACAGCGAAAGCAATGTCTTCCGGATTGTTGCTAAATAGCTCGGCGAACCAAGTAAAGAGGCGGCCAATCAGCAAGAACATAGGCGCTCCCGGCGGGTGAACTACTTGCAATTTGTAGGCACCTAAGATGAATTCCCCGCAATCCCAAAGGCTGCCCGTTCGCTCCGCAGAGAGGAAATAAACAAATGCTGCTACTGCAAAGACCAGCCAACCTGTGGCGTTGTGTAATCTATTTAATTTACCCATGATGTCATTATAGACCGCGAAGTTAGGTATTTTATTGTTATTTAAGAAAGTGAAAGTTATTTGTCCTGCTTACGGTCGCTGATTGATAGCCTCTTTTGACAGGGCTGTCAGTACGTCTTGCGCCTTGTAAGTGCCCTTGCCCCTGCGAGAGCAATGAGTCCGTATGGACATTTATGCCTACCTGGGCGTGTGGGCTTTAGGCAGGGTGAGCGAAGCGATAGACCAGACGCGTTTTTTTCTTTTGCATAGTTTTTTTCTAAGGCGAGCCATTTGTGCGGAACTTTTTTTGAGCTAGCCAAATATAGTGCGTAAATTAGCTGACGCTAACAGCCATTGAGCAAACAGCCACCCATTTCATCACATAACCAACCCGACGCCCATGCGATCATTTCCCTTTTACGTTACTGCCACTTTGAGGGGGCTAGTTTTTTTAGTAAACCTGTGTTTTGCCACAACGGCTTGGCTAGGGGCACAAGATTTACACGTATATTACGATGCACAAACCGATTCGACCTACTACCGAATAGATGGCCGAGCGATCCAAAGGCCACAAGTGAAAAAGGGGCAGCAGGTAGTGGTGCACGTGGAAAATTACAACAACTATCTCTACAACTTACGGCTGGAATGGGAGGATAAAACTTCCGATATGGCCACGGCCAGCGGCCTAGCGCTGCTAGGTGGAACTAGTGGAAGTGATAGTCCGCTGTCGATTCTTTTCGGCTCTAGTAGCCCATTAGAGATGCTTTCCTTCGGTGCTTTTGAGGGGAATCAGCCGCCCAAAATGACCGATGGTTTCGGGGGGCTAGCTGGCTCTCGGCCGGCCGTCCCATCGGCAATAGCACAGCAAGTAGCTACTTTTACACAATCGATGGAAATGGCGCAAAGTATTGCTAGCGAGCTGAAAGAACTAGAGACGAAAACCAAAAATTTACTGGAGGCTCAGCAAGTACAATCTTTTGCGGCGGTCGAGTTTCAACGGCTTTGTCGCCATACGCAACTGCCCCCCAAACAGATTAAAGCCCTAGCAGGAGAGTATGTTGCTCGTATTTTCGACGAGCAAGACCCTGCCAAGATAGACCTTTCGACCGTCATCCGCAAAGCAAATCCGGCAGCAGCGTACCAAGCTTTACAGCAGGCCTACGGCGAAGGGCTAGCGGCCTACGATGAGAAAGTGGGCGATATGGAAGTGATCTTTGAGGTCTTAGCTTCTTATGCCGCTATGGATGAAGATCATACGCTCGACCCGCTGATGGAAAGTGCGGCTACTAGCTTAACACAAGCCAAGCAGAATACCGCTACTTTTGAAGAGAACTTAGCTGCCTTTGAGCAATCAGGTACTATTACGGCCAGCTTGGATGCCCGGGCTTTAGCTGATTTGCGCTTACAGTACCTCTCTATTATGGAGAATGATTTTCACAAGACTTTTCGCCATACGGTTCGTGCTGATGGAGCAGAAATGACCCTGTATTTCACGCCCACCGATTCCATGGCGGCTTTAGGTGTGCCAGAGCGGACGGTGCAGCCCATTGCACTACAAGTGTATGGTGGCCTGCAAGTGAATGCAAGTATTGGGCTGAGTTTTGGACAGTTTTTTCGGCAGCCGCAGAATTTTTTTGTACGCGATTCGGTCATTCGCCAAAGCGA
>DAINNZ010000007.1:48462-56249 GCA_036735605.1 Lewinella sp. | reverse complement strand
AGAGCTAAAAACCAATCAGCGCCTGCTGTTGGAGATACAAAGCGAAAGGGAGCGCGTTAGCCGCGAACTGGGTCCTCAATTGCAGTTACAAGCTTCTTTGGGACTGGTGCGCTCCGATGTGGCGGTGGAAAAAATATATTCTGATCCCCAGACCGAGCAAATCCTTAGCCTAAACCTACAAGTACCCATCCTCGACTGGGGTAGCCGAAAAAAAGCCTTAGCGCAGATCGACCGCCGCAGCGAGCTCTTGGAAGAAAATAACCAACGGGGGCTTCTCGGCCTAGAGAATAACCTCCGCTTGGCCATCCACCAATGGAATCAGCTAGGGGAGGAACTAGCCCTAGCACAAAAAATCCGTAGCCTAGCCGAAGAACGCTTCCAAATCAGCAGCGAAAGCTACGTCCTGGGCAGCATCCCGCTGACCGAGCTAACACTAGCACAGCAAAACCGCGACCAACTCAACCGAGCCTATCTGGCTAGCCTCCAAAACTATTGGATTACCCTGGCAGATATACAAAGGATGACGCTGGACAAGCTCTAAGGTGTAAAGGTTGAAAAAGTGTAAAGGTTAGGCACCAGGTGGTAAATCGTTGCTTTTCGGCGCTTAGTGAGAGCGCAAGCCAATAGCCAACCGCCATAGCCCAATGGAACGCAGATGACGCAGATAAAGGGATTGACGCAGATTTTTAGACAGGATTTACCAGGCGGGCACGCAGGATTTTGCATGCGGGATGTGGATAGGTTTACGCGAACTCATAGTAGGTATCTTTTACGCTGCTTAAGCAGCCAAAAAGTTCCTCCTATGTGTCGAGCTAGCCAAAACTGAAAACTAAAAACTGAAAACTAAAAACTGAAAACTGAAAACTGAAAACTAATATGATCCAACTAAACAACATCACCAAAACGTACCAGACTGAAATGGTAGAAACCTTGGCGCTCTCCAATATCAATTTGGCAGTGCCTAAAGGCGAGTTTTTATCCATCATGGGCCCTTCGGGTTGTGGAAAAAGCACCCTGCTCAATATCATCGGTCTGATTGATGCGCCCAGCAACGGAAGCTTAGCTTTAAACGGCCAAGCCATCGCTGATTATCACAGCGCAGCTACGGCGCGTTTTCGCAATCAGCAGCTCGGTTTCATCTTCCAGAGCTTTCACCTCATCAACGATTTGAATGTGCTGGACAATGTAGAACTGCCCCTACTCTACCGAAATCTATCCACCAAAGAACGTCGTAGCCTTGCGGAAGCGGCCTTGGAAAAAGTAGGGCTTGCCAACCGAAAGCAGCATTTCCCCACGCAGCTTTCGGGGGGGCAAAAGCAGCGGGTAGCCATTGCCAGAGCCATTGTGGGAAAGCCGCACATCATCCTAGCCGACGAGCCCACCGGCAACCTCGATAGCCAGATGGGCGATGAAATTATGGATATTCTCCTCCAACTCAATCAAGAAGCCGGCACCACCATCGTAATGGTGACCCACGACGAAAGAATGGCTCAAAAAACCAATCGGCTCTTGCGGCTTTTCGACGGACAGCAAGTATCTTGAATTTTTAATTACGAATTTTCAACTTCTAATTTATGTTCAAAAATTATTTCAAACTAGCCATCAAAGTCCTTGGCCGCCGGCGTTTTTTCACCTTTATCAGCTTATTCGGCATTAGTTTCACGCTAATGATCCTGATGCTTATCATGGCTTTTCTGGATACAGAGCTAGGCCAAAATGCCCCCATGAGTCGGGCCGATCGGATGGTATTTGCCGACCGGCTAGAAATGAAAAAACAGTACTACGATACCCTCTGGACGCTAGACTCTAGCCTAGTAAATGGCCAGATACAGTTTGACACCATCGGCTTCAAACTAGAAGAGAGCGGAGTGTCTAACTCCATTGATCAAGTTGGCTACCGAGTTTTCAACGAACTGCTAGTTCACATACCCGAAGCAGAGGCTATGACTTTTATGTTCCACGATAGCTACGACGTGTTTCAAGAGGGGAAAAAAATTCCGATTGAGGCCTTGTACACAACAGCATCTTACTGGGATATTTTAGATTTTAATTTCATCGCAGGCCGGCCTTTTCAACAAACAGAAGACGATCAGGGGAAATCGGTGTTAGTTATAACCGATCGAATGGCGAGAACATATTTTGGCACGACCGATCAAGTTGTAGGTCGCCAAATCACGCTTTCAGGTAGGCAGTATGAGGTAATTGGCATGGTGGCTAGGGCGCGCGCTTCTAGTGATTTTACCCAAGCAGATATTTACCTACCCCTGCATACGGGCAACCCGCAAAAGCTCGCTTCCAAAGATATACAAGGGCCTTGTAAGGCGATCTATTTGGCTCCTAGTAGCACCAAGCAAAAGGCCTTACGAGATGCCCTAGATTATGCTGGCCGCCAACTTCCGCTCCCTGCCGATCAGGAGTATGACCAAGTAAAGCTGCTAGTTTTCACCCCTTTAGAAAAATACGCCTATAATCTCTTCTTCGATGATGACATTGCCAAAGGAGTATTTCGCTTTCAGCTCTACCTTTTTGGCTTATTAGGCTTCTTCATTTTAGTGCCCACGCTGAATTTAATCAACCTTAACTTAAGCCGTATGATGGAAAGAGCCGCGGAAATTGGCGTGCGAAAATCATTCGGAGCTAGTAGCGGTCATATTTTAGGGCAGTTTTTATTTGAAAATATCATCGTCACACTCCTAGGCGGCTTCATCGGCCTATTGCTAGCCTTCGGGCTTATTTACCTCATCAATAGCAGCCAAGCCTTGCCGAATACCGAACTAGCCTTCAACTGGCGCGTATTTGCTTACAGCCTTTTACTGTGCTTGTTTTTCGGTATTTTATCCGGTTTATTGCCCGCCTGGCGTATGTCACGCCTCTCCATTATCCAAGGCTTACAAGCCTGATGGATAAAATTAGTTATGGCTCTACACATCTTTTTTTTTGCCCGCAGGGCAGGGGCAAGCGTTTTCTTTAAGGAGCAAGAAAAAAGAAGATACAGGCTCCGCCTAAAAAATCATCCTATTTTCTATTTCCTATTCTCCATTCTCCATCCTCCATTTTCAATTTTCCATTAAAATGCTACGTCACATCCTCCAACTTATCTGGAATAAAAAGCGAAATAACGCGCTTTTATTCGTCGAGATATTCCTGTCATTTTTGGTTGTTTTCGCTACAGCCACCTTTTGTTTTCACAATTTCAGGACTTACTTTTCGCCCGTGGGTTTTGATCCCGCTCCGATATGGAGCCTGTATTGCCCTAACTTATACGACTTAGATTCCGCAGAATTAGCTACCACAAAACAATTGATCAAGCGAGAGATCAAATCGATTTCGGGTATTGAAGCCGTAGCTTTTTCTGGCTACGCTATCCCTTTTTCTGGTGGTATGTGGGGCTGGGGAAGCGACCACATGGGCTTTGACTTCTGGACGAGCATCATAGGCGGCGATGAGGATATTCAGGACATTTACCAACTGGAGCTCCTAGAAGGCCGTGCTTTCTCCCCAGAAGATCAAAACAGTAAATACGAACCGGTTATTGTCAATCAATTGATCCGTCAGAAATACTGGAACGATCAGCCAATAGCCGATAGCTTAATCAAAATGGGCGAAGACCAGCTGTTTAAAGTAGTTGGCGTAGCCAAAAATATGCGCTACCGAAGCAGCTTTGAAGCGGAGCGGGAAACCATGCTCCGTTTTGGTAAAGACGACAACAAGGAATTCGCGGGGCTATTAATCCGCGTAGCTCCTGGCAGCGACGCCTCTTTGGAAGAGGCCATTGGAAAACGAGTAGCCGACATCCTAAAAACCGAGAACTTCGTTATTACCTCTTTGGAAAAAAACCGCCAAGCACTAGACCGCCGCACCTGGATTCCGATCGTTATTTTCCTAACTATTTCAGGCTTCATTATTCTAAATGTAGCTTTAGGATTATTTGGGGTTCTGTACTACAATATCCAAAAGCGGAAGGGCGAGATCGGCGTGCGCCTAGCGATGGGTGCTACCCAAGGCGCCATCACCCGGCAATTTACACTGGAGGTCTTCTTCGTAGCGCTGGCGGCTATGCTGCTAGGCGCTGTCTTTGCCATACAAGTGCCGCTGCTAGATTTGATTCCCGACGACGAATTTGGCCATAGCAATTTCTACTACGCCATCCTTTTTTCGCTGATTTTTATCAGTGCCGTGGTGGTCTTGTGTGCTTATTTCCCGAGTCGGCAGGGGGCGACTTTGCATCCTGCGGTGGCCTTGCATGAGGAATAAAAAAGGGATTTTAGCGATCGTAATCGCTAAAAAACCGATTTTTTTGCGATTACAATCGCAATTTCACGATTTTTTTGCCCATCCGCTTAAATAATTTATCTTTGTCACACACCAAACAAGCCAACTGCCATCCAACAAATCCTAATCATAGACGATGACCGTACGGTCTGCCAATCGCTGGCCTTGCTTTGCAAGCGAGCTGGTTATGGCGTGCATCTTGCACATGGGCCTACCGATGCGATGGCACTGATAGCGCAGCAGGCTATCGATTTAGTTTTGATGGATATGAACTTTACGATCGATTCCTCCGGGCGGCAAGGGATGAAATTGTTGCAAGCGATGCTAGCAGAACAGCCACAGCTCCCGATCCTATTGATGACGGGTTGGGCAACGGTGCAGCTAGCCGTGGCAGGTATGAAAGCAGGGGCTAAGGATTTTATCGCCAAGCCTTGGGATAACAAGCAGCTCATACAATCCATAAAGGACAATATCCGGCTAGCTTCCCTTAGCGATTTGGCCGTACCCGACACTGCTTTTGATCGAATATTGACCCAATCGCCGCGCATGCTACAACTCATTCGTAGTGCGCAGCGCGTAGCTCCTACGGATGCTAGCGTACTGATTACAGGCGAAAGCGGCACGGGCAAAGAGCTGATTGCCGAAGCCATCCATAACAGCAGCCCCCGAGCAACCGCCCCCTTCGTGGCCGTCAACCTAGGAGGCATACCGGAAAACCTATTTGAAAGCGAGCTTTTCGGCCATAAAGCTGGTGCTTTTACCGATGCCAAAACCGACCGAAAAGGCCGCTTCGAGCTAGCTGAAGGCGGCACCCTTTTCTTGGACGAAATTGGCGATTTACCCCTGGCCAACCAAGTCAAACTACTGCGGGTATTGCAAGAACGCCGCTACGAGCGCCTAGGAGAAAGCCGCAGTCGCAGCGCGGATGTTCGTATCATTAGTGCTACGAGTAGGCCATTAAACAGTATGATCGAGAAGGGGGAATTCCGCGAAGACCTTTTCTACCGCATCAATCTTATTCCGCTACAGCTGCCCCCACTACGCGAGCGAGCAGGGGATATTCCGCTGCTGGCCAAGCACTTCTTACAACAGGCCGCACTACGCTACCAACGTGCTGGCCTAGACTTCACGGCGAGCGCATTAGATTGGCTAGCGCAGCAAAGCTTCCCGGGCAATGTGCGGGCATTGCAAAATCTGGTAGATCGATCCGCCATCCTCTGCACAGAAATCTTGATTGAGGCCGAAGACCTTGCTCGATACTATAACCAACCCGTAAGCCTCCGTGCTTCCACCCGTTCTTTTAACGGACAAACCCTAGCCGAAATGGAAGAAACCTGGATAAAAGGCGCCATACAACAACATGCCGGCAATATTTCTCAAGCCGCCGCCGCACTAGGACTCACCCGTGCAGCCTTATACCGCCGTTTGGAAAAATACGGCATCCAACCCGAGGCCCTATGAAATGGATGCCTTCTACAAAAAGCTGGTATTGGCTTTATCTCTTTGCTATTCATCTAGCTTTAGGCTGTATGGCCTACTACCTGCTTCGCGAACAACTGTATTTCTTTATCGTACTCGAATTTTTGTTGCTATTATCTTTCTTAGTAGGGCTTCGTTTTTATAGTATTTTCTTAGCACCTTTTCGCCTACTCAATATAGGCCAAGCGGCCTTAATCGATGGCGATTTTTCCATCCATCTCCGCCCTGGTGGTAGCCCTGAACTGAACCAGCTCATCGGCCTCTACAACCAAATGCTCACCCAGCTTCGTAGGGAGCGCAGCAGCAAGCAGGAAAAACAATATTTCTTGGAAAAACTCCTGCACGCTGCTCCCCTGGGGGTTATTTCACTAGATTTCGATGGCCATATCCACCTTCTCAATCCCGCTATGCAGGAATTGCTGAAACTACCGGCAATACCCGCTGCCGCCACTCCCCTTTCTACTATCGCCCATCCTTTAGCAGCAGCCCTCCAAACAGTAGAGGCCGATACCTCCCAACTGCTTTCCATACAAGGGCAAGGCCGCTATCAAGTCGAAAGAGGTACCTTCATAGACCGTGGTTTCCAAAAGCATTTCATCCTAGTACAAGATATGAGCCAGCAGCTCTTAGAAACAGAAAAACAAGCCTACGGCCAAGTCATCCGAATGATGGCGCATGAAGTCAACAACAGCATAGGGGCTACGAACTCCCTACTCGGCAGCCTCCTAGAGGTAGTAGCCGAAAAACCAACCGATTTTCCTAGCCTAGCCACAGAATATTTACCTATTGTAATGGATAGAGGCAACCAGATGAGCCGCTTTATGCGCCATTTCGCCGATGTGATCCGCTTGCCCAGTCCTCACTTTCAACCTACCGACTTAGGTGATTTGCTGCAAGGCGTTGCAACGCTCTTCGCGGCCCGATGCCAAGCAGCAAAAGTAGAATTACAACGCAGCCTCCCAGAAGCGCCCGTAATCGTCAACATCGACCGCAGCCAAATTGAGCAAGTACTGATCAATGCCCTCACCAATGCCTTGGAAAGCATCGGCGAGCGAGGCGGCATCATCCGCCTATGCCTAGATGCCCATAGTGGCAACATTCGCATTCAAGACAATGGCCCCGGCATCCCGCCTGAGCTAGCTAGCCAGCTCTTCACGCCTTTCTTCAGCACCAAGGCCAATGGGCAAGGTATCGGCCTCACCTTGAGTAGAGATATACTAGCACAACACGCCGCCACTTACCACCTTAAGACCCTAGATGAATGGACGGAGTTCTACATAAGCTGGCCATAAGGCTAATTGAATCGAAATAGTTGACCTTCGGTTGATGTATAACAAAAAATAGATGCCTATCAGTAAGCTTTTCTTACCTTCACCCCCTTAATTAATCACTGGATTAGTTCGGAATACGTTCAGACAACTACCTACACCGGACAATTAAAAAATAACAACATGGCTAGTACTAAAATCATTGTCAATACCAACGGCTCTTTGCGCGTGGAAGGCGATTTCGAAATCGTAGATACCCAAGGAAAGACCTATAACCTGCAAGGGCGCGAAGCCTTAGGGCTTTGCCGTTGTGGCCTATCTCAAAACAAGCCCTTCTGCGAT
Organism: Lewinella sp.; assembly: GCA_036735605.1. Lineage (GTDB taxonomy): Bacteria > Bacteroidota > Bacteroidia > Chitinophagales > Saprospiraceae > Neolewinella. The sequence goes on along the minus strand of DAINNZ010000007.1, from coordinate 48,888 downwards.
GGCGGCCACCGAGGAAAATTTGAACACCAAGCCGAGGCCTTCGATTTGCCGCCTAAAAAAGTGTAAGAAGCACCCTTTGTTTCCAGCAGTTCTCACTACCGAGTAACGCTTTCAGTGGTTGGGCAAATATGCAGGGGCAAGACTTTCTTGGTAGCGCAAAGGCGTAACAACCCAAAGGAAGTAGGCCTATTAGCTTCCCAAAACAACCTAGCTAGCGCGCTATTGGTAGTACACCCAGCACTTTGCAACTCTCCCGAGTTGACTTAGGCAGCAGGCTTGTGCTTAAGCTTAAAGAAGGCGTTGGCGGAAAACCCAAACAAGCAGCACCAGAGGAATTACCAGCTTTAAAAAATGAGCAGCCACCGAACCGTGTACATCCCCCTCCTACCTGCAAAATCCCGTCAATCCTGCGCTGCACCGAGCGGC
>DAINNZ010000007.1:0-48362 GCA_036735605.1 Lewinella sp. | reverse complement strand
GTCGAGGTGTCAATCCTGTCTAAAATCCGTCCACATCACAGGTAGAGACAAGGCGTACCTTGTCTCTACGCCGCGCCCGTTTGGGCGCATCCTACAAAATCCATCCCCCTCTCCTACCTGCAAAATCCCGTCAATCCTGCGCTGCACCGAGCGGCGTCGAGGTGTCAATCCTGTCTAAAATCCGTCCACATCACAGGTAGAGACAAGGCGCGCCGTGCTTTTTCTCCTACTTTAAAAAATGTCTAGCACACCCACACTTGCGCTACTAAGAAAGCCCTTGCCCCTGCACTTGGTGCAACAATAAAAAAACCATGAAATCGGTACAAGCTTTATTTACAAAAAAATAATGTAGCTATCGCAGCGAGGCTAAAGAAGTATAGCTTACCTTAGCTCAAAATATGGTTATGATTAGGAGATTTTTATTTTTGCTTTTGCTCTTGAGCTTTATGGGGCTTCAGGCGCAGCAGGACTTATTACAATCGGGCCCTATGCTGGGCTATGTGGAGATGCGCGAGGCTTTGATTTGGGTGCAGACAACCCAATCGGCTACGGTGAAAGTGGGGTATAAGGAGTTGGGAGGTAGTGCGGGAGAACTGTTCACGGCTACTAAAAAGACGGATAAAAACCAGGCTTACACGGCCAAACTCATTGCCGATCAGGTGCAGCCGGGCAAGACCTATCAATATACTGTTTATATCAATGAGCAAGCCGTGAGCCGCCCCTACCCTACTCGTTTCACGACCCCTGGCATTTGGCGCTGGCGCACCGATCCGCCCGCTTTCAAGGTAGCTTTGGGGAGCTGTTTTTACGTGAACGAAGCAAGCTACGACCGCCCGGGTAAGGGCTATGGGGATGCTTACGAAATTGTGCGCAGTATTGACGCCAAAAATCCCGATTTAATGGTTTGGCTGGGCGACAATATTTATTTGCGCGAGCCCGACTGGTATAGCCGTACGGGTTATTTCCATCGCTATACCCATACCCGCTCTTTGCCCGAATTGCAGCCTTTGCTCGCTAAAACTCCGCAGTATGCCATCTGGGACGACCACGACTATGGCCCTAATAATGCCGATCGCGGCTGGGTACACAAAGAATTGGCGGCCGAAGCATTCGATCTCTTCTGGGGGAATCCCAGCAGCGGTTTGCCAGGGAAAGCAGCTGGCGAACGCGGCGTTAGCAGCATGTTCCGCTATAATGATGTGGATTTTTTCCTGCTCGACGACCGTAGCTTTCGCTCGCCAGAGCAGCAGCAAAAGCCGCAAGGGAAGACCATCTTGGGCCAAGACCAGCTAGATTGGCTGATTGACAACCTCATCTTTAGCGACGCTACTTACAAAATGGTTTGCGTTGGCAGCCAAGTGCTCAATAGCTTTGCTGGTTTTGAAAACTACAGCAAGGTGGCTCCCGAAGAAAGGCAATATCTGCTAGATAGAATCAACGAAGAGGGCATCCGCAACGTCGTGTTCCTTACCGGCGACCGCCACCACACCGAGCTAAGCGCCGTGACGCTACCCAACGGCCAAAAAGTATATGATCTGACCGTCAGCAGCCTCACCTCCGGCACCGGCAACAACCGAGATGAAGTGAACGAAAACCGCGTGGACGGCACGATGCTCGTGCAACGGAACTTCGGACTACTAGAATTCAGCGGCTCACAAAAGGAACGCAAACTACTTATTCGTATCTGCGACCAGAACGGTGAGACCGTTTGGGTGCGGCAACTCAACTAGAACCTAGAAGCGCATGGGGTGCACTTAGGCTAGTGCGCTTAGACTTGCTATGAAAGAGCTAAGTGCTTACTCGCGAAAAACCTCGATCTCGTGGTTCGCCACGATCAAGTCGGTGAACTTACCTTTGAAGCGGGTTGCCTTTACGATGTGGTTATCAATCCAATGGTAATTACCACCGCGTGGTTTGCCCATGAGCATGCCGTGGTATTTGAAACCGTGGCGATTGAGCCATTCCTCTGTAATTTCGCGGTGCTCCTCCGTACGGCTAGTGAAGAAAGTGATGATGTGGCCTTCTTCGTACCATTTGTTTAAAATGCGTAGGGCATCTGGATAAGGCAGGCAAGTGCCCATGCGCTCCGGCTCCTCGTTAGGGATATCATCGCAGATAGTGCCATCGATATCGATGAGGAAGTTCTTGGTATCGCCCGATAGGACGGGGCTGATGAGCTCACCTTTTTCGTTATATGTCTTTTCCAGACTGTGTTTATTGGTTGACATCGAATTATAATTTCAACAATTTAACCGCAAAGTTACGACTAATTACGCTAGTGCACCAAGGGGATGCCCCCTTGAGATGTTAAATTTAAGGAGGGAAACCCAACCCTTTTTCGCCTTCTTTACGACGTCTAGCCATCAATTCGGGATAATTTACTAGTTTTGGGTTGTTTTTGAACAGAAGCTATGTCAAATACTACCCAATCACCACCGCTGGTAGCTTTAGTGAGCGGTGCTTCCTCTGGCGTGGGGGAAGCCCTAGCGCCCTTACTGGCTCAAGCAGGCTACCTTGTTTATGGCCTGAGCCGCCGCTCAGTGCAACTAGCGGGCGTAGAAGCTGTAAGCGCCGATTTACAAAACCCCGATAGCCTAGCCGCAGCGGTGCAACAGATCATCCAGGCTCGAGGCCGACTCGACTTGGTGATGCACTGCGCAGGTATCGGGGGGGCTGGCCCGGTGGAACAAATGCCGCTAGCCGAAGCTAAAAAAATCATGGACACCAATTTCTGGGGCACCTTTGCCTTGGCACAAGCCTGTTTGCCACACTTGCTAGCGGCGCCAGCAGGCCGCCTCCTAATTATGGGCAGCATCGGTGGCTACATGGGTATCCCCTTCCGAAGTGTTTATTGCGCTAGCAAAGGTGCCCTACTCAATCTGGTGGAAAGCCTGCGGCTGGAAGTTAGTGGCAGCGCCCTACAAGTGAGCTGTATTTGCCCCGGCGATATGGCCACTAATAGCATTGCTACGCAGTATCGGATGCCCTACGAAAGCGTCCACAACCGCTACCGAAGGCGCTATCAAAAAGCAGATGAAGGCATGGCGCAAAACGTAGATCACGGCATGGAGGCCGCTTGGGTAGCGCAAAAAATGATCCGCATCGCCCAGCAAACAAAGCTGGATAGCCAATATATCATTGGGCCGCCCCTGCAAAAAATTAGTCCGACCGCTAAGCGGCTATTACCCGGCAGCTGGTGGGAAAAACTACTAAGCTCCTACTACAAATAGCTCCTACTACAAATAAAAAACATTTCCGAAACATGCTTGCAAAAACTGCCGTCTTCCCCGGTTCCTTCGACCCCATTACCTCAGGACATGAAGAACTCGTGCGCCGCGCCCTGCCGTTGTTCGATGAAATCGTGGTGGCCGTGGGGATCAATACCGCCAAGTCCTACCTCTTCCCCTTGGAAAAACGCCTCGATTGCCTCCGACAAGTTTTTGCAGACGAGCCCAAAGTGCGCATCGATAGTTTTGAAAACCTCACCGCCCACTATTGCCAACGTATCGGCGCTCGCTACCTCTTGCGCGGCCTGCGTAATGCCAGCGACTTCGACTACGAAAAAACCATCTCTCAACTCAATGGCATCGTCGGGCAAGGCCTAGAAACGATCTTCCTCATCGCACAGCCCAGCGTATCCCACATCAGCTCCACCATCGTGCGCGAAATTATTAAAGGCGGCGGCGACGTGAGCCCTTTTATCCCTAAAGTACTCGTTGGCCAACTTTCTCCCCTTTAGTTGGTTCGTACATCTTTAAATACGCCACAGTATGAGCAGCCACCCAAGGATGAGCCTCCAAGAACGCATCCAAAGCCTAGTAGCCCTAGGCGAATGCCTACAAGAAACAGATGAATACCTCAGCGCTTTACAGCAGCGAACGGCCTTCCATAATCCTTGGCTTACCCTCGCTCAGCAGCAGCAAGCACTAGCCGCTATCTGCAGTCAATTTCTTTCCCAAACAGCCCTAGAGCAATGGATTGAGCCCTATGTACAAAACCCGAATGCCCCCCTCGACCGCCCAGACCGCCCTATCCAAACCGTTGGCCTAGTGCTAGCCGGCAACATCCCCCTCGTGGGCTTTCACGACCTGCTCTGCGTATATGTAGCAGGCCACCGTAGCCAAATCAAATTATCCGATAAAGATAAATTTGTACTGCCCTATTTAATACAACAATTAAACAATATAAACCCCGCCTCCGCCGCCTACTTTCACTTCGTGGAGCAGCTCCAGGGCTTTGATGCCGTCATTGCCACCGGCAGCAATAATAGCGCCCGCTATTTTGAGGCTTATTTCAGTAAATACCCCCATATTATTCGCCGAAACCGCAATGCCGTGGCCGTGCTCACCGGGCAGGAAAGCGAGGAAACATTACGGGCTTTGGGACAAGATATTTTCCAATATTTCGGCTTAGGCTGCCGCAACGTATCAAAAATATATGTGCCACAGCAGTATGATTTCAATCCGCTATTGGAAATACTACACGAATGGAACGAGCTGCAAAATCATCCTAAATATAAAAACAATTTCGATTATAATTACGCGCTGCTCACTTTAAATAAAATCCCTTTTTTTAATAATGGCGCTATTATTTTACGCGAAGAAAAGGAAGCACTACTCTCGCCGATCGCCAGCCTATTTTACGAGCATTATAGCGACCCCGATCAGCTCAGTCGGCAGCTACAAAACCGCTTAGATGAAATACAACTCATCCTCGCAGCTCCCGGCCTACTCAACGGCCTAGTTACCCAAGCTTTCGGTAACGCACAACAACCCCAATTAAATGATTATGCCGATGGCCTTGACACAATGTCCTTTTTAAATCGGTTGCATTTATTACTTGAATCCAAGAACTAAAAAGTGCACCACCATTTCAACCCAAAAGTGTAGCACCTGGTCATGCTCAACAGTGTAGTAATTAGTAGAGTTGTTCGGTGGGGCATGAACGAGCGAGAGCGTGCAGCATTTTGTTCTGAGCGAGGCGAAACCACGTAGTAGCTGCGAAGCAAAACGCAGATACAGTGGTGCTGCGGCGAGGCTTTTCAATGAAGTCCAGAACAAATTTTCGCTACGCGGCTACTTCGTAGTGCCGCTCGCAGCCGTTTGATGGCCTGCCGAACAACGCTAGTTATTTATTCCGGCCAGAGCGGCCTGCTGAGCACGGGTTTCCTTGAGCCGATACGACTCCCTGTACAACCTAACTGAATAAGCAGCCCACTCCCCCCACCACCAGCTTCTCGGCAGCCTTTGCGTCAGCCTTTGCGTCAGGAACGATTTGCGCCCGCTTGTTCATCCGCACGCTGACGAGGACTTAGCGTAACGATCCTGCTGCTTGGCTCATACCCTTTGGCGAGTGGGCTTCTGGTAGTCGTTTAGTAAAGTGGCTAGTGCTTGTTCTATTAAGCTGTTCTGTAAACCTTTCGCCACCTTTTTCGTTCGTTTCCTACTTCCCCTTGTGGTGGGAATATTCAAAGAACTAGCTCAAACGGCCATCGTTTAGGCACATAATTACTACCTTTGACTTCTGAAAACAGCCAGTATTTACATTTGGATACTTTAGATCGCGATCCTACTGCTGCTTCGCGCAAGCAGGATCACATTGAACTAGCTTTTGAAGCTCAGGTACTTGGTGCGGAGCTAGACCGTCGTTTTTACTACGAGCCGATGCTGGCTGCGCATCCTCAGCCGGGTTCTTTGCCAGCACTGTCCTTCTTAGGGAAGCAGCTCCGTGCCCCCATTTGGGTAAGTAGTATGACGGGTGGTACTGAGATGGCGCTCACCATCAATAAAAACCTCGCACGGGCTTGTGCCGATTTTGGTCTGGGTCTCGGCTTGGGTAGTTGTCGGTCTTTGCTTTATGATGACCACCGCTTAGAAGACTTCAATATGCGGCCTATCATCGGTCGGGAACAGCCACTTTTTGGCAATTTAGGGATAGCGCAGCTTCAAAGCTTACTCGAAAAGGAAGACCTTCACCGCATTGATCGGCTTGTAGAGCTTCTAGATTTGGATGGTCTAATCATTCACGTTAACCCCTTGCAAGAGTGGCTTCAGCCCGAAGGAGATCGCTTTGCAGAGCCCCCCTTAGCTAGTATAGAGAAGCTACTGGCAGCTTACCCTAGCCTACCTATTATCGTAAAGGAAGTTGGGCAGGGTTTTGGTCCGGCTAGCTTACGCGCCTTACTACAGTTACCTTTAGCGGCGGTGGATACGGCTGCTGCCGGTGGCACCAATTTTGCGAAGCTAGAGCTACTACGTAGCCAAACAGACTTCCAGACTACCTACCTACCCATGGCAACCCTAGGCCACCAAGCTTTGGAGATGGTAGATTTCATCAATACCTTATTTGCCCAAGAAGCAGCCTCTTTTGCTTGCAAACAGCTTATCATCAGTGGTGGCGTTCGCAATTTCCTAGATGGGTATTACCTGACCAAGCGGGCTCGTATGCCCGCTATTTACGGAATGGCCTCTGCCTTCTTAGAGCATGCGCGTGGCGATTACGAACAGCTCCATCGCTTTGTAGCTGGCCAAATACGCGGATTGGAAATGGCGCAGGCTTTTTTGACGATACGATAAGTTTCTAGCTGGATGCAAACAAAAACACAACACCAAGTAGAGGGTTTTAGCAAGATGACAAAGGCCGCCAAGCGCGCTTGGCTAATGGAAGTGCTAAGCACCCACTGTAAGCTGCCTGAACTAGCCGTCTTCGATCTTTCCGATGCCGAGCTACAGGAAGTGCTGGATCATTTCAGCGAAAATACGGTCGCCAACTATCCCCTACCCTTTGGGCTGGCTCCCAATTTCCTCATCAATGAGCGCTTTTATACCGTCCCGATGGTTATTGAGGAAAGCTCCGTGGTAGCAGCGGCTAGTAGTGCAGCCAAATACTGGAGCAGCCGAGGTGGCTTCCATTATGAGGTGGTTGCTACCGAAAAAATTGGCCAGCTACACTTTCGCTGGGCTGGTTCCCCAGCTCGCAGAGCAGCGCTTTTGCCATTGCTCACGCGGCGGCTACATGCCGCTACCGCTCATCTAACGGGCAGTATGGAAAAAAGAGGTGGCGGCGTATTAGGTTTCACTTGGAGACACCTCCCTGAGGTAGCAACTGATTATTACCAACTACTCGTCCGCTTCGGCACAGCAGATAGTATGGGTGCTAACTTTATCAACACCATCTTAGAAGCCTACGGCACCGCTTTGGAAGAGTGGGCAGCTACGGACACAGCCTTGCAAAGCGAGGAACGCGAGCTGGAAATCATCATGGCTATCCTGAGCAACTATGTACCGAATTGTATCGTCAGAGCTTGGGTTAGCAGCCCTATATCAGCCATGCAGCTACCGAATAGCGGGGTGGACGCCTACGATTTTTGTCGCCGTTTTGCCCTGGCAGTTCGCATTGCCGAAAAAGACCCCTACCGCGCAGTTACCCACAATAAAGGGATTATGAATGGGGTGGATGCAGTGGTTTTAGCCACTGGCAACGACTTCCGTGCTATCGAAGCTGGCGTAAATGCCTATGCTGCCCGCGATGGCCAATACCGCAGCTTGAGCCGTTGTGAAGTAACGGAAGATCACTTCCACTTTGAGCTTAGCTTACCTTTAGCTATCGGCACCGTGGGAGGCCTCACGAGTCTGCACCCACTGGCGAAAATGAGCCTCCAGCTTATGGGCTGCCCCTCCGCCAACGAGCTCATGGGTATCATGGCAGCCACTGGTTTAGCACAAAACTTCGCCGCTTTACGTAGCTTAGTAACCACGGGTATCCAGAGCGGTCACATGAAAATGCACTTACAGAATATCTTGATCAGTTTAGGTGCCACCGTGGATGAAAGAGCCGCAGCCACGGCTCACTTCGCCGATAAAACCGTGAGCCAGCACGCTGTCAAATCCTTCTTGGGGCGGCCTTAACCTTTCTCCTTAGCCTATGCAAAGCTTCTATGCCAATGGTAAGCTACTCCTCACCGGAGAATATACGGTACTAGACGGTGCAGCGGCCCTAGCGATCCCTACCCGCCAAGGCCAGCACCTCCACGTGAGCCCCCTGAAAGACGATACACTACGATGGACGAGCTACGACTGCCACGGCACGGTTTGGCTCGATATTCAATGGGAGCCATTGGCTGCTACAGCACCCCAGGTATTCGTAGGGGAAACTACCATAGCAGCGCGTTTAGTTCAAATTTTACAGGCAGCCATAGCACTTCGAGGTGGCGATGCAGGGCCACTCATCGGGCAGCAGCTTAGTAGCCACCTCACTTTCGAGCGGCAGTGGGGTCTTGGCAGCAGTTCCACCCTTATCCACTGTTTAGCTGCTTGGCTACAAGTAGATCCTTTCGATCTACTTACAAGCACCTTTGGCGGCTCCGGTTACGATTTAGCTTGTGCGGCAGCAGCCGGCCCTCTTCGCTTCCAACGCTTAGCCGGAAAGCCTAGCTGGGAACCGCTCCATTGGGCACCTAACTGGGCACATACCACCCACTTCCTCTACCTCAACCAGAAACAAAATAGCCGTGAAGGCATCGCGCATTATCGTCGCCAAACCGTCCAGGAAGCCGAAATAGACTACATTACGCAGTGTACTAATCTACTCATAGGTGCTACCCACTTGCGCCTACCAACAGCCCTTGCCCCTGCACTGCGTGCCAAAAAAAATGAACTTCCCGCAAGGTCTCTTCAGCCAACTCCTTCCGGCCTGCCCCAATCGATGGATCATTTTGACGACCTGCTCCAGCTCCTTCGTCAACACGAGCGGTGTATAGCACAATTGACGCAGCAGCAGACAGTGCAGGAACGCCTTTTTCCCGACTTCCCCGGCCAGCTCAAAAGCTTAGGTGCTTGGGGCGGCGATTTTGTGTGGGTCGTGAGCCCGCTTTCCGCCCACGATTGTCGCACTTACTTCCAAAAACAGGGCTATCACACCCTGCTGCCCTGGTCTGCTCTAGCTTTGATAAAATAGGTGCAGGGCTTGGGTAAAACCCACAAAAAATGCTCCAATGGACCCGTCCAACTGACCAAAATAGCCCGCCAAAACTAGGACAAAAGCCCTACTATGCGCCAGCCGTCGAAAGGGCATAAAATGCGCGAATCGCTGGGTAAAATCCACAAAAAATGCTCCAATGGACCCGTCCAACTGACCAAAACAGCCCGCCAAAACTAGGACAAAAGCCCTCGAATCGCCTCCTTGCCATCATTCGACTTTCTCGGTGAGCCGTGAACAAGCAAAGGGATGCGATTTTTCACTCCCATAGATTACATACGTTCTTAATGGCTATCGCAGGGGCAAGGGTCAGCTTGTAGCGCAAGCGTATTAGGAGGCACCTGAGCACACCCAAACCTTCCGAGGGCGAGGGCCAGCAAAGCTAAGTGGAGGGGAAAAAATACCAACCTACGACTTGCTTACTTTCTCTTGGCAACAAGCATAGCGGTGCGGTGCATGGCCAAGAGAAAGTAAACAAACGATACGCGAAGTACCCTACCTTCGGTGATCGCTCCGAGCATAAGTATAACTAGCGCCCGATAAGCATGGCGCGAGTAGCGGCTTGCTGGGTACTGCTGCTAACTTGGTAGTAGTATAAACCGGCTGGCAGATGGCCCAAATCGAGCAACAAATAGCCTTCTCCTGCAGCGTACGCTCCTCGCTGCTCATAGACGGGCCGCCCCAACGCATCGAGAAGCCGAAGGTGTAGCACGTCCGCCGCTGGCAAATAGAAGCGAATTTTTGTTTGCTGCGTGAAGGGGTTGGGCTGATTTTGCTCAACGGCCAACCTATCCATTTCGGTGGCTGCTCGTGATGTATTAGTCGTTGACACTCCAGCAGCAGTTTGGTGCTGACTGGCTGCCGTAGCACTAGGTGCGCTAACAACCGTAGCTCGTTCATTAGCGGCGTTAGTCCCTGTCGTTAGATTCCCCCCTAGTACACTGCCGCTGTCTATTGGGCCGTCGTTCAGAGAGCCATCTATATCTACTTGGCCGGCAGTTGTTGTGCCCGTACTCACGTTGATTTGTCCGCTACCCATTTCGGCACTAAGTAGGTTAGGCCCGCCGGGGAAAATGGCAGCCACTTCCACCGCCATAGGGTTGTGGGTGAAGGTTAACATGATTTGCCCCGTAGTAGCGATAATATTTACCCGTAGATAAAATAGCACTGTTGGTACTTCGGGGTTGAGTGCTAGCCCTTGTCCGCTAGTAGCTTGGTAACTAAAGGTAGCCGTTGCTTGGTGAAAGCTAGGCGCAATCAAGGCGGGGCTAACCCCTACGATCGTTGCACTACCTGCCGGAGATAGCTGTAAGCTGCCACTCAAAGCTGCTAAGTTGCTACTACCTTGCAAGGTAACGGGCACGAGTACTTGCTGCCCCGTAGCACCGCTTACCTCTCCCATATCGAGCATAATACTGCCGCTGGTGATAGATATCTCTTCACAATAGGTAGCCGAGCCACAGCCATTGGTTACCGTAAGGCAAACATTATAGACGCCCGTGCCGCCGAAATTAATGCTTGGGTTTTCCTCCGTACTAGTATCCCCATTTCCAAAATCCCAGCTATAGGCCCCTGAAGAGGAAGCATTGGTGAAGCTATAAACGGTGGTGCCCGTTTGCATCGCCGTGAAGGCAGCGGTGGGTGGCACGCCATTTTGTGCCTGGAAGCTAAAGAAATCAAACTCTACACAGCCTTCTGCACTGGTGATAACTACCATATAATCGCCGTTAGCTGGTTGGTTGACCACCCACTCCGTACTAGTGATGTTGGGGTAGGTTATTTCCCCGTTCGGTCCCATAAGCGTGATCTGGAAAGGTGCATTGCCTTGCGTGAAGATGAAAGTAATCTTAGGGTTATCACAGCTGGTAGATTGTACAATATCTACTAGATCGGCATTGGTGCTGTAAATACTGCTAGTGGTCATCGCCATACAGCCTTGAGCGTCGGTAATCTTCACTTTATAAGTACAAGGCGGCAAGTTATAAAGCTCAAACTCTAAGCCAGTTACCACGAAGACCGTGTCGATGGTATTATCACACAAGCGGCTTACCTCTACGGTATAGGGGCCTACACCGCCTACAATATCGTTCCAGAGCTGGTTATACTGCCCGCAATCGTTGAAGATGGTGGCAGTAATGAGCTCCAAATCGGTGCTGGTGTTCACAATCGTAACTTGCTGGGTTTGGTAGCAATTATTCGCATCGCGTAGGATGATCGTATAGGTGCCATTCGGTAAATTGCTGATCGTGTAGGCGGCGCCGTCTGCTAGGCTTACCGTAGCTGCAACTGGCCCTGTGAGCTGTAGCTCGTAAGGTATTGTGCCTGCAATGGGCTGAACAGTGATGCTGCCCAGTTCATTGCAAGCACCGTTGATAGCCTGCACTGTAAATAGATTGATCGGGGAAGGGAAAACCGTCACCGTATCCATATCCATACAACCATTGGCATCAGTAACCGTGATTTTGTAATCGCAAGGCGGTAAATCGAATAGCTCAAATATAGGATCCACTACCACAAAGTTGGCATAGTGTGCACTATCGCAAAGCCGAATGACCAATACGGTATAGGGGCCTGTGCCGCCATTAATATCGCTCCAAACTTGATTATACTGCCCGCAGTCATTGAGTATCAAGGAGGCTACCAAATCTAAATCGCTAGCCGTAAGTTGTATCGTAACACTGGTGGTTTGGCTACATCCGTTGGCATCTACTGCCGTGAGCGTATAAACACCCGCTGGTAAAGCTAGTAGCGAAAAAGTACTGCCATTTACAGTAGTACTGCCCGATAGCGGCCCTGCATAAGTGAATTGATAGGGTGCTGTGCCACCTGTAAAGTTAATCTGGATCGTACCCAGGGCACCGCAAAGACCATTGATGGGCGTGGCCGTGAAGATATTGGCCGGTGCCGGATCAATGGTTCTGATTTCCATGTCCATACAGCCGTTGGCGTCCGTCACAATCACTTTGTACTCGCACGCTGGCAGGTTTTCTAGCTCAAACTCCGTAGCCGAGGTAATGAAAGTGGTATCAACCGTACCATCGCAAAGGCGAATCACTTCTACGGTGTAGGGTGCTGTGCCGCCGATGATGTCGTTCCAAAGCTGGTTATAGACCCCGCAGTTATCGAAGATCGTGGCGGTAACGAGGTCAAGGTCGCTTGGCGTCACAATTACCGGGAGGCTAGTGGTTTGACTGCATCCATTAGCATCTACGGCGGTGAGGGTATAAACACCCGCAGGAAGATCCAACAAAGAGAAGGCCGTGCCATTTACCGTAGTGCTTCCAGAAAGGGGCCCTGAATAAGTAAGCTGGTAAGGTGCCGTACCACTGGTGAAATTAATATTCATACGCCCCAATTGCGCACAAAGCCCGTTGATAGCAACCGCCGTGAAGATATTGGCCGGTGCCGGATCAATGGTTCTGATTTCCATGTCCATACAGCCGTTGGCGTCCGTCACAATCACTTTGTACTCGCACGCTGGCAGGTTTTCTAGCTCAAACTCCGTAGCCGAGGTAATGAAAGTGGTATCAACCGTACCATCGCAAAGGCGAATCACTTCTACGGTGTAGGGTGCTGTGCCGCCGATGATGTCGTTCCAAAGCTGGTTATAGACCCCACAGTTGTCGAAGATCGTGGCGGTAACGAGGTCAAGGTCGCTTGGCGTATCCACGAGTACCACGGTTTCTGTCTCGGTGCAACCGCCAGCATCCGTTATGACAATGGTATAAGTACCTGCTGTAAGGTTAAATAGCGTGGTGCTAGCCAAGGCATTCAACTGCAAGCTGCCACTAACCGGCCCCGTAAACTGAACCGTATAGGGCGGCATACTGATTGGGTTGGTGATATTAATCTGAATAGAGCCCGTTTGACCACAAAGCCCCGGACTAGGCAGTGCATCAAATAGCTGATAGGGGAAGACCGTGGTGGTATTCATCGTCATGCAACCATTGGCATCCGTTACTTTGATTTTATACTCGCAGGGGATTAAGTCGAATAGCTCAAAGCCATTATTTTGCACTAGGAAAGTCTGTTCCATGCCATCGCAAAGCCGTGTTACCTCCACCGTATAGGGTGCCGTACCCCCCAGAATATCATTCCAAATTTGGTCGTATTGGCCGCAGTTAAGCGTCACTAGACTAGAGATGAGTGCCAAGTCGCCCACATTCACAAGTGTGGTGCTCAGTGTTTGGCTGCAACCATCTGCCGTGTTGATCTGGAAGGTATATTCGCCAGCAACCAGGTTTTGAACGCGGTGCATGTTAGAAGCGAGGTTCACAGAGCCATTCATCGGGCCCGTCCAGCTAATAAAATAAGGATAGCTACCACCGCTAACAAACACATCAATATAACCTAAGCCACCGCAAACGCCTCCCACCGGCTGCAAAGTCAACAAATCGGTTTCACCACTCACTTCAATATTGACGCTTCTATTCACGCTACAGCCATTAGCATCGGTAATCGCAATGAAGTAGGTACAGTTGCTTAGATTTTCCAGCATAAACTGGTTGTTGAACACTTGAAAAGACTGGCCTGGTAAACCACAGCTATTGGTTACACTGATCTGGTAAGGGCTACTACCACCACTAATATTGGTTTGTAAACTAGTCGCCTGGCCACAGCTATTTGCCGTTGCCATCACCACAGCACTCAAGTTGTTTTGCGTAGGCAACACGGTGAGCGTTCTTACCGTACTGCAGCCCGCAAAATCATTGACCGTAAAGGTGTAATTACCCGCTGGCAATTGTAGCAGTGTTTGCCCACTAGTGCTTAAGTTCGTACTACCGCTTACAGGGCCCGCATAGTAGAGACTGTAGGAAGGTGTTCCTCCATTCACCTGCACAAAAACGGGAGCGGCGTTAGCACCACATTGTGTGGCTCCTTGACTTAGGTTAAGTGTTAGGTTGCTCCCTAGGTCGTTTACATAAGCTGTTCTTGTGATGTCGCAACCACCTGCATCCCATACAGAAAAACTATAACTTCCGCTGCCTAGATTAGGAATTTGTACCAAGTTGCTGTTACTCGTCACCGTACCAGTAGTAGGGCCGAAATAATTGACGGTATAGGGTGCCGTACCATTGTTCACAAAGACTTGTGCACTCCCCTGGTTGCCACAGCTAGCAGCCGTGGTGCTCACCTGCACCTCCAGAGCGGTACTAGGCACCACAACAGTTTGTAAGGACGTACAGCCATAAGCATCCGTTACCCGCAGGGAATAAACACCCGCAGGTAGATCATTAATATGGAAATTATGCCCTTCCACCACAGCCGTGCCACTAACAGGGCCTTGTAAACGGACGATATAGTTTAAGTATCCATTTTGCACGACTACACCAATTCGACCTAACTGCCCACAGGCTGCGGGCACAGGGCTAGCCACAAAGCTCAGGTTGCCACTCGCCTGTTGTACCGTAGCAGCAGTAGCAGCCGTACATTGGCCGGCGCTGACCACCGTGATGTTGTAGGTGCCCGGCACTAGGTTGCTGATCGTAAAGTGGTTGCTATTTGCTTGTAAAGTAGCCGTAGCTTGCCCGCTTAGATAGATGGTATAAGGCGGCGAGCTACCGGCTATACTCAATTGTATGGCTCCCTGCGATCCGCAGCTAGCTGCTTGAGAACTAGCCTGAACAGATAGATTGCCATTGCTGCCAATCACAAACTGCCGCGTGATGGTGCAGCCGCTACCGTCTTGTATGGTGGTCGTGTAAGTGCCCGGCACAAGATGAACAAAGCAAAAATGCCCCGTTTGACTCACTTGCGTGCCCGAAACAGGCCCTTGATAGGTAGCTATATGTGTACCCACACCGCCATAGATCGAGAAGTTGTGCTCCCCGTTATTTTGGCCGCAGTTGGCATTGCTCGTGCCGGTTGGTACGTAGGTTAAATTACACCCTTGCAAACAACTAACCGTTAAATTGTAAGTGGAAATAGCTCCATTGTAGCCATCCACCGCCACATAGTAGATGCCTGGTTGAAGATAATGAATAATTTGCTCACTGCTCGTGCCAGGGTTCTGACTGTATGCCATACAAGCACCCCTGTCGCAAGAACTAAGTAGGAATAACTCCAAATTAGCCGCTAAACCCGTTAGATCTATTGCTACGTTACCCGCTTGTGTGACCGTGAAAGAATGTAGTATTTCCGGGCCGTTATTCTCCACATTGAGCACATTGCCGCAACTATATAGGCTCACGTCATCATTGCCATTGGCATTGCTACCTTGATATACTTGGCCGCATTGAAGTGACACCACATCCGTACAATCTAAGTAACCACAGCTTAGCTCCAGATGGTAATTCCCCCCTGCGCCAGGCATTTGCTGATCTACAATAATGTAGTAGGTACCCAAGGGAGCATCCCTAACCAAAATACCTTCGTTATTAGTTACGGTGTTGGGCGTAGTGCTAGCAGCTATACATACAAGGTTGTTACAGTCGCCTCGCAGTAGAAAAAGATCCATGTCCAAACCAGGCGTGATGATCTCTAAGCCTATCTGTATGTCCCCGACTGTGGTTTTTTGAAATACATACACCCGATCAGGACCTAACATTTGAACCGAAGTAAAACCAGAATAGGCAACAATTTGGTTGCCCGCTCCAATGCTAGTCTCGTTCGGCAAAAAATCGCCGCAATCAATCGCTACAGCTTCAGCACAAATACTCGAAGTGCCCCCGCAAGGGCCTGCTGTATATGAAGTTAAACCTGCCGCCTCCGCATAGCACGCATTGACAAAAGTGTAGCCATTGCAGCCACAAACATAATCAATGGTATTCGCACAAGCAGCATCCTCATCGATCTGTGTGTAGTCTATACAGTCTTGTTGGCTGCCTATAACCGTGTAACTTCTCACACCAGAAGCCTCTGCCGTACAAATATTCGGGTAAGTGATGCCATCACAACCCAATACCGCCTCGCCACCACTTGGGCAGTTGAGCTCTATTACACCTGTAATGGTATTCACAGTAGTGGCGTTGCTGATAACAATCAAGTTCGGATCGTAGCAACTGAAGTCATTCGCCACACAACTACCTGCTGTATAACTATTTAAACCCGCATTCTCCGCTTCACAAGCATTGGCATAGGTCTGGTAATTAAAGCCACAAACCGGAGCATACACCGTTGGGCAAACTGCCGCACTGTCCATATTTGCTACTGTAATAGCAGGACTAAAACAGGCTCCGGAGGTGTAGAAATCGACTCCCGCCGCCTCGGCAAAACAGCTATTCAAATACGTTACGCCATCAATGCCACAAACGGGCGACACCGTGAGAGGGCAACCCGTTAAGTTGATCGCAAACGCTCGGGTAGTGATAGGAAGTTGCTCTAAGCCTTTGTTCACCATCACTAAGCGTTCTATTCTTAAATCAAGACCCACTATGTGCTCGAGCATAAAATCGTCCGTCACCGGTAGTAATACCCGCAAAATACGCCCTCTACCGCTTCTTCCTTCGTGATTAATTCTCGAAATGCCAATTTGTACTTGCCGAGCAAGCGAGTCAACGCGACCAACACCAAATAGCTCCTCTCCACTGCCCATCACCCAATTGGTTGTATCAACGAGCGGTTTTACATTTCCCGGCAGCAGGCGATGCCCGTTGTATCGAATTTCAAAAGCAAGACCATAAAAATTTTCTACAACTCCTTGCTGCTTAGCTAGAAAAAATTGCAGCTGCAAAAACTTCTTGTCCCCTCGCATCCGAATGCCTTCTGCCTCCATCCATAACACAGGAATGCCCGCAGTCGTGTCGGGCGCATGAAGCAGGTCTTGCTCAACGGCCAGATGCGATCTACCTAAATGGCTCGAAAGCACTTCAAAGTCACGCCGATCTACTTTCCCATCTCCATCTGTATCCGCATAAGCCATGTTCAACCCACTTGGAAAGCTACTGAGCCAAGGCGTACCCATCGGCTTGGCCTCCCAACTGCTGCCTCCTGATCGCTCGAAACCCTCCGCGCCGAAAGCATAGCCCAAATAAAGCACATCCGAGGCCGAAACCACCCCATTATTCGTCAAATCCCCAGGCCAAATGGATTGCGCCCGCAGAGGTTGCCAACACAAAGTAACACAAAATAAAATAAGTGTAAAATCGGTAATTCTTTTAATCATTGTATCGGGATTATAGTCTCATCCTCCCTAAGGAAGCTATTGTTGTTCAATGTTTTAGACTACCAAATAGACAGCCTAGCTTACGAGCAAACCAATGACCTTACCAGCCAATAGGCAAGCTTCATGGCCTAATACAGACGCAAAATCTGTAAAAAGCCACACCTTCAGATTGAACGAAACTCAATTTCACTCATCTCAAGGAATACTTATAAGGGGGAGTGTCAACAGCCTATGATAACCAACTATTCACGTTTTAGGACACGCAAATAGCTATTTTGAACGAAAGAGGGCGTAATTCTAAGTATCACGTGACAGCGACCAAAAGATCAATTTTTTCAAATCGCAGCATAAAGGTACGCCTTTTTTTGGTTCTAGCAACCGTTAGCGCAAAAATTACTACCGTAACCTGCACAATTCCACCTGAAATAGCCTTCCTCCTAGTTATAAGGTGGCCTTTTAGCGTAGGCAAAGGCGCAATAAGTGCCTTCTCCGATAAGCCAGCGACGGGGTCAAATACCCTAATCGCAGCCGTTTGACGCTAGGTGTAAAACCAATAGCATACTTTGCTACACTGTTCTGGGGAAGCTAATCCGCAAACGATCCAACTGGCGGGCACGCCGTGCAGGGGCAAGGGTAACTTTGTAGCGCAAGCCGAAAACTAATAGCCACTTTAAAAGGTTTCACAGTTCTACTAAACCATCCAACTTATGCGATTCGTAACCTATTCTATATTCGGCCTCTTGGCAGGGATGTTTTTTGCCTGCACAGGCAATGAAGCAGCCGCAACGACCGAAACAACTAGCACGGAAGCTTCCCTTTCTACTTGGCAGGCACCTGCTCCGCACGAAGCAGTTTTTACTACCTCCGTAGCGGGTGTAAAAGGCCAAGAGCGTAGCTATCGCACGGCACAAACTCAGCTAAAAGGCTACCTTGCGCAGCCAGAAAATTTAGATAGCAAGCGGCCTGGCATCCTGGTCATTCACGAATGGTGGGGGCATAATGACTACGCTCGGCAGCGCGCCGATATGCTAGCAGCCCTAGGCTATGTGGCTTTAGCTGTAGATATGTATGGCGATGGAAACCTAGCCGAACACCCCGAAGATGCAGGCAAGTTCGCAGGAGCCATAATGAGCAATATGCCAGAGGCCGAAGCGCGCTTCAAAGCAGCCATCGACCAACTCAAAGCCCACCCAATGGTGGATACCAATAAAATCGGTGCCATAGGCTACTGCTTCGGTGGCAGTGTAGCCCTCACTATGGCCAATGCCGGCTACGATCTAGCAGCCGTAGCAGCTTTCCACGCTGGCGTAGCCCTTCCTGTTATGCCCTCCGCCGAGCACAAACCGAAAGGAAAAATACTGGTGGCCAACGGCGCAGCCGATCCCTTCATTACGCTCGAAAGCGCCGCCGCCTGGTCGAAAGGAATGGAAGAGGCAGGCACCGACTTCACCTACCTAGCCCTACCGGATGCTAAACATGCTTTCAGCGATCCAGGCGCAAATGAGAACGGTGCCAAGTTTAGTCTGCCCCTAGAATACAACGAAGCAGCCGACCGCGCCTCTTGGCTGGCTATGCAACAATTATTCGCTAAGGCGTTCTAGCCTTAATCTATTTTATGCCAAATTTTCAGCTCCGATACCTCGCCACTGCGAGCATCCATGAAGAAGAACTCAACTTGCCAGCCACCTTGTGCCAGTAGCCATACGGCTAAGCAGCTAGCGACTTGAACAATCAAGTGGTTCGGGCTCTATGCCCGAACCACTTGATTGTATTGCTACTCATCATTCTATAATTTGTATCAATTGCTGCTGCTGACTAGCGGAGAACACAAATCTGTCAGGGAAATAGCTTCACGGTTGCCTGCAAACGCCCCTCCCGTACATTCAATACGGTGGCACCTAGTGGGTGATAGCAACATGCTTGCTCTAGTTTGATAAAATTGAGGTTGAAACTAATATCTACCTTTTCTGTCTCTGGATTCCAATCGTTAATAAAAACCCAGTTGTTGGCAGTTGTGTCCAGGCTGTAATTAACTAAGGCTACGTCACCCTCACTGATAATAGTCAAAACAGATACCGTATCTTGCAGGAAATCAAGGTCATAAAACTGTTTTACCCCCATCGTGTCGGTAGCCTCTAGCCAAATACCCGTGAGAGAGATATGCACATCTTCTTGCTGCAAACCTCCTAGCAGACGAACAATGGAAATATATGCGTAATCTGGACTACTACTTTGTCGCTCTGCTCTTACTAGGAGGTCTAGTGGCTCATTGTTCCAGAACAACTGAGCCGTACCAGCAGTGTATGCTTCTGGAATAGGTAATTGCCAACTGAAGGACTCTTTTTTACAGCCACTAGATAGGGTCACTAGAAGGAACAGTATCGTATAAACCGGCAGATGGATGCGTGCTAGTGATCTCATTGTACTATAATTTTTTGGGTGAACATTTCTTTGCCACTCAGTCTTGCCCAATAGACACCTCGCTCTAAATTAAGTGATACACTGACTACTGATTGAGTATTGGCATAGACTTCTTTCAAGAATACACTTTGACCATTGCTAGCAAGTATTTCCAATTTCCAATCGGTTTTGCTATCGGGCATAATAACTTGAAGTTGATCCCCCTGCTTAAGAGGGTTTAGGTAAGCCACCAAACTCGTTTCTCGTTGACCTGATATATTCATTTTTTCGCTCCAGACATCCTGCGGAGCATAGGATATATCTTCGTCATTTGTTGATCCTAAACAGAAAATGCAACCCACAAAATCCGATCTGACTACTGTAGTAGCAGGATTATTGTTAGGGTTGCCATCGAAGTCCTCACAAGTGGCCTCCAAACGATAGTAGAACAACTGACCAGCCTGAAGACCAAAAGGAACCGTCACATTTACCGTTTGTCCTGTTCCAACAAATGTGTAGTTAAAACCATTGGTGCTTGTGGACCACCTGTAAGTTACGTTGTTCGTCTGGCAGCCCTGCGTGCTTCCGCTTAATGTAATATTGGCACCTGGCGTTATCGTGGCTCCAAAAGGTAATCTATTGATAGAGGTATAAAAACCACATTGGGATTCTACGTTTGTTATTGCCGTAGCATTAGCGTCCAGCGTTCTCAAGTTATTTGCTGCTCCTGACATGCCGGCAGGGGCAAAAAAAGGAGATACCGAAATGGGCATACTTCCCAATCTAGAAAATCTGGGGACGTAATATGTTGCCCCAGCGATTTTCTCTTAAACAAAACACCTTGGCCCTCAGAGAGGGCGATAAGTGTGAAGGTTTCGTTTTCCAATCTGATATTACCCGAAAGCAAACCGTTTTCTGCTCTTAACGCCACTAGGCTAGACGGATCGTCTTGCAGGACACCATGAAAAACGAAGTTGTCTTTATCCTGTGCGACCAGCTCTATAGCCCTGAGTGGCCTTCTGCTTAGACCTACGTTAGGTGGAAGTACATCAACACTTTGCCCTTTGGCTAGTAGGTCTCCCAAGTTGGCAACTTGCACTACTTTAAAATAATCGAATGGTCCGGTTTGATAGAACTCACTAACAGTAAAATCCCCTATTTGCACTGAATAATTAACTTATTTAGAAGATTCGAAAAGTGGAATGCTCTGCCCCAACATCCCCGCTGCGCTACAAAGCACTAGCGGCACCACTAAAAAGCCTAAACGAAAAAGAAGGCTTTGCCGTGTAAGTAAGTAAGTAAGTAAGTAAGTAAGTAAGTAAGTAAGTAAATCTCATACTAAAAGGATTTATGAAAACAATAGGTTATATCAACACTAGTACTTTCGGGTTAATCATATTTTGAGCTATCTCGCAGTGTATATTACAAAGCTAGGGGAAATATTCTACTCTCGCAAACACTTTTTTCCGGAAAACGATAGCCCCATTTTTGAAGATAAATCCAATTTAAAAATCATAAACAAGTCACTATCAATTACTTGGATTCAAGTTATTTAAAATGTTATAGCTGTAAAAAAACCATCAAAGTAGTCTAGTTTTGAGTGCCTTAAGGGCAGTTGGTGGGCACGCTAAATAAGTCAAATCAAATCTTTGCCTTCGTTTAGTAGCAGCTAGTGGACAAACAAAAAAGCAGTGCCGAGCTGCCTCAGTACTGCTTTTTTATTGTAAAAAGAAGCCGTATATAGACTTATGCCTAACGGCCTACGCCTCCCTTAGCCTTTCTTGTCTTGCGCTACCAAGCAGACCCTTGCCCCTGCACTTGTGCCCGCCTGGGCGAGAGCAACGAGTCCGTATCTGTCCGTATGGATGGACATTCATGCCCGTCTGCCCGTATGGACTTTAAAGAGGGCAAGCACTAGAGCGATCACCGAACTCCTGAATGAACTGAAGAAAAGGTCTTAGCTTGCTTAGGCCACTACTAAGACCTTGGCTACAGCGCAAAACTCTCCCCGCAGCCACATTCTCTAGAGGCGTTGGGGTTGTTGAAATGAAAGCCTTTGCCTTCCAAATCGCTGCCGAATTCTAGCGTAGAATTACAGAGATAGAGGAAGGATTTGAGATCGCAGACTACTTTCGTATCGTTATCGTCAAATACTTGATCCCTTTCACGCAGTTCATTATCGAAATCGAGGTTATACGTTAAGCCGCTACAGCCCCCGCTCGTGATCGATACCCGGAGGAAATAGTCATCTGAAAAGCCTTTGGCTTGACGAATCTCTAGCAGTTTCTGCTTAGCGCTATCGGCAACGAACAACATACTTTCCCGTATTTTAAGCCTCTACCACCGTGGCAGTAGCTTGCTTCTTCTGGAAATCGGCAATAGCACCTTTGATGGCGTCCTCGGCCAATACAGAGCAGTGGATTTTTACCGGCGGCAGTGCCAGTTCTTCCACGATGGCCAT
The DNA here is from genome assembly GCA_036735605.1 of Lewinella sp. Taxonomy (GTDB): domain Bacteria; phylum Bacteroidota; class Bacteroidia; order Chitinophagales; family Saprospiraceae; genus Neolewinella. The sequence goes on along the minus strand of DAINNZ010000007.1, from coordinate 26,421 downwards.
ATTGTCGATGCTGAGGGCTTCATCCACTGTTTTTCCTTTAAGCCACTCGGTTGCTAAAGAACTAGAAGCAATAGCCGAGCCACAGCCAAAGGTCTTGAACTTCGCGTCTTTGATGGTTTGTGTTTCGGGATCTACCTCGATTTGCAGGCGCATTACGTCGCCACACTCAGGCGCACCCACTAGGCCAGTGCCTACGTTGGTAGAAGATTTATCGAGCGTACCCACATTGCGTGGGTTTTTGAAATGATCTAGCAGTTTTTCACTGTAAGCCATGATAGTTTGATTTTGTTGATACGAATTTGTTTGCTTACTAGCCTACTAAGGAAGCTGGCAAGCGATGGATTTTTTTAATGGGCACTCCACTCGATGCTTTCGAGATCGATGCCATCTTTATACATTTCCCAGATGGGGCTGAGATCGCGCATGTGATTGACGCCGTTCACGAGCAGGTCAATGGTGCGGTCGATGTCTTCTTCGGTCGTAAAACGGCCTAAGCTGAAGCGAATGGAACTATGCGCCAGATCGTCGCCCAAGCCCAACGCCACCAACACATAACTAGGCTCTAAACTGGCCGACGTACAGGCAGAGCCAGAAGAAACGGCGATATCTTTATTGAAAGTCATCATCAAACCTTCTCCTTCCACGTGCTTGAAGCTAATGTTAGTGACGTGTGGCATACGGCTTTCGCGGCTGCCATTCACATAGGACTCTTCCAAGCGGCTAGTGAGCGCCAACTCCAGCTTGTCTCGTAATTTGGCTAGGCGTTCACTGTCTTGCGCCATTTCTAAGCGAGCAATTTCAGCGGCTTTCCCGAAGCCTACAATGCCCGGTACGTTCAGAGTGCCGGAGCGCATACCCCGTTCATGACCGCCTCCGTCCATCTGTGAAGTCACCTTCACGCGAGGGTTTTTACGGTTTACGAACAAAGCACCTACGCCCTTAGGGCCATACATCTTATGGCTGGTAAAAGCCAGCAGGTGCACGCCTACTTCCTTGGGATCTACCGGAATTTTACCCACGGCTTGTGTAGCATCACTCATGAAAAGCACCCCATGCTTAGCGCAGATATCGCCAATGGCTTTCATGGGCTGTATGACACCGGTCTCGTTGTTGGCCCACATCACAGAAACCAAGATCGTTTTATCTGTGATGGCAGCCTCCAGCTCCGCTAGATCGATAAGACCTTCCCGATTGACGGGTAGGTAGGTCACCCGACCACCCATTTTTTCGATCTTTTGGCAAGCATCTAACACGGCTTTGTGTTCCGTTTTCACCGTGATGATGTGGTTGCCTTTGCGGGCATACATCTCAAATACCCCCTTCAAAGCTAGGTTATTCGACTCCGTAGCGCCGCTGGTAAAAATGATTTCACGCTGATCGGCGTTGATAAGCTGCGCAATTTGCTCACGCGCATAGTCAACAGCTTCCTCCGCTATCCAGCCCGCAGGGTGGTTACGACTGGCTGCATTGCCTGGGTTTTCGTAGAAGAAAGGCAGCATAGCATCCACAGCCCTAGGATCTGTAGGGGTAGTGGCGTTATTATCTAAGTATATAAGGCGATTGCCCATAATCGTTCTCTATTTGGAGTTAATCTTGTTAAACTTCAACAAGCATTTGTTGGCTTTGTTTTACAAGGAATGTAAAAAATAATGACATTTATCATTTTTTTACGTCGCCCGATAGAAAGAGCATGCGAGACATCTCCATCGCCTAGTAGGTCAACTAGTAAGTCAAAAGGAGAAAGAAGGGGCTAAGCTTACAACAACTGCTTGCAGACGCTAGCCGGCAGTAAGCTGCTCAGGTTGAGCACTTCTTCTTCGGGTAGCTCTAGGAAGTACCATTCTAGGCGCTTTTCCTTGAAAATGGCAAAGGCTGTTTTCTGGCTATAAACAGCAATAACCGCTTTTACGGCATCAAAACAAACGTTTTCCGCCCCATACTCTGCTTGGTACTGGGCAAGGATGGCAGCCACATAGCTAGCATCCGCTGCCGCTTCGGAGCGGAAAGTGATCTGCAATATCTGTTGGTAGCGCAGCCGTACGTAACGGCCACTTTCATGTAGAACAGGCTTCGATATTTCTTGGATCGGAGCAGCTAGTGTTTTGAACAATAGATCGGGATGATAGCTGTTGCGCATACAAGCAGCTCGGAGATCGTCCTTAGCAACCAACTGAAACAAAGGCGGATAAAGAAAGCCCGTCATTTGCTCAAAATCGCGCTGCGATACGGCCTGCTGATAAGCCGCCCAACGGTCTTCGAGCATAAGCAGTAAAGTGGCTTGATCTTGTGCAGATAAGCTTACTAATCGGAAAAAAAACAGGAAAAAAAGGAGGTGAAGACGCAAAAGGAATGGTAAATTGGAGTGAATGGGAAGACAACTGCAAAGGTACGTTCAATTCCCCTTACCCAACCTTATCTATTGGCTTATTTTCTTATTTTTGACCCATGACAAAGATAACTACCGCTTCCCCTCCTTGGCAAGAACTAGCCGACGCACTAACAGGTGATCTCGTGACCGATGCGCTGCACCGTATCCTTTTTGCCACCGATGCAAGCGTGTATCGTAGTATGCCCCTAGCCGTGGTTTTCCCGAAAGACGAGGCCGATGTGATAGCCGTGGTTCGCTTCGCTGCCCAATACCAGCTAGCCATCACCCCCCGAGCCGGCGGCACCAGCCTAGCAGGCCAAGCCGTTGGGGAGGGCATCATCGTGGACGTGAGCCGCTACATGACCCAACTGCTGGCTATAAACATCGAAGAAGGCTACGTCGTCGTACAGCCAGGCTTAATTCGCGATCAGCTCAATGCCGCGCTAGCTCCGCTTGGTTATTGGTTCGGCCCCAACACCAGCACGGCCAACCGCTGCACCCTCGGCGGTATGCTCGGCAATAATAGCTGCGGCACTACCAGCATCACCGTGGGTAGCACCCGCGATCATACGCTGGCCGTTCGCTGCGTTTTATCCAATGGCCAGCCAGCTAGCTTCGGGCCACTGACCGCAGCGGAAATCACCCAAAGGGCTTTTACAGCACCAGATACCCATTTCTTATTCCCTGCCTCCACCGATAACGATAACGACGATCAGGATAGTGCCGCCACTTCACTGCCTGCACTTGATACTGGCTACCGCTCCGCTCGCAGGGGCAAGGCTAAGCCTCAAAGCGCAAAGGTGGAGCTAGCTACTAACGACCGATTGGAAGCCATCTACGACCACCTCCTCCCCCTACTATCCGATGCGAACACTAGAGCGGCCATTGCAACTGCTTATCCTAGAGCCGACATCAGCCGCCGCAACACCGGCTACGCCCTAGATTTGCTGGCACAGCAGTCGCCCTTCCAAGCCCAAGGTGCTCCGCTTAATTTAGCAACGCTGTTAGCCGGCTCCGAAGGCACCCTTGCTTTCACCACGGCTATCAAACTACGCATTTTGCCCCTGCCGCCGGCTGGAAGAGCGGTGGTAGCGCTGCATTTCCCAACCGTTTTGGATAGTATGCGAGCCGTGGTGCCTGTGATGGCTCAGCAGCCTTTCCTCTGCGAACTCATGGACGATGTGATCCTAGATGCCGCCCAGCAAAATCCAACCCAAAAAACAAATAGCGCTTTTATTGAAGGCCAACCCGGCGGCCTCCTACTCGTAGAGTTTCGGGCAGCCAACAACGAAACTGCTGCCCAACGAGCCACCCAGATAGCAGAGACCTTGCTCGCCCAAAGCAATTGCTACGCCGCCCCTATACTGCTAGGTAATGCTACGGAAAACGTTTGGCAACTCCGTGCCGCCGGTCTAGGGGTGCTGTCTAATATACCCGGCGAAAAAAAAGCAGTGGCCTGTATCGAAGACACCGCCGTAGCCATCGAAGATTTAGCCGCCTATATCGAGGAATTCACAGCTCTCCTGCAAGGATTCGGCCAAAAAGCAGTCTATTACGCCCATGCAGGCGCAGGCGAAATTCACCTGCGGCCCATCCTAGACCTAAAGACCCACGAAGACCGCCGCCTATTCTACGAAATTACACAAGCCGTAGCCCTGCTAGTAAAAAAATACCGAGGTAGCCTAAGTGGCGAACACGGTGACGGCCGCGTACGCGCTGCTTTTATTCCACTAATGCTAGGCCAAGAGGTGTATCAACTACTACGTGAGCTCAAACAGCTGTGGGATCCACAGGGACTCTTCAACCCTGGCAAGATCATTGATGCCCCGCCTATGAACGAAGACTTGCGCTACGAAGCCGAACAAAAAACGCCCATAGTAGATACTATCCTCGATTTCCGAGCCGAAGGCGGCCTGCTAGCCCTAGCAGAAAAATGCAATGGCTCCGGCGATTGCCGAAAGATCAGCGGCGGCACCATGTGTCCTAGCTACCGCGCCACCCGCAACGAGAAAGATACGACCCGAGGCCGAGCCAATGCACTACGCGAAATCTTGAGCCGCGAAACTGAATCGCCTTTCAGCCATCCCGTTTTGGCGCAAGCCCTCGATCTATGCCTCAGTTGCAAAGCTTGTACGACCGAATGCCCTAGTAATGTGGATATGAGCGCGCTCAAAGCGGAATACCTTCACCAACGACATCAAGTCTTGGGCATCCCTTGGCGCTACCGCCTTTTTGCGCATATCGATCAAATTTATCAATGGGCTGCTTACTGGCCAGGGCTGTTTAACTTCGGTTTGCGCTGGGCCGGGCCTATCAAAAAGTGGCTGGGCGTAGCCCCACAACGCTCTTTGCCAATGGCTAGTGGTAGTCTGCGGGCTTGGTTCAAACGGCAATCAGCCACTGACAGCCACCCGCCAACGGGATCGCCAACGGGATCGCTAACGAACCGTAAGCTCTATTTTTTCGGCGATGAGTTCACCAATTACCAAGATGCCGCTATCGGGAAGGCAGCCATTCAGCTGCTGCAAGGGCTAGGCTATGAAGTGTTGTGGCCTAGCCATAGCAGCAGCGGCCGCGCGGCAATCAGTAAAGGATTACTGAAAAAAGCCCGCGATTGCGCTCAGCAGAATGTGGCTGCTTTTGCCCCCCTCGTATCGGCGCAGCAGCCGCTTGTTGGGCTAGAGCCTTCGGCTATCCTGAGCTTTCGGGATGAATACCCTAAGTTGCTGCGCGGAGCCGAACAAAAACAAGCCCAACAACTAGCCCAGCACAGCTACACCATTACGGAGTTCCTCTACCGCGAAGCCCAAGCAGGCCACATTCGTAGCGATCAGTTCACCGACCTAGGTGCCGATATTCGCCTGCATAGCCATTGCTACGAAAAAGCCTTAGGACGCCCCGAAGAAACGGCCTTTTTGCTCGCCTTACCCCCGCAATTCACCGTGCAAACCATCCCCAGTGGCTGCTGCGGTATGGCGGGCTCCTTCGGCTACGAAGCCGAACACTACGGCATCAGTATGGCCATCGGAGAAGAAATTCTCTTTCCAGCCATTCGCCAAGCCAAGGAGCAAATCATCGTAGCCAGCGGCACAAGTTGCAGGCACCAAATCCAAGATGGTACTGGCCGAAAAGCACTCCATCCCGTAGAAATTTTATTAAAAGCGCTGCATTTTAGCCATTAAACCCAGCCCAAGTAGCCCTACCCTTGCTTGAAACGGTATAACAACGACAGTTGGAGGCTGCGATTACGGAGCTTGGCATCGGCTAAGGGGTTGAGCAACTCGTCAACGAAAGCGATGGTATGCAGGGTGTTGATGCCTTGCACATAGCGCGCTTCTATTTGCAACTGTTTATGGAGATGGTAACTGAGGACAAAAGCCGTTGAAAAATCGAATCGCTGCTCGCCCCATAGCATTTCCAGGGAAGCCAAGGTGTCCGTAACAGTAGGACGGCTACCCAAGCCCACTCGGTAGCCGAACACTGCGCCTCCTAAAATAGCTAGTTTTGGGCGAGCTTGGTAAACTAGCAGCAAAGGGAGGTTGAGATATACTTGAATCGATGTGGTTTACTACCATACCAAGCACCTCCGGCCTGGATTCTTAGTAAAACTTTTTTCATGGGGCCTATTACACGAAAGAACCTATTTTTAACAGCTTCTACAGTTTCACGCCGAATAAATATCCCACATAAGCCGTTAAACCCATTGCTAAGGTGCCCCAAATAACGATGCGGCTTACCGCTTTGAAGATACTGCTACCACCTGTTTTAGCCGCTAAACCGCCTAGTAGCACTAAGGAAAGAATCGTGGAGGCATATAAGGCATATTCCATGCCTTTGATCGGCGCAAAAAACGTGACCAAAAGCGGTAAAGCACCCCCCACCGTGAAAGCACCACCAGAGGCAAATGCGGCCTGAATAGGGTTAGCTTGGCTCACTTCATTAATGCCTAATTCATCCCGAACATGGGCACCCAAGGCATCAAAGTCGGTGAGCTCTTGGGCTACTTGCAGTGCCGTTTCCTTTTTCAAGCCTCTTTTTTCGTAGATAGCCGCTAGAAATTGCAGCTCTTCTTCGGGCATTTCTTCTAGCTCTTGTCGCTCCCGCTCAATGTCGGCTTGCTCAATATCGGTTTGCGAACTGACGGATACATACTCGCCGGCGGCCATGGATAGTGCCCCAGCTACTAGACCGGCCACAGTGGCTAGCAGGATGGTTTCCCTGCTTCCATTGGCCGCCGCTACGCCAATGGCTAAACTGGAGACAGACAGGATGCCATCATTAGCCCCCAACACCGCCGCTCGAAGCCAGTTGCTGCGGTGAATGTAATGATTGTCTAAATAATTGTCGAAAGTGACCATGTATGCGTGGAATTTTTATTTTATGGCTGCCGCTCCGCTCGCTGGGGCAAGGCTCACTAGGAGACGTAAGACTTTTATACAACCTGTCTGCGCTCTTTCTCGATTCAATCCAGTATCCGCGTCGTAGTAAAAAACTTGTCCGCTTGGCTTTGGCAGTAGAAAGTAGGCTGATCCTACACAACTAAAGTGTACAAGAAATGCTTTACCATGATGGATTTTTTCACGAGATTGAAGTCTTGATACTTTCCGTAAACCGCGTAAGCATATAAATCCTCTACCTTGAACCATCTTTAATGGGGGAAAGTTGTGGGCTTTTAGCCGAGTGCAGACTTCGGTTAGGTTGCTAAGGAGCCGCTTGCGCTACCAGCAGGCGGTTGCCCCTGCGAGCGAAGCGGCAGCAAAGAGGTGAAAAGATCGGATTTGTTTTTTCGTTCTTCCTATGACCTAGCTCGATTGATTCTAGGGAGCAAGAAGAGTGCTAGCAGGCCGATGGCTACATTACACCCTAGGTTGATACTAAAGAAAGCGATATTGCTCCAGCTGAAGGCATCATCGCCAGCGATACCATAGAGGGTGAGGGCTGCTTGGGTCATGAAGTGATACGAACCCATACCGCCGGGGCTAGGCACCACGATGCCCCAGCCACCTGCCACAAAAGTCACGAGCACGGCCACTAAGCCCAAGTGAGCCGTGGGGGCAAAAGCAAAGAGACAGAGATAAGTCATGAGGAAGTACATCAGCCAAATGTTGAGGCTATGAACCCAAAAAAGCCAAGGCCGCTGCAGCTTGCTCAAGGTTCGTAGGCCATCCGCAAAACCTGCAAGCAAATTAAACAGCTTGCGAAAAAAAGCGTATTGTTGTAGCCAGTGGCGACCGAACCAGAGTGCTATCATGGCGGCCGTGCCGGCAAGGGCTACCGCTAAGAGAATCCCTTGAATACTAGCGATTTTATCCCCTAGCACAGCATTTTCGGCTACCCACGCCCAAATGGTTTCGGCGCCTAAGAAGAGGGCTAAGGCAGTCATGAGTAGGATGCAAATCACATCGATAATACGATCCACCACGATCGTGCCCATTACTTTTTCCACTGCAATTTTCTCATAGCGAGCCATCGTGCCTGCTCTCACTACTTCCCCGAGGCGAGGTAGGCCCAAGTTGGCAAAATAGGCTAAGTTGATAGTTAGAAAGGCATTGACCAAGCGAGGCTTGGTGCCTAGCTGTTCTAGGAGCATGTTCCAGCGCAAGGCTCGGCTGATATTACTAAAGGTGAAGCAGGCCAACACAAGGGCTAGCCAGCCGAAATCGGCGCCAGCGAAATCGCTCAGCACTTTTTGAACTAGGCTACATTCCTCGGGGCCTAGGCCACGTAGGGCGCACTCGGCAGCATAGGCCGTTTGCTGCTGTTGATACACATAATAAAGGATACCAAAACCTAAGCTCAAGAAGAGTAGGAATTTTAGCACATTGAGAAGGCTTTTATTCATGGTTGGGCTCGTTAAGGTTGATTCTATCGTAGCGGCGGAAGGTGTAGGGCCATTCGTTTTTTTCGTCGGCGAGGTGGACTTCTTCCCAAGCCAGCACCCATTCTTCGGGGTCAAGACTAGGGAAAAAGGCGTCGCCATCGGGTATGTAAGTATCCACGAGAGTGAGATAGACTCGATCGAGGTAGGGCATTGCCTCCTCATAGATTTGGCCACCGCCGATGATAAAGACCTCCGCTGCGGATTGGCAGACCTCCAAGGAAAGCGCTTCGTCTAGGCTATGCGTCACTAGGATATCATTGGCGGTAAAAAAGGGGTCTCGGCTCAGTACGATGTTGGTTCGTTTTGGCAGCGGACGACCAATGCTGCGGAAAGTTTTTCGCCCCATAATGACCGGATGCCCTAGCGTGCTGCGCTTGAAGAACTGTAAATCGGCTGGTAAATACCAAGGGATATCATTGTCTTTACCAATGGTTCCGAGCCGATCGGTGGCTACTATTGCCGTGATGATCATGCTTTTTTGGTTGTTTTGAAAAAGGGGCATAGCCTGGGCTGCGCTATTTGCCTTTTCCTTGTAGTAGAACTACGAGGGTGTAGAAAAGAATTTTAAAATCGAGGGCTAAAGACATATTTTCAATATACAAAATGTCGAATTTAAGCCGTTGTATCATCTGATCTACGTTGCTAGCGTAGCCGTATTTTACTTGCCCCCAGCTAGTGATGCCTGGCCGCACTTTTAGCAGATGAGTATAGTGGGGCGCACGCGCCGTGATCAGATCGATATAATAATGCCTTTCGGGTCTAGGACCCACTAGCGACATTTCGCCTTTGAGCACATTGAGGAATTGCGGCAGCTCATCAAGTCGCCATTTGCGCATCACAGCGCCCCAAGACGTGCAACGCTTGTCTTGATCGCTACTCAGCTGGGGTCCACTCGCCTCTGCGTCCACAAACATACTTCTAAATTTGATGATATTGAAAGGCTTTCCCTGCAAACCTACTCTTTCTTGTAGATAAAAGATCGGCCCTGGGCTGCTCATCCTGACGCGAAAGATGATGTACAGATAAAGCGGACTGAGTAAGATGAGAAAAGCCGCAGCCGCTACCACATCGATCAATCGTTTTACAACTCGCTGCCATCGAGGCATTAGTTCTTGGCGAATTTCAATGAGCACTGCTCCGAATACATGATTCATTTTTACGCTACCAAGCATAATGTCGTACATATCCGGGATAACCTTTACCAACACTTCTGAGCCGAAATTAAAGAGGGCGTTAAGGAGGTCTTTTAAATGGTCGTGCTCTTCGGTTTCAAGGGCGATAATAACCTCCTCGATTTTGTGCTCGCGGATAAGCACTTCGATAGTTTGGTAGTGCCCTAGTTTGGGCAAGTAATCGGCTAGGGTGGGTAGCTGGCTGTTTTCTGGGCTACGCTTAGTTTGTCTGGCCGCTTTCTTGGCCACTGTTCCATCGAGGAAACCTACAAAGCGGCTGCCAAGCCGCTTAGGTCGTTGGCTAATATCTTGATAAATATCTAGGGCATTTGTGCCACTACCAATCAGTAAGGTGTTGAAGGCTACCTTTCCTTCCTTGAGCCGGCGACTAGCGAGCGTGAGAAGGAACATCCGACTAAAGACGGTCAAAAAACTGTGTAAGCCTAGCAGGACGAAAAAGGAGCGGTAGTAAGTACGGTAGCTACTGGCATAATCATCTAATAAGACCGTAAAAAACAAAAAGACAGCTCCGGAAAAACTCAGCAGCAGCGTTCGCGCTAAAGTACTAAGCCTGCTAAGGCGATAGAGGTCTCGGTACTCATCAAACAAAGCATAGAGCAGCACCCAACCCAAGGGGATGAGTATCGCACCCCGATAGTAATTAGGGTCGGTAAAGATTCCCCATCCGGCCTCGCCGCCTTCTTGCTGATAGCGGTAGCAGAAAAAGAGAGTCCAAGCTAAGCCAGCTGCAAGCCCGTCGCAAACTAGATAGACCCAGCCATCTCGTCGGCGCCGAGCAGCTGTATCAGGCAGCAGCAGCGGCTGTTTGAAGGAATTGGAAGATGCAGTAGCTCGGTTCAAAACACTCGCTTTACTTAATTAGTAGTATATAACACACGGATATTATCGAGCAGGATCGTCGCTTCTGTTTGGTTATTGCCATCGATCGCGGCAAATAGACCAAAGTTGTAAGCAGCTAGCCTTGAAAAAACAACCGCTGGCGTGAGGTTGAAGTAAATTTTCTGCCAACTACTGTTTGCCCGAAAGCCAGGGTCGTAAAAGCGCTGTAAGCCTTGCCCCGGCTCGTCGCCTACCACTCCCCACACAACGGGTACCTCCGTAAGGTAGCTGACCTCCAACCACACATCGCCGCCACCAGGGTTGGCGAGGTCGCTATATAATTCGCTGCTAAGGAGTTCCACAATAGGGTTGTCGGCGTCGAGCACGATGCGGCCAGCGCCGCTGCCTTCAAAAGCGCCCTCACTGATGGTCTGTAGCCCCCGAGTACCCGTGAGTATTTGGGTGAAAACGCGAGATTGGGAAGGCTCAAAGTCTTCGCGAATCGCAAAATTAGTCCGTGTGTTGTAAGTTACGGGCAAGGTGCCTAGCGAATAGGTATTGCCCGGCACCAAATCAAGGGTGTTGGCTACGGTTGTGTAAAAAGGGTAAGTATCGGGGGTCTCATTAATGCCGTTGGCTCGAATGCCCATTTGTACTTCGATATTCACAGGGCCTTGCAGCAATACCGGAACCCGAGCCGGCAAATCATAAGCCCCCAGAAAAGTGCCGTTGGCAAATACCCAGACCTCCGTGATGGCCAAGGCCGCTGCATCAAAGCCGCTGCTAGTCTCTTCAAGGCCATCAATGATGATATAGGCAGGGGCTTGCTCTGGGCCGTCGCAGCCACCTATAAAAGGTAGTAGTAAAAATAAACTGCTCCACCAAGTGGATCGCTTGCCTAGGAGGATGTAAGAAAACATACAATTTGATATTTTGTAGAAGAGATGGTCGCTTTAAAACGATCATTTCAGTGCTTGCCGTTTGTGGGTTAAAGCGACAGCCGCTCGCGGTGGGCTTGTACGGCTGCTGCGATACGGTGGGCTAATTGCAAGGCCTTATAACCGTCTTGAATACTAACGGTTGGTTCCGTCGATTCGCTGATGCTGCGGGCAAAACTTTCTAACTCTTCTTGGATCGCATTCACGGCTTGTAGATCGGGTTGAAATACGTGTATCAAGCGCGGGCCTTTGGGTGTATCAAGCGGAAAGGCCTGGCCTTCGTTAGGGATGTTGGGGGCATCTTCTTCGTAGAGCCGTACGAATTGGGTCTCCTTTTCTAGCAAATCAATACTGATGTAAGCGTCGGGTTGAAATAGCCGAATTTTCCGCATATTCTTTAAGCTGATCCGGCTAGCCGTGAGATTGGCCACCGCACCATTGGCAAATTCAATTCGAGCATTCACAATATCTGGCTCATCGCTCACCACTGCAACACCGCTTGCTCTTACCTCGCTTACTTCGCTGTTTGCCAGCTTGAGAATAATGTCTAAATCATGGATCATCAGATCTAAAATCACACTTACATCCGTGCCTCTTGGATTGAAAATGGCTAAGCGGTGTGCTTCAATGAAGTAAGGATGTACCGCATTTTCGCCTAAGGCTACCAAGGCTGGATTGAAACGCTCCACATGCCCTACTTGCACCTTTAGGCCAGTTTTTTCACTGATTTTCACCAGCTCTTCGGCTTCTTCCAGCGTGGAGGTGAGGGGCTTTTCTACAAAAACATGGCAGCCAGCTTCCAGTGCTTTTTTTACAAGGGTGTAGTGTGTTACGGTAGGCGTCACGATGTCGGCTACTTCTACGGCAGCAAGTAGGGCTTCTGGGCTAGGAAAAGCTTTTAAGTTGAACTCCCGCTCCACTCTTGCTGCCATGGCTGGGTCCGCGTCATAAAAGCCCACCAAGTCGTAATAGCTCTTCGCCAAGCGGATGCACTTGAGGTGAATTTTACCGAGGTGCCCCGCACCAAATAATCCAATTTTTAACATCTTATTTTTTTAGTCTTAGCCGCCTTGCATAGCTGGGGGCGATTATCAAGCCTGAAAACACCCAATTTCCCCAGTCCTTGATGCTTCATGATCCATTGTTCTTTAGTTCGTGCCTTCTAGCAGGCACTACGTGCAGGGGCAAAGGCAGTCTTGTAGCGCAAGTGGGCTTAAAAAACATCCTTCCTCTGCGCAAACGACTACAAAAGTAAAGCATTTTGCTTGCCTAGCCGCTATTTCTCCCAGCACCTTTCAGCTAATTCATAAAATTATTGTAAATTTGTGACTGTTTTCGCTATTTGTAGTCAAATACAGGAAGTTTATTAAGCAGCTTCGGGCGACGTGGCTTATCCGTTTTATTAACATTATACTACTATAATCTCCCATGAAAAGCAAGACCATATTCCAACAGTTGCTGTTGGGCTTATCCCTCCTTTTTTTAACACAGTCTTGTGTTAAAGATGAGGCAGTAGCACCAATTGATGTGGATTTAGAGCGTACATTGCTCCGCCTCAGTGTCAATAATAGTCTCCGTGATTATATGCTGCCGGATGGTAGCAATCTAACAGGTATCCCCGCTGGTGTAGGCAACCCGCTTACTCGGGAGAAAGTGGAGTTGGGTAAACTCCTCTACTTCGAAACAGGCATTGCCAGAGACCCCATCCAACCCTATATGCGAGGCACTTTTTCCTGCTCCAGCTGCCACATTCCTGAAGCGGCCTTTACGCCCGGTAGAGTGCAAGGTATCGCAGATGGAGCAGAAGGCTTCGGTGCAGAAGGAGAAGGCCGCCAGATGCTATCAACTTACGAAGAGAACCAGATTGATGCACAGGGTGCGCGCCCCTTATCCATGCTTGGCGTCGCTTACGTAACCAACTCTATGTGGGCTGGCCGCTTTGGAGCACATGACAACAACGTCGGCACCGAGCATCTCTGGAGCGAGGAGGATGGCACGCATTTCAACCGACTTGGCTTAGATGGATTAGAGGCACAAAATATTGATGGCACGATCGTCCACCGGCTTAACATCGACGAGTATGTATTAGATACGCTTGGCTACCGGCCTTTATTCGATGCGGCTTTCCCTGAATGGCCCTTGAGTGCTCGCTACGACCGCATTGCCATGAGCTTTGCTTTAAGTGCCTACATTCGTACTGTTTTGCCGGATAAAGCCCCTTGGCAAGCTTGGCTAAAAGGAGACAAAGACGCTTTGACGGAACAAGAAAAACGAGGCGCGCTGCTTTTTTTCGGTAAAGCAGGCTGCTACCGCTGCCACAATGGCCCTGCCCTCAATGGTAATACCTTTCATGCCGTGGGGGTCAACGACCTTTACGAAATCGGCGGATTAAAAACCGGACCAGACGATGCCCGCAATTTCGGCAGAGGTGGTTTCACGGGTCGGCAAGAGGATATGTTTGCCTACAAAGTACCGCAGGTTTATAACGTGAGCGATATGCCTTTCTATTTCCACGGTAGCTCCCACACCAACTTACGAGATGTGGTAGCATATTTCAACCAAGGCGTTCCCGAAAACCCAAGAGTGCCACAGGCCAATATCTCCGAATTCTTCCATCCGCTGCATCTAAGTGATAGCGAGGTGGATGACCTGACCGCTTTCTTAGCCAACGGGCTACGCGATCCCGATCTGAAACGCTACGCCCCCACCGAAGTGCTATCCGGCAATTGTATGCCTAACAACGACCAGCGCAGCCGCGTGGAAATAGGCTGCGAATAGAGCCGCCGTCAACAAGAGTCAACAGAGCCGGATACCAAAGAGGCCGCTAGAGTTCGCCATACGCAGTGGAGCACAATAGACTTGTCAAGTGCGCATTAGGCTTGTTCGGCAAGCCATCAAAAGGCTACCTTAAACCCCGTACCCCTACACGGCCGCTCAGTCAGACTTTTAGACGCCTTTGTGCCTAAACCGAAACGGACAGGCGAGTCTAAGGATAGGTGAGTCTAAGGGCAGGCACGCCGTGTAGGGGGGCAAGACTATTGGTAACGCAGAACTCGTTCATCTCGGATGACGCCTTTCCAATTGAGGCCGAAAGCAAAATCGTAGGCATTGCCCTGCCGATCTACATAGGGCTTCATATCGCGAGCTTGGTCTTCCATCTGGGCTTCCACGGTGAGCATATCGGCAGGCATTTGGAAAGGCAAAAGAGCAGAGGGTTCGGCCTTTCCACTGATGATATCCATAAGGGCTTGGTCTTGCACACCCATGTGCACGAGTAGGGCGGAGGCACTGCCCTCAATTTCTGCGAAGATCATAGGCTTACCTACTTTAACCACCACCACAACAGGTTTATCGCCCATCCGACGTCGGGTTTCTGTCACGAGCTGGCTATCGCTTATATTGGTGGCGGTGACGGTTTTGCCTTTGTAGGATCGATTGGTAAACCCCTCAAGAGGGCTTCCGCCGGCTAAGCTAAGTTCGCGGGCTGTCTGGGCCGTGTAAGGGCTATATTGTAGGCTGATCGGCACATAACCATTGCCGCCTTTTTCCAGATCGGCTCGATCGTAGCCGACGCCGCCATCTGGGTGGTGGATACCCACCAGCGCAAAATCGGCAGCCGTAGGATCGTCCGTTAGTTCAAAATAGCGGCCTACTACTTCTAGATTAAAGGGGGGTTCCGTTTTTTCGGGCGTTGTCATGCCAAACCAGTTCGTCGTGGAAGGAATATAGCGCTTTGGCACATACACCTTTTTCTTGGCTTCCATCGGTAGGCTATTAGCTTCATTTTTCAGCAGTACAATGGAGCGCAATTGCGCTGCGTAGCCCGCTTCCATAAAGGCAGGCTTGCCGACTGTTTGAGCAGATTGTGCCACCTCGAGGTAGGGATGTTCGAACAAGCCTACTTGAAAAATATTGCGCAACAAGCGAACTGCTGACTGCTCAAAACGCTGCCGCATATAGTCCTCTCCATGCTCGGCTGCGCCTAGCTGGTAGGCCTCAATAACGGGCCCCATCTTGTTATTTCCACCAAATTGATCCACTCCGGCTTCCAGCACTTTATAGTGTCTTTCTGCCACGCTGAGGGTTTCAACGCCCCAGCTTTTGCCCTCAAAGCGATCGATAGCGGAAACATCATTAGTGATGCCCCAATCGGTACACACTACGCCTTCGTAGCCATATTTCCCCCGCAGTAGATCGGTGATCAGGTAGCGATTGAACCCATTGCCTACGGGGTCATTATCCTTCGTATCTTGGCCAGAAGAAATGGTATAGTAAGGCATGACGGCCATAGCCGTTTTGGTGGGTCCTTGTAATTTAAAAGCCCCTTCAACGAAAGGCCGAAGGTGATCTTCGAAGCGATTCCCCGGGTAAACCGCATAAGCCCCGTAGCCGAAGTGCCCATCGCGGCCGCCTTCCTCAGGGCCACCGCCGGGCCAATGTTTGACCATCGCATTCACACTGTGGCTGCCCCAAGCCTGGCCTTGGCCGGAAGATTGGAAGCCATCTACGTAGGCACGAGCTAGATCGGTGGCTAGTTTGGGGTCTTCTCCCATGGTGCCATCAAAGCGGCTCCAGCGCGGCTCGGTGGCTAGATCGATCTGCGGGGAAAGCGCCGTTGTGATACCAAGAGCTCTATATTCCTGAGAGGCAATATCGCCGAACTGCTGCATCAAAGCGGGATCGAAAGCAGCCGCTAAGCCGAGCGTACTAGGCCACATGGAAATAGCCCCGCCGGCACCGGCATTAAACTCAGCATAAGAATCGCTACCGTGCCGCGGATCGGAGCTGGTGTTGATAGGAATACCGAGCCCTAAGCCTTCCACCATGGCCTGTGCATTATTATTCCACTGGGCTGCTACGGCTGGGGAAGCTACGGAAGTGATCAGTACATGACGAAGGTTATCCTCCTTTAAAAATTGCTGTTGCGCATCAGAAAGATCGCTAGGCGCAGCACCGCTTTCTGCGAAGGCTTTACCGCCATAGGTAACCGCGCCAAAAAAACGGTTGCCCCCGCCAGGGATAGACTGGTGAGCACTGTAGAGCATCAGACCTGCTATTTGCTCTAAGGTCATTTTTTTTGCTAAGTCTTTCGCTCTATCCTCTACCGGCAATCGCCAATCTTCGTAGGCATCTAAGCTACCGTTTTGATTGAGGTCTTTAAAGGCGTAGCGATCCACTGTCAGTAATTGTACGCCAGAGGCTGGATGGTAGCTTAGATCTGCCCCGCCTTGATTCAAAACGAGGGTGTAGCCTTCTTTAACCTCCTCCGTGAATTTAGGGCCACAGCTAAAGACCATGACGGCTAGTGCCACTAAGGGGAAAATCTTGAGATCGTAAGAAAATAATTGCATGATTGAATGTTTAAATACTTACTGCTTGCCCTACTAGGGTTGGAGTAATTCCAGCAGTGCCTTATCTTTTTGTGGCTGCACTTCGCAGTGGTTATTGAAGTGCATGGTGGCTGTGTTTTGGCTATTGTAAGCTGGCCAAATAGGTAAGCCATGGTGGTTAGGGTTTCCGCTTTTGGCGAAAGCTATCCAAGCTTCGCTCATCTTATCGGCTAGTGCATGGGCGGCGCGGCCGCCACCAGTCATTTTATTAGCGCGGGCTACATTATCAAATACAAAAGGGATTTCCATGCAGTGAACAGACCTATATTTGCCATCAAATACGGGTGATTCCCAGGCGAAGAGGTACATATAGACAGGAGCACCGCCACCTAGTGCTGATTTAAGATTAGCTTGTGCTACCGCTCCTGGGCGGAACATAGCATCCACGTCTAACAGATCGGAAGGGCGATTGATCTGGGAGTAGGCTGCTTTTACAGCAGCTAGGTAATCGGCTGCTTTATCTTTGTAGGTAGCCTTGATATGCGCCATCACCGTTTCCTCATCAGCCTTAAAAAAGCGCTGGTTCATGAAAACCGAAAACTCGCTCCTAGTGGTGCCAAGCAACAAAGGGATCTCTTTAGAGAGCGCGAAGGCTTCGGGAGAAAAGAGATCGTAGGGTAGCACTTCACCGTCTTGGCTAGGCCCCCAGCTTAGACCGAAGCCAATGACTGGTTTGCCGGCTGCTTGCATCTGGGCACTTACCTGCTGGAGGGCTGTTTTGCCAGCAGCTACTAACTGTTCGAAGGGAATTTTTTGTAAGCTATCTACCTGCTGGGCCGAGAGCCCTAAATTAGCCATCAGAGCGGAAGCGATTGCTTGCGTATCCTCTTTTTGCAGCATCCCAACGCGGAAAGAACCACTTTGATTAATGGCCTTGTGAAATAGGCCTTTGGCAGCGGGCATAGCCATCAGGGTATTGACCTTGGCACCACCGCCCGATTGGCCGAAGATGGTCACATTATTCGGGTCGCCACCGAAGCTAGCGATGTTTTCTTTTACCCATTCTAGGGCAGCCACAATATCGAGTAAGCTTAGGTTAGCGCTGTGCTTATACGGCTCTCCGTAGGCAGAAAGGTCTAAAAAGCCGAGGATGTTAAGGCGGTGATTGATGGACACTACCACAACGTCTCCTTTTTTGCTCAGGTTCTCCCCGTCGTAGGAAGGTAATTCTTGGCTGGAGCCAGCCGTGAAGCCGCCGCCGTGAATCCAGAATAAAACTGGGCGCTTTTTGTTGTCGGCAAGGCCTGGCGTCCAGATATTGATGCGCATACAGTCCTCATTGGGGTAGCCCCAATCATGATCGAAGACAAACTCCCCTTCATCGGCAACCTGCGTCGTAGGGGTTTCGAGCGGAGCCACAGGGCCATAGGTAGTAGAAGAGCGAATACCCTCCCAAGGGCTTACTTTAGCTGGAGGCATAAAGCGCGCCGCTTGGGCGTAGGGAATGCCTTTATAGGTATAAATACCTTGGTGAATGTAGCCTCGTACTTTACCAGAGGTAGTTTGTGCTACGGCGATCTGCTCGCCACTTATCAGCTCGGCTTGCGCCAGCAATTCACTTCCAAAGCTCATAGCGACGAAGAATAAGAAAAAAAAGAAAAATTGTTGCATTTGAATACAGCTTATTGAATGTTTGCAAGTATGCTTAAAACGAAGTAGTTGCGCTTCGCGGCTGCCCGTGGCGGTGGGCGAGGCCCAAGCCGCCAACTATCGGTCATATAGGCTTCGATAGCCATTTATATACCAAAACATTATATACCAAAACATTATATACCAAAACACTTTGGCTTGGGTATAGATAAAAGTGAGTAGCCACACCCCAAATAGGCTACTATATGCGCATTTCGCCGAGGCAATGCCTTATTATCTGGTTCCTTCAGGAAAGTCTTGCGCGAAAAAACAAGCCTTGCCCCTGCGCCAGCCATGAAATTAGTATAGACATTTATGCCCGTCGCTCATACGCTGTTTTAGCAAGGTAAGCGAAGCGATAGCCCGATAGAAAATATTTCAAAAGCCGAACGGCACTGCAAGATGAAAAAAAATATCGAAAAGTGGTAGGAATCTGTTAAAATTCACAATTTTGCAGTTGTAAGCTATGTTCTATCACAAATCCCTTATGATCTTGCGCATGTTGTTTTACTATACTAAAGTTGTTCGTCTTGTGTGCATATTGCGCAGGAAAATACTTCCGTTTGGGTTAAGTGTGGTCTTTTTGCTGAGCCACCTAGGCGAGTTGATGGCGGAAACGCGGCGCTATCGGCTTAGCTGGGTAAATGATCCTGCCACCAGCATGAGTATTGGTTTTGAGTTTTACCGCGGCCGAGAGGTCTATGTAGCTTACGATACGGAATCAGGAGGCGGTGATCCAGCAGCCTATCGGTTTAAGGCGGCTCCGGTTCGTACGGTAATGCGGCACGGGATGCGCAATGTTTTTGTCCGCTTGGAAGGCTTGCGGCCTGCCACGGTTTATCATTTTATGGTGGTGGACGATCAGGGACTTAGTCGGCCCATGTCGTTTGAAACCCCACCTAACCGCTTAGACCAGCCCCTTTCGATTGTTGCGGGTGGCGATAGCCGTAATCACCGCGACGCCCGCTGTTTAGCGAACCAAATTGTGGCCAAGCTACGCCCTCACGCAGTAGTTTTTTCTGGCGACATGACAAATACCGACACGGCTGCTGAATGGGCCGAGTGGCTAGACGATTGGCAACTGACCATCAGCGACGATGGTCATTGCACGCCCATTGTGCCCGCCCGAGGAAATCATGAAATGGAAGATGCTTCTATTGCAGATTTTTTCGATCTACCCAATCCGAAGGTTTACTACGCGCTCGAATTCAACGGCGGGCTATTGCGGCTCTACACCCTCAACAGTATGGCTTTCGCTGCTGGCGATCAACTCAACTGGCTCAGTAGCGACCTCAGCCAACAGACGAATGTGACTTGGAAAATGGTGCAATATCACAACACCATGCGCCCACACAATCAAAGAAAACCCCAGCGAGACGACCTCGTCAAGTATTGGGCACCTCTTTTTTACCGGCATGGCGTCAGTTTAGTATTGGAAAGTGATTCTCACCTTGCGAAACAAACCTACCCCATCCGACCCGACAATGGGCCTGGCAGCGAAGAGGGTTTCATCCGCGACAACCTAAGCGGCACCGTTTATATTGGCGAAGGCGGCTGGGGGGCTCCCCTGCGCGAAAACGATAAAATAAGAAATTGGACACAAGCGAGTGGCAGCTTCAACCAATTCAAATGGATCTGGTTCTCCGCCAATGAAATCGCGATTAGAACCGTCGTTATCGACAACTCTCGGAATACAAAAGCGCTGGACAGCAGTAGGCGCTTCAGCGTTCCACTAGGGATCAGCCTTTGGCAGCCCAATAAAGAAGAAGTGCTTTATATTCGCAAAAAAGGCAGTGCTAGCCAGATCAACGCTACCGCTTCGCCTAGCACGCCCCCATTCGGCTCACCGCGACCACAGGAGATGCGCCCGACCCCCTCTCCTACCCCTGCTCCTGCCGCCGCTCCTACTGCTGAACTACCCTTGCGCCTCAGTGCCACAGGAAAAGTACAAGTAGCCTACACCAATCGGCAGGCCGGCGAGGTAGAGTTAATTATTATCACCGAACAGATGAAGCAATTCCATAAAATCCCCCTCGGCCACAAAGCAGTAGGGCCTAGCAAAGAATGGGTTAATATGCCCGACCTTCCCCGTGGCATACAATGGCAAGTAATTATTAAAGATCCCAAGGGCGTGTGCCAGAAGTATCAGTTGGTGAATTAAGCGAGCACCTTGGCTACTTGAAGAAGAGCCGGTGTTTCTTTGCATACGCAAGAAGAAATCAACTCGTTTCACCACCAAGGGGAATGTCCATGGCGCGAAAACTCCATCTCATTTCACCACACTACCGATCAAAAAAATGCCGTGGCGAGCCGTACAGTTGATGATAAAACACAGCAACATAAAATAAACTTTTGTTACAGCATTTCCTACAAAACGCCTTACTGCTGCTTGTCCTCAATATTGGGGTAAAGGGCTTGTATTTGCTAGGTATTGAGCGAGAGATTCAAAATGTACTTCCGCCGGGTCAATATGGTTTGTATTTCAGCTTGTTCAATCTCAGTATGCTGCTACAATTGGTAGCAGATTTCGGCTTACAACTATACAACAGCCGCAATCTAGCAGGGCATGAGCAACTGTTACGCAAGTACTTTCCTTATTTTCTGGGGCTAAAGATTGCGTTGAGCTGCTTATTTATGCTATCGCTCGGGCTAGCGGCTTATCTGCTGGCCTATGATACCTCAGCGCTCTATCTGTTGGCGATTCTAGGGGTTAACCAACTACTGATGAGCCTTTTGCTTTTTTTGCGCTCCAACCTCACGGGTACGGGGCGCTACCGTAGCGACAGTTGGGTTTCAGTAGTAGATAAGCTGATGATGCTGCTGCTGGTGAGCGGCCTACTATTTTTTGCAAGACAACAACTGAATGTTTACACCTTTGCGCTGGCGCAGAGCGCGAGTTGGGTGGTTAGCATCCTGGTTGTAGCCGCTTTGCTGCGTAGGCAGGTGAGCCATTGGTGGCCGCGTTACCACCGCGCCCAATACGCTAGTATGCTACGCAGAAGTTTCCCTTTTGCCGTGGCCATTTTCTTGATGACGGCCTATACCCGCACCGACGCGGTGATGATAGAACGGCTGCTAGTAGATGGAGCACTACAGGCCGATCACTATGCCGCTGCTTATCGCTTGTTGGATGCCGTGAATATGTTAGGCTACCTACTATCCGGCCTATTACTCCCTATGTTCGCGCAGCTTTTTCGCAAGGGAGAAAGCCCGCTAGCGTTGCTACGGCTCAGCCTCCCCACCGTGGTGGCGGGTGCTTTGATCGTTTGTGTACCCTTAGCTCTCAAGGCAGAGGCTATCGTGGGGGCACTCTACGATTTTTCAGATACGCGCACGGCGCAAATACTTTCGCTACTCATTTTCTCTTTTACAGCTATGTGCATCAACTATGTATATGGTGCGCTACTAGGTGCCGCTAATGAACTACGGCGAATGAACTACCTCTTTGCCTTGGGCTGCGCGATCAATCTTTTGGGCAACCTCTGGGCCTTACCGCGCTACGGGGCGGCGGGCGCAGCAGCCGTTACGACCCTTACACAAAGCTTCATCGCGCTAGCCCAAGCACTACTCGCACATCGGCAATTAACTATTCCTTACAGCATCTACCCTTGGCAATCTTTCCTCGTATTTGTGGGGCTACTAGCTGTATTGAACCTGTTTATTTTACCTAGTCTATCACTACCACTCCTACCCTACTTACTCATTGCACTCACTGCTGGGCTCGCCTTCGCTTTCCTCAGTCGCCTCTTGCCTTGGCGCGAATGGTGGAGGCTTTTAATGGAAAATTGAAAATGGTTGTGCTGCGCACCGAATCGTTCGCCCCCCTCCTCATATCTAGTACGTATTTTTCTCGGAGCTTGCCAAGAGGAAGTTCGTTCTAACGGTGTTGGGGGAGGAGACTAGCGGAGCAGCATTTTTTCAGGATCCCAGCTAACGATTTTTTTATCAAAGTAGCTATCGTTGCATAGCAAAGCTGGGGCGGCGGCGCGGTAGCCGAAAACAGCATCTTCCACAGCCTGTTTGCTCTGGCGCACAGCGGTGAAGAAATTATTGAAATGATCGTAGTGCGCGCCTTTATACCCCTTTTGGGCACTGAAATGCATTAGTTCCGGAGGTAACATACTTTTGCGTTCCTCCCCTAACACACCTTCGCTGCCTTTATTCTGGAGGAAAGGATCGAGGGGGTCGCTCACGAGATTTTTGCGCAGATACACATCGTCCCAAGTAACATCCATTGCCCCCTCGGAGCCAACTAAGCGCAGGTAGGTGCTGCCACTGGTGCCATCCACAAAATTGCAACGCAAACTAAGGTTAAAAGCAGGGTGGCCGCTCTGCTGGCCATAGTCGAACATACCTAACAACACATCGGGCACTTCACGACCATCTTTCCAGTATCGGAGCCCGCCCGTGCTAATGATTTGCTCCGGCCCCATACTATCGATCACAAAATGAAGACTGCTGAAGAGATGAACAAAAAGATCGCCCGACATACCCGTACCATAATCGCGGTAGTTGCGCCAACGAAAGAAGCGAAGTGGGTCCCAAGCTCTTTTTTGGGTGTTGCTGGTGTAGCGTTCCCAGTCAACCGTTTTAGCACTCGCATCTGCGGGAATGTGGTATTGCCAAGCACCCACGGGGGAATTTCTAGCCCAGAAGCCCTCAGCATATACTAGCTGGCCAATAGCTCCTTGGCGGTATAGCTCCCTAGCTTTTTCGTTGCCCAAAGAGCTCATACCTTGGCTACCTACTTGAAAAGTTTTACCACTGCTCCGTTGGGCGGCCACCACAGCAGGCCCCTCGCCGATACTATGTACCATTGGCTTTTCACAGTAAACCGCCTTGCCGGCCTGAAGGGCATCAACACTGATTTGCTGATGCCAATGGTCGGGCGTACCAATGATTACCGCATCAATATCGGGCCGAGCGAGCAGCTCACGGTAGTCACGCGTTGTAAAAATACCCTCGCCCCAGCGTTCTTTGGCTGCTTGCAAACGGCCGTCGTATAAGTCACAAGCCGCCACCATCCGAACACCAGGCACTTGTAAGGCCGTGTTACTATCCTCCACCCCCATACCACCGGCACCGATTACAGCCAGATTGATTTGGTCATTCGCTGCAAAATCTGAAGCCGAACGCTGCAAATAAACTGGCTGCCTAGCCGCAGTAGCTTGTAAAATAGCCGGTGCTCCTACCAACAAACCAGTAGTAGTGGCCGCTTGGTGGATAAATTTTCTCCTAGAATGCTTCGTTGACATAAGACACAATTGGTAAGTTCAAAGGCTGAATATCCGAATAATTCCGAGAAAGAAAAGGATGTGGTAATATTTTTTTTCAACAACTGTATGCACTCCCTTCCCTTCCTTGGCTTCTTTTTGGGTAAGACTTGCGCTAAAAGAACACCCTTGCCCCTGCATTTATGCCCGTCTGGGCGAGAGCAACGAGTCCGTACCTGTCCGTATGGATGGACATTTATGCCATACACAACCCACCAGGGCGTGTGCGCCCAAGCGGTTATTGGTAAAACGGATTCGCACAGTGCAAAATCTCCAAGGCTTAGCTTACAAACGTTGCGAAAGCTATGAAAATAAAAAACGCTACCTTTGGCAGGCTTGTTGAGTAGTTCTCATTAAGTCTTGGCTACCGCTTCGCTCGCAGGGGCAAAGGCAGCCCTTTAGCGCAAGACTGGCGAAGAGGACAACTATAAAAAGAGAGCCTCCAGTCGCTCGACGCAGCAACAGTGCTGCCATTCGAGTGCTGCCTATTTGACCGAACAGACCAACTAACAGACTATAAAATTAAAGACAAATTTTGAATACTATGCGCAGGCGAATCCTACAGCTATTTTTCTGCGGTCTAAGCGCAGCTTTATTCGGCCAAGCGACTAAAGGCCCCCTAGTGGTGACTTCAGCCAGTATCTTTGCTGATATGGCTCGGGTGATAAGCGGCGATTTAGTGGAGGTAACTTCAGTAGTACCCATCGGCGGCGACCCCCATACCTATGAGCCGACCCCTTCGGATGTACAGCTCATTGCCCGAGCCAACCTAATCCTCGTCAATGGCCTCACCTTTGAGGGCTGGATCAATGAGATGATTGAAAACAGTGGTACCCGAGCCAGCGTTGCCCTAATCACGGAGGGACTGGAAGCCATCGCGAGTGAAGAATACCAAAACGCTAGCGACCCCCATGCGTGGATGAGCGCCAAAAATGGCCTTACCTATGTGGCTAATATCCGCGATGCCCTTATCCGGCTCGATCCTGCGAATGCAGAAGTGTACCGATTTAACGCTGGTTTATACAGCTTACAGCTAAAAGATTTAGACCTGTATATCCAAGCCCAAATAGCTCGCATACCGGCCTACAAACGACTACTCATCACGAGCCACGATGCTTTCCGATATTATGGCCGCCAATATGGCATTCAAGTAGAAGCCACCCTAGGCACCAGCACCGATGCAGAAGTGAGAACCCAAGATATAGCGCGGCTAACCCAGCTCATTCGCGAGCGGCAGGTGCCGGCCATCTTCGTAGAAAGCACCGTGAACCCGAAGCTCATTCGCCAAATAGCCAGCGACCAAAACATCCAAATAGGCGGTAGCCTCTACGCTGATTCTTTAGGAGAGCCCGGCGGGGAAGCCGATACCTATATCAACATGCTCCAACACAATACCGACGTGATTGTGGCAGGCCTACTTGGTCAAAGCCATACCGTGGCCTCCTCCGACCTGGATAAGCCAGGCTTGCAGTGGTTGCTCTTGGGCTTCATTCTGTTCATCATGATCGGTGCCTTTGTAGGGGTAACCATCGCCTTGAATAAATCATAAAAAATCGCCACGATGAACCCAAACCAACCTATTTTGCAGCTCACCGACTTGAGCGTAAGCTACGACCGCAACCGCGTACTAAGCAATATCTTCCTATCCATCACAGCCGGCGGGCTCTATGGTATTTTAGGCCCCAACGGTTCCGGAAAATCAACGCTGCTTAAGTCGATCCTAGGCTTAATTGATAATCACAACGGCCAAATTAGCCTCTGGGGGCAAGCCATCGAACAAGTAAGGCGGCGGATCGTATATGTACCACAGCGTAGCGAAATCGACTTTAGCTTCCCCGCCACGGTTAAAGACGTAGTAGCCACAGGTAGGTTCCCACACAAAAAAGTCTTTGAGCGCCTCAACCACTACGATCACCAAGTGGTGGCAGCAGCAATGGAAGAACTCGGCATCACAGACCTTTCCGATCGACAGATCGGGGAACTGAGTGGCGGACAGCAGCAGCGTACCTTCCTAGCGCGAGCCCTCGCGCAGCAAGCAGACCTCTTGCTGCTAGACGAGCCTTTCGTGGGCGTGGATATTCCCACCGAAGAAAAAATTATTGCCGTCTTGCGAAAGCTAGTACAAGCAGGCAAAACGATACTGGTTGTACACCACGACATTCAAGCCGTGCCCGCCTACTTTGACCACATCATCCTCCTCAACCAACGGCTTATCGCAGCGGGTGCTACCAAAGATACCTTCACCAAAGAAAACCTCGCAGCCACTTTCGGAGGCCAATTGGCCTTACTACAACAAGCCAATTTAATGGGCTGAAACTAGGCGAAACAAGGCAATTCCGTAATTTAATATTTTGATAACATTCCCTTAACACCCTTACGGAATAGTAGTTTGATCTTTGCGGCATAATTGGAAACTCAAAAAACTATTCCTTTATGAAACTGAATTTCTTTCAACTCTTCTTGCTACTTTCCGTAGCCATCTTCTACACCGCCTGCGACGATGATGATACCCCTATGATAGATGCTGTTGCCCCAACGGTAACGGCTCCTGCTGGTGTACAGAACGTTGGCAATGGTGCCACTGGCCAATCTTTAGCCTTCGCTGTAACGGTTGACCCTAATGCAACCGCTACCTACACCGCTACCGGTACAGGTGTAAGCGTAGCGAATGGTTCCGGCACCGCTACTTCTGGCACCATCACAATCAATTATGATGCGGGCACGACGGCTGGCGCGGCAGCTGTAACGCTTCGTGTAACCGATTCCAACAACCGCTCTGCTGAAGCAACGGCGGTTATCAACATTGCTGTAAACGAAACACAAGTAATCGTTACAAACGATATCACCTCAGATGTCACTTGGACGGCCGATAAGGTTCACATCCTAGCGGGTCGTATTGCCGTAGAAAATGGTGCTACCTTAACTATTGA
>DAINNZ010000006.1:17596-59575 GCA_036735605.1 Lewinella sp. | reverse complement strand
AACTAGCTGCGAAGCGAACTAGCTGCGAAGCGAACTAGCTGCGAAGCACAACGTAGGCGCAGTGGGGCTAAGACGAGGCTTTTTAACGCTGGCTGAGAGCAAAAGATACCGAGTGAAAAGGTGTAATTAATTTTGTCCGAGTACTTAGATCAGCCGGAAAAATTTACCCTGTGCTCGGGCTTGTCCTTGCTTGGTTTATAGTAAACCTTCCAGTATTTTTACAAATTGAGCCCCGTCAGACATCTCCAACTCTCCGTTTTCATTCTTTTCGTATGGTACGTTGCCCTCTATAACCCTAAGCACGCCGTCTTTGTCTAGAAATAGGTTCACCGGAAAGCCCTCGAAACCTAGACCCGAGGTTAATTCTTTTGAATTAACAATTTGCTCGAAATCAAAAGTGAACTTTTTAAGGAATTTTTTAACCCTTGCTTCGGATTCAAAAGTTATGGCCAGGAAATTGAATTTGTCGCCATGTTCTGTTTTCATTTTATTTAGCACGGGCATTTCTTCAATACAGGGTTTGCAAGAAGTAAACCATAGGTTAACAAGTGTAGGCTTCCCTTTTAAATCATCAATATTGATGACCCGACCACTTGTAGTTTGTGCGTTTTCTATCGGGTATTCTTTGCCGATTAGCGATTTTTTTCTTTCAATTTCTGCTCGGGTTCTTTCTACGTCATCTGTGAAATGCCATGTGTAGGAATAAACGATAGAATCATTTCTATTGTATTCTTGGTTGAATGCTTCATACACATCGAAAGATTTTGAAATCGCTTGCATCCTCTGTAGCGCCTTTTCTTTTTGCTCTTTATAGGTTTGTTCGTCTTTAATATTTCCTGCTGAATCGAGGTAGTATTGTTTAGCTTGGCCAAAGGTTTGCCCTAAATAGAACATACCGATTAGGAATAAGACGGTTTGAATTTTTACGGTCATTGTACTACTTAGTTGTTTTTGTGCTAAGTGAAGCCGACGGCTTCCCGCTATGAAATTTTAGTAATGCTTGCCTAGTGTAGGCGGTATCGTTGAAAGAATCCTTGCTTGAAGCAGCGGTCTTTGCTAGCAAAATAGAAGCTAGAGCTTTTCTTTAGTCAAAGATAGGTTACTTTCGGTATTTGACGAAAGTTAATAGGTTGTTTTTGGAAAAATATTTTAGTGAAGCTGTAAAACTTGTTCAGCTTAGGGCTGCCAGTAGTTGAGGCAAACAAAATGTTTATTTTTAGCAACGTCTTGAGGATGAAACACTATCTTTGCTCCTCGTAACTAAACAAAGCTGGCTTGTTATGCCCACTACCGACTATCTGAATGAACTTAACGGCGTGCAGCGCGAAGCTGTGGTGAACACTGATGGCCCAGTGCTAGTGGTGGCAGGCCCGGGCTCAGGTAAAACGCGGGTACTTACTTACCGTATTGCGCACTTGATCCACCAAGGCGCAGCACCTTGGGAGGTGTTAGCCCTCACTTTTACGAACAAGGCAGCTCGGGAGATGAAGTTGAGGATCGAAAAGGTGGTGGGCAGCCGAGCAGGGAAGATTTGGGCAGGCACTTTTCACTCCTTGTTCGCTAGAATCCTTCGCGTGGAGGCAGCGCATCTTGGCTACAGTAGTAATTTTACGATCTATGATACAGACGATAGCAAGAGCTTGATCTCTCAAATTATCAAGGAGTTGCATCTCGATAAGCAGGTATATAATGTCAATAGTATTCGCAATCGGATTTCTTCGGCCAAAAGCAACTTAATCACCCCTGTTCGCTATGCTGCCAATGAGGAGTTGATGACGCAAGACCGCATGGCCAAAATACCGATGGTACATAAAATCTATGCTGCCTATGTAGGGCGATGTAAAGCTGCGGATGCGATGGATTTCGATGATCTGCTCTATCGCCTATACGAGCTTTTCCAAAACCATGAGGAAGTTGTGACCCGTTACCGCCAAAAGTTTCGCTACGTGCTGGTAGATGAGTTTCAAGATACCAATACCCTGCAATACGCCATTATTAAGAAGCTGGTACAGTACCCGGAAAGCCCTAGAAATATATGTGTAGTAGGCGACGATGCCCAGTCTATTTACGCTTTCCGAGGTGCCACGATTCAAAACATCCTCGATTTTGAACAGGATTTCAAGCCCTTCGGTATCAAAATCTTCAAGCTGGAGGAAAACTATCGCTCTACCACGGCTATTGTAGAGGCGGCTAACGCGGTTATTAATCATAATCGGCGGCAGATACAGAAAAAGATATGGAGTAGCAAAGGCGAGGGGCAGCGTATTCAGCTAATTCGTACTATTGATGATGCAGAAGAAGGCCGCCGCGTGGCCGATACAATTTTGGAGTTTAAGAATCGCTACCATCTAGATAACAGCGATTTTGCAGTGCTGTATAGAACCAACGCTCAAAGTCGAGTTTTTGAAGAATATCTTCGTAAATATAATATTCCGTACAGGGTGGTAGGCGGCCAGAGTTTCTACCAGCGCAAAGAGGTAAAGGATTTAGTCGCTTATCTCCGCTTGGTGGTCAACCCCAATGACGAAGAAGCCCTGCGCCGTGTGATTAATTACCCTAAACGGGGTGTGGGAGCTAGTAGCTACGATAAGGCCGTCGAATTGGCCCAGCAGCAGGGTATTTCGGTTTACCAGGCACTGCGTGCGGTGGCTTTACCCAAGCGGGCGCAAGATGCCGTTATGGGTTTCTTGACAGTGATCGAGGCCGCTCGCGCAAAAATGGATAAGGCCGACGCTTTTGAAGTGGCTACTTACGTGGCCAAAAAATCTACGCTGCTCGATACGCTGCGCAATGATACTTCATTAGACGGCCGCAGCCGCTTGGAGAATACGAATGCCTTGCTCGATGGCATCCAGTCTTTCGTGGAGGAGGATACGGTAATTGATACCGAAACACTGCCCGATAAAAGCCTCGCTACTTACCTTCAAAACATCGCCTTACTAACGGATGCCGATACGCAAGACCAGAATGAGACCGAACTAGTTACCCTTATGTCGATCCACGCAGCCAAAGGACTGGAGTTCAAAGCCGTCTTTGTGGTAGGTTTGGAAGAAAAACTCTTTCCTAGCTTCATGAGCATGGATAGTATGGAGGGCTTGGATGAGGAGCGGCGCCTTTTCTACGTAGCCATCACTAGAGCCGAAGAATACTTGGTGCTTAGCTATGCCAACACCCGCTACCGTTTTGGAAAAATGGAGCACAACGACCCCAGCCGCTTCCTTCGGGAGGTGCCCGATGCTATGCTCGAAAGTAGTAGCTCGCTGAGGGGGAGAAGATCGGAGGCTGCTACGGAGGATCGCACTGCCATGAGCCGATCTGGGGTGAGTGGAATGCCGCTGCGGCGCGTAGTATCAAAGGCAGCGGTGGTAGAACCCGACGATTTTAAAGCTAGTCCAATAGAGGCTATCCAGCCGGGTGTAAGTGTGTTACACCTCAAATTTGGAGAAGGCAAGGTGCTCGCTATTGATGGCGGAGCCGATAACCGGATTGCTACCATTCACTTCAAGGATCTTTCCGATCCGCAGAAACGCATTATGCTTCGATTTGCTAAGTTGCAAGTTTTGTAGTAGCTGCCCTTGCCCCCGCGAGCGAAGCGGCAGCAAAAGCGAAAATCAAAAAAATGCAACTATTTAGCACTTAGGGTGTATTTACTCTTTGTCGGCGAGGCTATGAACCTCTGCGGAAACCATAAATAATGAGTAAACTAGGAAGAGTACTAGTGGCTATGAGCGGCGGCATTGATAGCACCGTAACAGCCATGATTTTGCACGAGCAAGGCTACGAAGTAGTGGGTATTACCATGAAAACGTGGGACTATGCCAACTCGGGCGGTAACAAAAAAGAAACGGGCTGTTGTAGCCTTGATTCCATTAACGATGCCCGTGCAGTGGCCGTTCAGATGGGCTTTCATCACTTTATAGTAGATATTCGGGAGGAATTTGGCGACTACGTGATCGACAATTTCGTAGATGAGTACATGGCTGGCCGTACGCCTAACCCCTGCGTGCTTTGCAACACCCACATCAAATGGAGTGCGTTACTAAAAAAAGCGGACGCGATGGACTGTGAGTTTATCGCTACGGGGCACTATGCGCGTACTGCTTGGCGCAGCGAAGGCAGCGAACTAAGCCATGTGATTGAAGATATTAACTTGCTGCCTTACCACGATGTGCCGGCAGCTGGGCGCTACTACATCCGCAAAGCGGTGGATGATAACAAAGATCAAAGCTATGTACTATGGGGGCTTAGCCAGGCCTGCATGGCTCGGAGTCGCTTTCCGCTTGGCCACATGACTAAGCCGGAGGTGCGGCAACTAGCCTTCGACTACGGCTACGAAGAACTGAGCAAGAAGGCGGAAAGCTTTGAGATCTGCTTTGTACCCGACAATGACTACCGAGGCTTCCTCAAACGTAAAGATCCTAGTATCGCCAGTCGCTTGGCGGGCGGGGCTTTTGTTAATAGCCAAGGAGAGGTAATCGGCACGCACGAGGGCTATCCCTTCTACACCATCGGGCAACGAAAGGGGCTCGGCACGGCATTTGGTAAGCCTATGTTCGTGATCGAAATTCGCGCTGAGAGTAATACGGTCGTACTAGGGGAGATTGACGACCTTATCCGCAACGGGATGAGCGTAGGTGGTGTCAATTTTCAAAAATACGCTGCCTTACCGGCTGATGGTTTGGAAGCACTCACGAAAGTGCGCTACAAAGACGCTGGCACCTTGGCTCATTTGCAACAAGTAGGGGAGGGACAAGTCTTCGTGGATTTCTTCGCCAACGTTAGGGGCATTGCTCCAGGGCAGTCGGCTGTTTTTTACGAAGGGGATGATCTCATTGGCGGTGGTATCATTCACTCCAGCAGTATGGCAAATAGTATTTAAAAGACACTGAACGCTCCTTGGCGCACGCTCCAACCGACTTAAGCTGGGCGAACACAACAACGACGAAGCAATGGCTAAATTTAGCATCGACTTAAAGGCAGGAAAAATAAAGGAAGAGGAAGCTAGCACCAAAGGGCAGCTCATTGTGGGTATCGATTTGGGTACTACCAATAGTTTGGTGGCTATCGTACAAGATGGGCAAGCCAGAGCCGTCACGGGGCCAGATAGCAAAAACGTTCTTGTGCCTAGCATCCTACACTTTACCGAAGATGGCACTATTCTAGTAGGGGAAGCAGCTCGTGAACAACTTAAGTTGCGGCCCGATCGGACGATCTATTCCGTCAAAAGACTGCTCGGTAAAAGCTACGGCGACCTAAGCCATGTGAAAGAGCGCCTCGGCTACGAAATCATTGATGAAGATAAAGAAACGCTGGTAAAAATCAGGGTAGGCGACGCCTTTTATACGCCTATCGAGCTTTCAGGGCACATTTTGCGCTGCCTAAAGCAGCGGATCGAAGCGGAGCTGGAGCAAACCGTTACGAAAGCGGTGATTACCGTGCCTGCTTATTTTAACGATGCGCAGCGCCAAGCTACCCGCGATGCAGGCAAACTAGCTGGCCTAGATGTTTTGCGGATTGTAAACGAGCCCACAGCAGCCTCTTTAGCCTATGGTATAGGTATTAAAGACCAAGACGAAGGGCAAACAATCGCTGTTTATGACCTCGGCGGCGGCACCTTCGATATTTCACTACTTCGTATCGAACACGGTATCTTCGAAGTGTTGTCCACTAACGGCGATACCTTCCTAGGCGGCGATGATTTCGATCAAGTGATAGTTGATTATCTGGTGCGCGAGCAGTCACTGGATTTGTCGGATGCTTCTTTGCGATCAGCCGTGCGATTATTCGCCGAGCGAGCGAAGAAGAGCCTATCTTTCGACGCTGTTTTCGAGGGCCAATTAGCTGAGCAAAGGGTTCGTTTGGAACGCTCGGTTTTAGAGCCGCTTTTTCAGGCGCTCATCGATCGAACGCTAGCGGCCTGCGAGCAAGCCCTGGTAGATGCTGGCTTAGAAAAGGCTGCTATCGATCATATCATCATGGTAGGGGGGAGTACGCGCATGCCGCTGGTGAAGCAAACCGTTGGGCAGTTTTTCGGAAAGCCTGTAAACGATGACTTAGACCCCGATCAAGTGGTGGCACTTGGCGCAGCTATCCAAGCAGATGTGCTAGCCGGCAACCAGAAGGATGTGTTGTTGCTGGATATAACGCCGCTATCGCTTGGGATCGAAACAGTAGGCGGCCTCATGGATGTCATCATCCCTCGCAACAGCAAAGTGCCTATGAAAGTGGGCCGCAAATATACCACTAGCGTAGATGGCCAAAAAAACTTAAAAGTGGCCGTTTACCAAGGAGAACGCGACATGGTGGCCGATAACCGAAAGTTGGGGGAGTTTATTCTCAGCGATATTCCCCCTATGCCGGCTGGTATCCCGCAAATTGAAATCCGTTTTTACTTAGATGCCGATGGAATTTTACGCGTGCGCGCGCTGGAGCACCGCAGTGGCAAAGAAACGGGCAT
This sequence comes from Lewinella sp., assembly GCA_036735605.1. Classification (GTDB taxonomy): domain Bacteria; phylum Bacteroidota; class Bacteroidia; order Chitinophagales; family Saprospiraceae; genus Neolewinella. The sequence continues at coordinate 53,118 of DAINNZ010000006.1, read as the reverse complement.
TACGATCAAAAGCCAATATGGCATCAGTGAAGAGGAAATGGCTGAAATGCTCATCGATAGCCTACAACACGCTGAAAAAGACTTAGCCGCCCGTGCCTTGATTGAGGCACGGAATGAAGCGCAGAACATCGTACAGAGTACTTATAAATTCATAACGCAAAACCAAGCTTGGCTGAAGCCCGCCGCTACCCAACAACTACAACAACTAGCAAGGGCCCTTGAGCAGGCCATTGCCGGCACCGATAAAGATAGGATTAACCTCCGTATGAAGGAACTTAATGACTACGCGACCCCCTTGGCACATGAAGCTTTAGATAAGCATGTGGTAGGAGCAATAAAGGGGAAAGATATCGCCGCTGAATAGAAGAATAATAGACAGAAACTGTCGGAAAGCTGCTAATTTTGCGTAAAATGGTTGTTTTTTACGCCGCGCTGTTTACCTTTGGCATTCGTAAAGTCATCTCATCTCCCTTTTTTGTTTTGCAACTTAATCTACCTCATCAGATGACCACTCCTTGCGGTTTACCTCGCTTGTGCCTTGTCTTGGCATTCGCATTCATTTTTTTTGCCCCAAGCTCTCAGGCGCAACTCACCTGGCAGCCCCGAGAACTAAGAGAAATGCCTGCCGACGGCGATCGGCGAATCCATCCCAAAGTAGCCCAAATCGTGGAGGTACATCCCGAAATATTGCAGGCACTTTTAGCGGTAGCCCCACATGAACGACAAGTAGCGGCCGAGCAAAGCCCCGTTTTACTACCCATTCCTAGACCGGATGGAGAGATGGCTACTTTTCGGATTGTCGCTTATGATCTCAGCGAAACGGAGGGGATGGATGCCTTTCCCAATATCCGTACTTGGTATGGGGTGAACATGGACGGTAGCGGCCAAAGTATTTTTTTAGATTGGACGGATTTCGGCTTTCACGCATCCATTCGCTACGGTAGCCAGGCCGCTTTTTTTATTGATCCGCTTTTCAGAGGCAGCCGGCAGTGGTATCAGTCTTATTTTGTGGCTGACGCAGGGGCAAGTGCATTTGAGTGCGCAACGCTAGCTGATAATTTGCTCCCGGATGATAATACCCCCCACAGCGGCCAAGGCCGTAGTGTCTTAGCAGGCGATTGCAATTTACGTTCCTACCGCACTGCCATAGCGGCTACTGGCGAGTATAGCAACTACTTTGGTGCCACGAACAGCAGCCAAGCTAGTTTAGTGCAGAGTGCTATGGTAACCACGGTCAATCGAGTCAATCAAGTTTTTACGCGGGAACTACAACTACGCCTACTGCTAGTTAGTAATAATGCCAGCTTGTATTATTACAATCCTACTACCGATCCCTATACAGGCACTAGTCCAGGTGCATTACTAGACGAAAATACGCCTAACTTAAATGCTGTGATAGGCAGCAGTAGCTACGATTTAGGCCATGTCTTTTCAGCTGGTTTCAGCAGTGGGGTTGCTTATCTGCGTTCCAGTTGCGGCGGTTCTAAAGGCGGAGGAGTCACGGGGCGCTCTACGCCAGAAGGCGACCCTTTCGACATTGACTATGTAGCGCACGAGATGGGGCACCAGCTAGGCGGTAATCATACACAAAACAATAGTTGCAACTACAGTAGTTCAGCTGGTATGGAGCCGGGTAGTGCTAGCACCATTATGGGATATGCAGGTATTTGTAGCCCTAACGTACAGTCTTTTAGTGATGCCTATTTTCATGGCCGGAGTATTGCCGAAATCACCAACCATGTAGAGCTTGGAAATGGTAATGGCTGTGCTGCTATCGTTAGTATGGCATTAAGTAATCCTAGTGTAGTTGCACAGCAAGATAAGAGTATTCCGCATTCTACACCCTTTCGGTTAGTAGGCAATGTGAGTGGGAATGGTAGCCTCAATTATGGTTGGGAGCAGTACGATGTAGCGCAAGCCACGATGCCGCCCGTTGCTACTAATACAACCGGCCCAATGTTTCGGAGTTTCTTTCCCACAGCCGCAGCCGATCGGTATTTTCCTAAACTATCGGATATCGTAACAGGCTTCAATAGTACTTGGGAGGTGCTTCCCTCTCTTTCAAGGCAGCTAAATTTTCGCCTGACCGTACGCAATTTCAACGCTACCTACGGCTGTGCAGGCGAAGACGATCTTAGGCTCACGGTAGATGGCACTAAGGGCCCCTTTATCGTCACCGATCCTGCTCAAAATAATCAGCTTAGTGCTGGCCAGGTAGCTCAAGTACAATGGGAAGTGGCCGGCACGAACCAAGCACCGATTAATAGCCAATTGGTAGAAATTTTACTTTCTACTGATGGCGGACAAACCTTCAGCCTACTAGCATCGAATGAGCCCAATGATGGTTTGGCTACCGTAAGCTTACCTAACCAAATCACCAACAGTGCTCGGATAATGGTTCGTAGTCAGGATAATGTTTTCTTAAATGTAGGTAGCCAGTCTTTTCAGATCGTTTCTTCGGCCGGAACAGCGGCTTTCGGCCTCTCTAATATGGGGAGCTCCTCAGTGGCCGACTGCTTCGTGTCGGATGGCAATACTCGTTTTAATTTCCTAACGAGTAGCGCAGGGGGAGCCACCGCACCGATTACCTTCTCGGTAAGCAACCTTCCGGCAGGTGCCACGGCTACTTTCTACCCTAACCCAGTGCAACCCGGCGGAACTACACAACTTACCGTGAACAATTTAGATCAAATTGCAGTAGGCCTCTATAACCTGACTATTCAAGCGAGCAGTGCAGAAGATAGCGAAAACACCCAAGTGCAAATTGAAAAAACAGGCGGCTCCGGTGGCGCCGGCCCTGCTCTAGTGGCACCCAATGTGGGGGCAATAGGCCTAGATTTACGACCGACGCTTAGCGTTGCGCCTAGTGGAACAGGTGATTATACCTTTCAAGTGTCGGACGATCCGAGCTTTGCTAACCTAGTGATTAATGTAACGACGGCTAATACTAGCTTCACCTTGCCTTCTTACCTAGATGGCGCTACAACTTACTACTGGCGCAGTCGCTCAACAAGTGCTAGTTGTGGCGTAACGAACTGGACTACGGGCGATTTCACCACAGGTGACTGCTATATTTACAGCAGTACATCCAACCCTTTACCGATTAGTGCAGGCCCCCCGACCGTAGTAGTAGAGATGCCCTTGGAAGTGCCCGATATGGGAACGGTACAAGACGTAGATATTTATCAGTTAGACTTAGATCATACCTACCTAGGTGATTTAGAGATTCGTTTACTTACCCCAGACGGTACTTCAAGGCGATTTTTCAATAGAAGCTGCGGGGGGAATGATAATATTTTAACGAGTTTCGATGACGAGTCTCCGTTTTCGATGCCCTGCCCACCTGTTTCGGCTGCGGCATTTGTGGCACCACCAGGCCAGAGCCTTAGTGGTTTAGATGGGCGGCAGGTCAATGGAACTTGGCGGCTGCGGGTGAGTGATCTGGCGAATCAAGACGGAGGCAGTTTAAATAGCTTTTCACTTAAGATTTGTATCAATGAATACACGCAATTACCGGTTAGGTGGCTTTCTTTTACGGTAAGGCCGCAAGGAGAGCAACTCGTCTTAGATTGGGAAACCGCGGAGGAACAGAATAATGTTGGATTTTATATTGAGCGCAGCAGTGCTTCGGGGCGAGACGCTCAATGGGAAAACATCGGCTTTGTAGCTGCCAATGGTACAGAAAGAGGAGGGCGATATAGTTTCGTTGATACAGAAGTATTGAAGGGAATTACCTACTTTTACCGCCTGCGACAAGAAGACGCAGATGGAAGCTTTGAATACAGTGTAATTCGAAGCGGCCGTTTGATGGGGGAGGGCGCCAGTTTGGTGCTTTTCCCGAACCCGACATCGGATTGGTTGCAGTATCGTTTGGTGGAAGGAGCTGTGATGCCGGCCACTTATGAATTGTATGATCTCGGTGGCCGTTTACTATTAGCTGGCAAGTTAGAGGCACAGGGTGGACAGCTTGCCTTAACAGCTTTAGCGGACGGCATCTACGTGTTGCGTTTAGCAGATGGTAGCGTTGCTAGGGTGGTGAAGCAGCGGCCCTAGGCTGTATAGCATCATCGCTTTGGTGTTATGGCTTTTGCGCAACCTAGAAGCCTTTGCCCCTGCGTTAGCCAAAAAATAAAAACAAACAAAAATGCCACAGATATATGCTGCCCAGATGAAAGCCGTTACGGAAGCACTGGAGCAAATTTTTGTTCAGCAGCAGTATGCCGACCGAGTAATTGCACGCATATTAAAGGCGGATAAGCGGCGCGGCAGCAGCGACCGAGCTTTTGTGGCAGAACAGACTTACGAAGTAGTGAGGCATTACCGTTTGTTGTGTGCGCTAGCGGGTAAAGCCCCCAAGCAGCCAGCTGATTGGTGGCGTTTATTAGGGATTCAGCTGCTTTTACAAGGCCAAGCATTACCACCTTGGCGAGAGTTTGAAGGTTTAGATCGGGAGCGGCTGCTAGCAGCGAAGGCCGCTCTCCAAGAGCGAGCAATTCTGGAGAGCATCCCCGATTGGTTAGACGCCTTAGCTCACGCGGAACTATCGACCAACTGGCCGCCCTTACTAGCTGCTTTAAACCAGCCGGCGCAGGCAGTGCTACGGGTGAATCGGTTAAAGACCACGGTGGCGGCGCTAGAGCAACGACTACGGCTAGAAAACGAAATTTTGACAGAACCCATTGCTGCCGATGCCCTGCTAGTGAAGCAGCGACGAAATCTCTTTGCTACGGCGGCTTTCAAAGAAGGGCAGTTTGAGTTGCAAGATTTCAGTAGCCAGCAAGTAGCACCTGCACTAGCCGTGGAGCCAGGTATGATGGTGATCGATGCTTGCGCGGGGGCTGGCGGCAAGAGCCTACATTTAGCCACTTTGATGCAAAATAAAGGAGTCTTACTCGCCATGGACACGGAGGCTTGGAAGTTGGAGGAACTGCGTAAGCGAGCTAAGCGAAATGGCATACAAAACATAGAGACCCGCCCGATAGAAAGTAGTAAGACCATCAAACGACTGGCTGGCAGAGCTGATCGGCTCTTGTTGGATGTGCCTTGTTCGGGCCTTGGTGTACTTAGGCGTAACCCGGATGCCAAGTGGAAGCTATCGGCTGCATTTATCGAAAGGCTAAAAGGCATACAAGCTGAAATTTTACAGCGCTATCCGCAAATGGTGAAGCCCGGCGGCAAGATGGTTTATGCTACTTGCAGCGTACTGCCGAGTGAAAATGAGCAACAAGTAGCCACATTTTTGGCTAGCGAAGCCGGAAAAGACTGGCAATTGGAAACGCAAAAAAGCTATTGGCCACACCAAGACGGGTACGACGGCTTTTACATTAGTGTGCTACAAAGGCTAGAAAAAGGGTAGGCGTAGTCTTAGTGGCTTGAAAGCCAAGGGCTCCGTTTGGCTATTATCAAAGCGAATCATTTCTTGCAATAAGAAATCGGGTAGTTCGAGGAGGCTGTCTATTAGCTTGCTGCAACCAATATCTACTAGAGAGCGGTAGGAAGAGATGCCGTAAGTAGCACCTATATTGTAGCGCACACCGGCTTGTTTGGCGTACTGTAATAGTTCCGGCGCATCGGCTACGGATATAATCTGCTGAGGGCTCAGATCATCTAACAGCTCAGTGAGGCGTAGGAAAGGGTTGCTACCTTTATAAGTAGGAACAATGACCCAGTCGATGAGCTCATTTTCAAGAGACCCTTCACCTAGCGACCAGCCGAGGCGATCGAGTACTAGTAGGGTATCACTTTTATTCAGATCACTGACCAAGCAAATTTGAACACCTCGTTTGCGAAACCAGCGAAAAATATGCTCTACGCCATGAATTTTTTCCAGCGCCGCCGTTTTGTAATAGCCAGCCATGTCATCTTGCAGTAAAATGCAAGTGTCCAACAAACGAAAAACCACCACTCGGATGAGCATTGGACTCGTATTTTTTGGTACTGAAGACATGGAATTATGCTATTTGGCACAAAAGTCTGTTTATTTGGCGGGAACTGCAATAGCGGACTTGAATATTGATAATTCTTTCATGTGTGCTTAACACTGACTTAATAATATTGAGGCTTTTAGGAGGAGGAAACCTTTGTTTTGCCAGATCGTTTACCTTTGTGTACATTATAACCACTTTACTTTGCGGCAAATACTACATCACGAGGTCAGTTTCATAGGCGAAGAAGAAGCCTGGATGGTTTTTATTCACGGAGCTGGCGGTAGTCTAGCCACTTGGAAGTATCAAAGAGATGCCTTTGCTCCCTTCTTTAATCTGCTGTTGATTGATATGCGAGACCATGGCTATTCTAAAGAGATGGAGCCACATTACAAGCGCTACGATTTTGATATTATTTGCGATGATATATTAGCGGTTATAGATTATGTAGGGCTTAGGCAAGCACACTTTTTATCGCTGTCTTTGGGGAGCATTATTCTACAAAGGCTCAACGATCGGCGGCCGGAGATGATACAGAGCATGATTATGGCGGGAGGCGTGTTTAAGGCGGATTGGCGCATCCGCATCTTTGCTCACTCAGGGAAGTTCCTGAGCTACTTCGTGCCGTTTCGTTGGATTTACGACACTTTCATCCTAATCGTATTGCCTAGAGCCAATCATCGAAACAGCCGGCGGCTGTATCGTTTGCAGAGCAAGAAACTCACGCCCAAAGAATTCTTAAAATGGCTGGGCTTATACCGCGATTTCTTCACGGTCGTGAAAAGATTTTATCGCAATCGATTAGAAACAGTTAGTTTAATTGTAATGGGTAGCCAAGACCACGTCTTTCTGAACGCTGCCCAGCGGTTTGCTCGCAAGCAGGCGCATTTGGCGCATTTGGTGGTCTTAGACGGCTGTGGCCACCTCTGTAATTTAGAGGCGATCCGGCCCTTCAATGAAGCGGTCTTGCAGTTCTTGGGAAAGGAAAGCAGAGAGCAAAAAAAATACCCAGAGCCACTAGGCTCCGGGTAATTGAGTGGAGGCGGCGAGATTCGAACTCGCGTCCAGCGAAAGCACTGAGAAGCTTTCTACACGCTTAGTTACCAATTGAATTTTCGAGCAGTGGGCAAGTTTGGTAACTTACTCATTCACGGCCTTATCCTCTAATCTTAGCGAAGGAGGCGAGACAAACTCCTTCGAGCGTCCTGAGGGGGGTATGATATGCGGCACGATGTGTATCAGGCATCAACCGTACGGCACATTAGGCAGCTAATTCCTAGAATTAGGCAGCCATAGCATAGCTGGTGTTGCCAACTAAAATGGTTGATAGTTATTTTTTGCGGAGTAACCTATCATGCTCCGGCGTGCTTACTAAGCAGTTGACCCTCCTGTCGATTCCAATGCGCCCCCGCGTTCGGGTAGCCCCCTTGGAGAGGCTCTTTGAATAAACGCCTTACTCTTCGGAATAGTTGCAGTGTTGGAAAAAATAGTAGCGTTGTTTACCGCAGCGGCCCTTTGATGACTTGCCAACCAGCCTATAGCTAAAGCGGGTATTGCCCCGTGTAAACGAGAGTAGCAGGACCAGACAGCCAAATATGGGTAGCGATGTAGCCTGTACGTAATATGTTCAATTGTGCTCTTACGGTGAGCGTGCCGCCTATGGCTTCGATGACGTATTCAAAGCAACTGTTATCTGGTAGCTTTAGCCCTACTGCCCAGCATATAGCTGCCGCTGTTACGCCAGTACCACAGGCTAGCGTTTCTCCTTCTACGCCTCGCTCGTAGGTGCGAATATGAATTTGGCCATTTTGAAAAGCCACAAAATTCACGTTAATGCCTTTTTTTGCAAATTGATCACTGTAACGAATAGCCTTGGCTCGCTCTAAAAAAGACGCTGTTGAAACAGTTTCTACCAAACGTACGTAATGGGGCGAGCCAGTATCCAGTATGAAGTCGTAATCGTTTAATTGCTTGATTGTTAGCACATTTTGCATCGATAACCGAACCTCGTCCTTATCTATTAGGTGGGCTTCATGCAAGCCATCGGCTGCTAAGAAGCGGTAAGTCATGGCTGAACGATCTAGGGTGGGTTGAACCCCTAAGAGCTTGGCAAAAGCCACGATGCAGCGCCCGCCATTGCCGCACATGGAGCCCAAATGGCCGTTTGAATTGTAATAGACCATCTCAAAGTCGTAGTCGGGATGGTTTAGTAAGAGCATCAGCCCGTCGGCACCAATACCAAAGCGGCGGTCGCATAGTTGTCTGATCTGCTCCGTTGTGAGAGATCGGGCTGGGGCGTTGGCCAAACGGGCATCCAAGACGATGAAATCATTACCAGCTCCTTGGTACTTGAAAAATTGCATTATAAATAGCTAGTTGATTACTTGATTGCTGTCTAGTGCGTTTGCTTTTGTTTCAGTAGGTGCTAAGGGGTCTTCAAAACCCATCGGCACATCGAGGTAGTAACTACGGCCGATAGCAAGCAGCAACAAAGTGCCAATTACGATAGCTCCGATGATAGAAACGCGCCAGCCGAAGATGTTGCCGATATACTCCCCGTCCATCGGGTCTTTTTTCTCTATTGGTTGCATGTCTTTTGTATTCTGTTTGTGGCTACAAAGATAGCGAAAAACTACCACTCGCCGCCAGCGGTAACGGCTTAAATAGGCTGGTTTCAGGAAGTGCTTCCGCTGCCTCTCCCTACACTTTGGCTAGGTTAAATAACAATTATCAATCGCAGAAGTGATCTGTGTCATTCGCTACTTTGGTTCGAACGCCTTATCTTAGCGTTGAAAATATTAAACTGTATCAATGAATACCATTCTTTTTCCAACAGACTTTTCCGAGGCGGCCAAAAATGCCTTTGTGTATGCGCTGTCTTTAGCAGATGCAACAGGGGCGCGTATTGTTACCGTACATACCTACGAATTACCTAATCTACGGCGCGCGAATCTGCAACATACCTTGGCGGAAGTCTATGAGTCGATCAACTTGGAAACTTTCGAGAATTATCGCGATAGCATACCGGCTCTACGGGAAATTGCTGAACAACACGGTTTTAACCACGTTGCAGTACAACACGTCTTAACGGAGGGGCGCGCAACGCCTAGTATCATCCGCCAAGCTAAAAAGGATAAAGCCGACCTCATCGTCATGGGCACTACGGGGGCTTCTGGCGTGAAGGAAGTCTTGCTAGGCAGTATTGCTGGGGAGGTGATGGAAAATGCGCCCTGTCCGGTTTTAGGCGTACCGGTGGCTGCGATTTTTAGCGGAAAAATTAGTAAGATCGCCTTTGGTACCAATTTCCAAGCAGATGAAATCAAACCTATCGAGTGGTTGGCGAATTGGTCTAAAACCTTAGCCGCTTCTCTTCATCTTGTGCATATCGACCTGGCTCACGTGGAAGAATTGAACCCCCGGATGGGTAAACTAGCCGCCCAGTTTTCGCAGCATACCCACTTACATTTTGAGGTAGTTGATGCCATAGATTTTAAGACAGGTATTGTTGAATATATGACAGCAACGGAGGCAGACATGCTAGCCACCGTGATCCATAAGCGCAACTTCATTCAAGAGTTTTTCAACTACAGCAGAACGAAAACGCTGGCGTATCACCTCGAAAACCCGATTCTAGCCATTCCAGTTGCTAGTATGAAAGAAGATGCTTAGCTTGCTATTGTGCGTCTATTGCGTACCTTTGCCCTAGGCTGAATGAACTAAGGTTTATATCTTGCTTCCTTAGGCAGGCCTGATAAGCAGTAGTGTATGCGCAAACGATTTTCCTTTTTGCCGGTCGTGCTTATAGCTGCCCTCGCAATTACTTATTTGTTCTCCGATTGGTGGGGGCATCTCAACACTAAGGTAATTGACGGTTATGGCGATGGTTATAAAGCTTATCACGCCATTCTTTATCATGCCAAGTTTGATAGCACCTACAGTTGGTATCAAGGGATGAACTACCCCTATGGTGAGCAAGTGGTGCCAGGCGACTCCCAGCCTATTTTAAGTAATGGGCTGCGCCTACTAGCCGATTTGGGTTGGCCCTTAGCCGATCAGGGTTGGGCGATCGTCCATTTAAGCTTACTACTAGGTATTTTATTAGCTGCTTTATTCACCTACCTACTGCTACGTCGCTTAGGTGTCGGTTGGGGGCTAGCCACGGCGGCTAGCTTATTGGTCACCTTCTTGTCTCCCCAAGTGGCTCGTTTGGTTGGGCACTTTGGTCTAGCACATTTGGAGGTGCTGCCGGCTACGCTCTATTTTCTACACCGTTGGGAGGAAAAACCGAGCTGGCAGCGAAGCCTTCCTGTGGCGCTATGTGTTTGGGTCTTCTCGCAAATTCACTTCTATTTCTTTGCCATTATGGCCTTCTTAATCGGGGGCTACTTGCTAGCCCGTTATTTACTGACCGCTAGCTGGAATCGTTGGTGGTATTATCTCTGGACCCTCTTCCTGATGTTTGGCCTGCCTGCGATCTACTTCACGCTTTGGTTTTATTTTACCGATCCTGTGCTGGATCGGAATGAGTATCCCTGGGGTTTTTTCGCGTATAATAGCGGCCCCACGGGTATTTTAACTAGTCATAGCCAGCCGCATTGGTTGTTTTTACAGCAGTATTCGCACTTTCGCTTCACCGAGTTTGAGGGTCGTGCTTATCTTGGGCTAGTGGCTGCGCTGTTTTTTCTCCTGCTTCCATTGCGTTGGCTCTGGAAGGGGTGGCAGCAGTTACCTGCCAAGAACTTCTCTCACACCCTAGCCCAGCCAATCTTACAAGTGCCTAGCGATGCGCGCCTTTTTTTACAAAGTCTTTTGTTCTCCGCTTTTGGTATTCTGCTTTTTAGCTTCGGCCTGCCTTTCACAGAGGTCGGGGGCGAAAGATGGCTGGAGCACCTAGGCCCGGTGAGGCAATTCCGCAGCATCGGCCGCTTTGCTTGGATATTTTATTTCGCGGTTCATCTAGCACTTTGGGTCGAAGTACAACGCTTTTTAGAAGAACGGAAAAATGCCTGGAAAAGACCATTAGTCGTTTGTTTGCTCTTAGCCTTCACTACTTTTGAGGTGGTGAATTTTTGGCGAATTCGCGACTTCCGGCTCGATGACGTAGATGGCTTCAATAGCCCTACATTAGCAGAGCGCACTAAGCTAGATTTCACGCGCTACCAAGCAATTATACCATTGCCTTACTACAATATTGGTTCTGATAACTTTTGGTTGCCCCAAAGTGGCTTTACTGGCCAAAAGGTACAAACGCTTAGTTGGCAAACGGGGCTTAGCACCACGGGGGCTATGCTCACACGAACTTCCTTTGACCAAACTATGCGGCAACTACAACTCGTTTCGGAGCCTTACCGAATGCCGCTTTTATTCGACGATTTACCCAATCAGCAGCCTTTTTTGCTAGTCTATGATGCGGATCGATATCAAGATTTCGGCCTCCGCTCTAATCATTTGCTAGCAGGTGCCATCTTGCGCTACAAAGACGATCCGCTCTATTTGCTGGAATTACCCCTTGTGAGTTGGAAAACACGTATTCAATGCGCCTATGCTAAAGCAGATCAATTACTAGCCGATTGCCCTAGCTCGCTGGCAGATAGTTTACTGAACCCGAATGTACTGTATGTAGATTTTGAAGACGATGCTTCGTCCTTCTTTGTATTCGAGGATACGCTGGCGAAGGGGGATAGGTTCGTGCTAGATTCGCTAGCTGTTTTACCAGTAGAAGCGGTATTGCCTTCCACGGATGCCTGCCAGGTACAGTCGGCCTCTAAAGGGGAGGAGCAAGAGGTTGGCTCACAACTTATTACGCAAGTTGGCACGGCGTGCAGGGGCAAAGGCGTTTCATGGCGCAAGACCATCACCTCGGTATCGGGTGCCGACCCAGCTTCGCTCACCAGTGCTGCTTATCGGGGGAAGGGCTTTATGGGCGATCTAGGCCAGCCGAATACAGTGGTAGCTATTCCCGAAGGTTTGGCATTAGCCGCAGGGACTTATTATTTATCCTTCTGGATAAAAATCGATGAAGACCGCTATCCGCGCATCGAATTTGAGTTGCAAACGCGAATTGGCTTTCAACAAGCAGGGCCTAGCGTGGGCAGCAGCCTTCATCAGTGGGTGCGGGTAATTGATACAAATGGCTGGGCATTAGTGGAATATCCTTTTGAGCTGACAGCAAAAACCACGGGAATCCGCCTAAACTTGACCTACCCTTTACTCAAAGGCAGTACTTTTCATTTAGATGATGTACTTTTACGCCCACAATCGGCGGAGGTCTTAGCGCGTCAAGGCGATACTATTTACCAAAACAACCGCTATCGGATTTTCTTACCCGATTAGTTTATCGTCTTCCAACGCAGGAGATGCGCAGCGACCACGCAGTAGCACCGAAGGTAAACCCTACATTGGAAGACTATATTTGCACGAAAGCTCGGACAAACAAACGCCACCAATACGATCTTGCCTATGTACTTGCTTAAGCAACTCACTATCGCCGACCCCGCTAGCCCACATGATGGCAGCAGTTGCGACCTTCTCTTGGCCGGAGGAAAAATACTAGCTATCGATACCGTATTGGAGGCGAAGGCTGGGGCAGTTGTAATCGATATGAGCGGCCATTATGCTTCCCCTGGTTTCCTAGACATCGGAGCCTACCTAGGTGATCCGGGCCACGAGGAGCGGGAAGATATTGAAAGCTTAGCTGCGGCTGCCTTGTTCGGTGGCTACACAGCCGTAGCTGTCTTGCCCAATACTCATCCTCCTCGCCACGATAAAAGTGGCGTTCGCTACCTCCAAGAGCGTAGCAAGGGCTTGGCTGTCCACTTGCTCCCACTTGGTGCTGTAAGCCAAGATACAGCTGGAAAGGACATCACAGAGATGATCGATATGAAAATGGCTGGTGCGGTTGCTTTTACCGATGGCCTTCATAGTATTTCCGACGCGGGTTTGATGCTGCGCGCCTTGCAATACGCCAAACATTTTGAGGGTACTATTATCAACCAACCCCTGCATCCCAAGTTGAGCCAAGGCGCTCAAATGCACGAGGGTTACTTGAGTACCCAGCTAGGCATGTTAGGCTTCCCTACCATGAGCGAAACGCTCGTGGTGCAGCGCGATCTAGAACTGCTGGAATACACCCAATCGCGCTTGCTTATTCACTTACTAAGTGCGGCTAAAAGTGTGGAATTAGTTGCTGCGGCCAAGCAAAAAGGCTTGGTAGTCAGTGCTTCCGTTTCAGCCATGCACCTCCAGTTTACGGAAGAAGAGCTATACGATTTCGACTCCAATTTTAAATTATTGCCGCCATTGCGGGCGGAGGAAGATCGCCAAGCACTACTAGCCGCCATCCGTAGTGGCGTAATTGACTGTGTGGTGAGTAATCACGTCGGCTGCCAAGTGGAACAAAAAGAGCTAGAGTTCCCTTATGCTGATTTTGGCTGCCTTGGCTTAGAAACTGCCTTTGCGCAAACGGCGACCGTACTAGCTGAGCAGTTGAGCCCTGGCGAACTAGCAGCCTTATTCTCTGCCGGGCCTCGCCAAGCTTTGGGCTTAGCCCCCCAAAGCATAGCTGTTGGCCAAGCAGCGGTCTTAAGCTTTTTTCGATTAGAAGACCGCTGGACGGTGAGGCCGCAAGACTTAGCCGCTCGTAGTCGTAATACCCCCATGATTGGGAAAAGCCTTCTTGGCCGGCCAAGTGGTATTTTTCAATCAGATACCCTACACCTGCTGCCACACCTTTAGGTCGGCTGCTCTAATGACCACGTAAATTATGGATATTAGCATTGTTGTTCCAGCATTTAACGAAGAGGAATCATTGCCAGAATTGGTAGCTTGGATCGATCGCGTCATGCAAGCACATTCGCTGGAGTATGAGGTATGGCTAATCGACGACGGCAGCACGGATGCTAGTTGGGCGGTTATTAAAGCGCTTCATCGGCAAAATGCTGCGGTGAAAGGTGTTAAATTTCAACGCAACTATGGTAAAAGTCCGGCTTTACATACCGGCTTTCGGATGGCACAGGGCCAAGTCGTCATCACAATGGATGCAGATCTGCAAGACAGCCCTGATGAAATACCTGCCCTATACAAAATGATCCGAGAGGAAGGCTTCGATCTTGTTTCAGGCTGGAAACAAAAACGGCACGACCCATTAGGGAAGACCTTGCCCTCGAAATTCTTTAACTGGGTGACGCGCAAAGTGAGTGGTATTTACCTACACGATTTCAACTGCGGCCTTAAAGCTTACCAACTTCGGGTGGTGAAAAGTATTGAGGTCTATGGCGATATGCACCGCCACATGCCGCTACTAGCCAAGTGGGCAGGTTTCAAGAAAATTGGGGAAAAAGTAGTAGAACACCGCGCTAGGAAATACGGCTACTCTAAGTTTGGCGTTTCCCGTTTGGTAACTGGTTTTCTCGACCTCCTGTCGCTCCTTTTTGTCGGTAAATTTGGGCGACGGCCGATGCACTTTTTTGGAACAATGGGCACGCTGATGTTTCTGGTGGGGCTAGGGAGTACGCTTTATATCGGGCTGAGTAAACTGATTAGCCTTTCGCGCAACATACCCGCTATTTTGGTAACAAACAACCCCTGGTTTTATATTGGGCTCACGGCTATGGTATTAGGGACGCTCCTTTTTCTAACCGGCTTCCTAGCCGAGCTGATTGTTCGGTCTGCTGCCGATAGAAACCAGTATTTAGTAGAGGAGCAGCTTTCTTAAGCCTAGGTCTTGCGCTACTAAGCTAGCCCTTGCCCCTGCGTTAGCCAAAAATAAATAATGGGGGCTGGCACAGCTACTTACCGTTTTGAAAATAAAAAGTATTCCACGGTTTTAGGGGTGAAGCTTACGCTCAGTGCGCTACTAGGTTGCTGTAGGAGTAATAAGGGTAAATTACTACTACGTTCACCTTGGCCAATAGATTGCAGATCGACCACGAGGCGAAAGCTATCTGGTTGAATGGAATGATAATTGCTTTGTGCTACATTTACCTTAAGGCGTATCTGCATAGGAAAAATACTCAAGCTATCTCGTTTGGGAGGATTGAGGATATGTACGGGTACAAAAACAGATCGTTCTGTGAGCGCCTCTACCTTTTGTTGAATACTCACTTCCTCTTCGCTTAGTAGTTGCAGCGGGGGGCTAGGTATTTGGAGGGGAAGGGATAGCAGGAAATCGCGGCTAATATGCTCTTTTTGGTGCGGTAGGGTCGTCCAACTATCGATGGTATCAAGTGCTGTAATAGGGCCTGAAATTAGCACACTATCAAGGCTTTGTAGCAGGGGGCCGAAGGCTGTATAGCCAGGCGCGAACGCAATGGCTAAATCGAGTTGTAAGGGCACCTTTTTGGTTGCCTTCTTGACCGTTTGCAGGTCAGTAGCATTGAAATTCAGATCGATGATCTCTAATTTACCACTACTGATTTGTCTTTCAATCATTTTAGCGATATCGCCTTTGCTAAGGCGGCCCTCGGGTAGCTCAGCTACCGAAACGCTCAGTTCGATAGCTGTTTTTTTGAGGCTAGCCCATAGTAAGTTCCAGCCTTGTCCCCGTACAGTTAGGTCGAGAACGCGCTGTGGGGGCTCCGAGAGTAGCTCGTCTTCTGGCAGCTGGTAGTCAATAGCTACGAGTGTAGTTACGGTATAATCTCTAGCAAGATTCACGATTAGCCAGAAAACAAGGGCGATACCAATACAGGCGAGTAGCACACTGCGTTCGCGGGGTGCTACCCCAGGTAGTAAGGTTAGAAAATTCTTAAGCGTTTTTCGGGTAAATTGCATCGGTTAGTTCCTTAGAGATGGCATTTTTTGTTACGCGAATATGCGTTTTGCTATCTACTTCTAAGGTAACAATTTCACCTTCAATTTTGATTATCTTTCCGAGCATTCCGCTGGCTGTAACCACTTCTCGGTTGCGATCCAGTTCGCTCATAAAGGCTTTTTGTTCCTTTGTACGCTTGCGCTGCGGCAACACGATCATAAAAACAAAGACGGCTACCATAGCAGCCAAAAAAAATAGGTTGGTTGTGGGATCGCCACCAGCTTGTAACAATAAATTCATATAGTTCTTGATTTGGCCGCTAAGATAGTATAAAAGAAATGAGCCCACAAAGCTAGGGGCGCAAGAGGCTACTACTAGGGTACTTCTACCACGTTTAACACCCGATGGATAATGTCTTCTTGTTTGATATTTTCCGCTTCGGCTTCATAGGTAAGGCCGATGCGATGCCGCAGTACATCGAAGCAGATAGCGCGCACATCTTCGGGCGTGACGTAGCCTCGGCGATCAAGGAAAGCATGGGCTTTAGCGGCTAAGGCTAGGTTAATACTAGCCCTCGGGCTGCCACCATAGCTAATGAGGGGGGCTAAATCAGCTAGGCGATATGCTGCGGGTTGCCGCGTAGCAAAGACGAGGTCAATGATATACTGCTCGATTTTTTCATCCATATACACTTTTCTAACACTTTCACGCGCTACCAAGAGCTCCTCAATGCTCGCAACAGCATTCACTTTCTCAAAACCTTGACCTAGGTTACGGCGAATGATTTCACGTTCGTCTTCTTTGGTAGGGTAGCCAATATTGACCTTCAGCATGAAGCGGTCGGTTTGTGCTTCGGGGAGGGGATAAGTGCCTTCCTGATCGATGGGGTTTTGGGTGGCCATTACCAAGAAAGGCTCTTGAAGAAGGAAGCTTTCCGAGCCAATGGTTACCTGCCGCTCCTGCATGGCTTCTAGTAAGGCCGATTGAACCTTTGCCGGAGCACGGTTGATTTCATCCGCCAAGACGAAATTAGCGAAGATAGGGCCTTTCCGGACGCTGAAATCGTTTTTAGCCGGGTTGTAAATCATAGTGCCCACAATATCGGCGGGCAGCAGATCGGGCGTGAACTGAATACGGCTAAAATCAGCGTTGATTGTCTTAGACAAGGTGTTGATAGCTAATGTCTTAGCTAGACCTGGTAAGCCTTCTAGTAGAATGTGCCCGCGACTTAACAGCGCTAGCAAGAGGCGATCGATCATTTCCTCTTGCCCAACGATCACTTTAGCCGTTTCTGTTCGGATGCGCACAATTACTTCGCTGTCGATCCGAATTTGCTGGTTGAGTGCCTCAATATCTAAAGCAGGACGTGAAGTGGTATCTGACATATTGTGTTTCTAGCTAAATCAGTTTGGTTTCTTGATGGTTTACGGCCGCAAGATAGGGAATATATGGCATACTGCTATTCTACAGACCACATCTCTAGCCTTTTACCATGTTCTTCGTAGATGCCATAAGGGCGGCAAGAGAAATGACTACCGATTAAATGATAGGTAGTTTCAGAAATAACGATGCCATCAGCCACGCCTAGGCTTTCCATGCGGGCAGCAATATTAACGGTTTCCCCCCAAATATCGTAAGCGAATTTGTGAATACCCACCACCCCTGTTACCAAGGGGCCACTGTGTAGGCCAATACGCGCCCGGAAAACAGGCTGCTGGTTTCCAAGTGCTTTTTTTGCATGGCTGTTGAGAAAGGTTTGAATGTCCTTAGCGGCTCGTATGGCATCTACGGCAGCAGCGCCGCCATCCTGATTGAGGCCGCCAACGAAAAGGTAAGCATCGCCGATGGTTTTTATTTTCTCAAGGCCATAGCGGGCTACGATCTCGTCGAAGGTACGAAAACAATAATCGAGCTCTTCTACGAGCGCCGTTGCGTCCATTGAATTGGCAATAGCGGTGAAAGCCACAAAATCGCTAAAAAAAACAGTCACTTGATCGTAGCGCCTAGCAGTGGCTTGGCCTTTTTCTTTTAATTCTCGGGCAGTTTGAGCGGGTAAAATATTGAGTAGCAGGGCTTCACTCTTGGCCTGCTCCTCCCGTAGTTCGGCTGTCCGCTGCTCCACTAGTATGGCTAGATCGCGTCGCTTTTTTTCAATAGAATAGACCCTAAGACGGACTAAACTCATAATCCCTAGTAGCAGCAGCACGGAGAGCGACGCCCAAAACCACCAATTGTAGTAGTAAGGCTGTTGAATATGAATGGGTAAAGATAGCTGTCGGTTGAGCCATTCTTCATTGGCTACACGTGCTCGTAGATGCAGTACATACTCTCCAGGGGGTAAATCGTTGAGGCGCAGCCGATGATCGGTTGATTCACTAGACCAGCCTTTGTCGTACCCCTCTAAATAATAGCTGTAGCGGTTTTGGGAAGGGAAGCGATAATCGGCCAGCGAAAAAGAAAAAAGGAAAAGCCGATCATTGTACTGCACCCTTAGCTTATCAAGCTGAGCGATCGCCGCCATGTCGAGGATACGGAGGCTATCGGATTTCCCTTCAACGTAGCGAATGTTGGTTAGTAGTAGCGGCACCTCGGCTCTTTTTTCCCGCTGCTCTAATAGGTAATTTTCAGGAAGAAAGGCGTTTACACCGTTCAGGCCACCGAAATAAAGTCGCCCGTTCTTCGCACGATAGAAACTGATGCGATTAAACTCATCAGCACTTAAACCATCGGTGCTAAAAAAGTTGATACAACGGCCATTCAGTAAGCTAAATCGGCATAATCCATAATCAGTGCTGGCCCAAATAGCGGAATCACCTTCCGGTAAAATACCATTGATGAAATCGTTTGGCAAACCGCTAGCCTCGTTGATAACACTCATTTCACCACTGCGCAGGTTCACGGCCTGTAAACCACTCGCAGTAGCTAAAAATAGGTGCGGGTCGGTAAAATTGAGGTTATACTGTTGGCAGGCGTCGAAGTCTGTAGCGGTGGTTGTAGGCTGGGGGGGCTTCAGATTTCGCCATTGCCGCCACTCCTGACCGCTTTGCCCTCGGCCAGGGTGAAGATAAAGGGCATTAATCCGGTTGGAACACAGGGAGTAGCGGCTACTATCTACTTGCCAATGTTCCACTCGGTCGGTATTCAAATCGAGGCGATATAAGCCAGCATCGTGGGTGCCAATGAACACTTGCCCTTCTAGGGGCAATAAATAGGTGATAGGTGCCCCCGAAAGGTTAGCCCAGCTCCTGCCCGAACTATCTCGGTACATCTCTAGGTGGCCGTTGCTAGGCTTGTATATCAGTAATTGCCGATCATAGCTAAACCAAATTAAATCATCTGCCGATACCGCTACCACTCCTTCGCTATCCGCTACATCGGGGAAAATAGTTTCTTTCTGCAAATCGCTCAAACGAATTCGGTTGCCATCACCGGTGTATAAATAGCCTTGATGATGCACCAGACCATAAGGGTAGTTGAAGTAGTCATTCGCAGGGAAAAGCGGTCTCACATCATTCGTTTGCGGGTCCAAAACATGAATGCTATTGTAGTAACTGATATAAATACGACCCTTTGCATCTTCTGTAATGCCTCGGGTACTGCAATAAACATTACTACAATACTCCGAGCCACCACTAAGGTATTGGGTAAATAGTTGATCGGAGCGAGTGATACGAATGGCTCCAAAATCGCTAGCAATCCATACTACACCCGATAGATCCACTAGGATGGAACGATACGTACAAGTGTTCTGAGCTAGTTGGCGAATCGGCGCGTCTAGGTCTTCCCATTCCTTTTTCCAGCTATCGTAAAGTAATAAGCGACCAACGCCGCCTAGGAAAATGTCGCCCTCCTCCGTGACTAAGAGGCTCTGCATTCGCTGGGTACTTTCCCCAGGTGCAAGGGGCATAAAGCGTTGAAAGGCTTCTTGGCTGCCCCTGAGCTGGTAAAAAAGGCGACCGTCATCCATCAATACCCAATCCCGATCCGACTGGGCTTGTATGGCCGCGATACGCGATTTTCGGCCACTTTGATCGGCTGCGAAGCTGTACTTTTCTAACAATTGCCCCGTCTCGCTATCCAGTGTCCATAGTTCGTTTTCGGTGGCACCGAAAAGCAGTTGCTTTCCCTTCTTGGCCAAGGGGCGATGGGTATATTGACCCGGTAGAGAATATAACAAACGTGGGTACTCCTCCTGATGAGGCTTGAAATGATAGAGCCCCATCTGGCCGTTGTTCTCATTTTGTAATACCACAAATAGCCCATTGTCTGTTACCTCCATAGCCGTAGGTACTAGACTTTGCCGCCGGCCAAGCGGATTACCATGTAGGCGATAAGGAGTCCATTCGCCCGTACGAAGGTCACCATACACCACAAAATCGGGCCCAGCAGCGTATAAGCCTTTGCCGTCGGCCGTCAGACGCAGTATTTTTATTAAATCAAGCTGCTCAAAGGCTGGCTGCTGCTTCCTGTCGTAAAAGCTATAACCGTCGAAACTATTAAGACCGTCTATCGTCCCTAACCATAATAAGCCACTACTATCTTGCAGCAAATCGAAAATATTACGATGACTTAAACCGTCATTAAAGGTGTACACCTTCAGATCCGTCTCCGTATATTGTGCCAGCAAACTGCTTGCCATCCAGCCCAAAACGAACCATAACGCATACCTTATCATGCGGCTAAGGTAGTCATATTCCTGTCATTCAACCAAAATAAATTTTAAACCACTAGCTCGCTTTCGAGCCCTATTTTGAGTGCCTTGTTGCTGCATGCGCCTTTCCTACAACCACTCTAATTTTGGCACGCAGTGCAGGGGCAAAGGTTTTCCTTGTAGCGCAAGCGACGTGAAAAAAAACCTAGTCGGCATTACGAATACTAGTAGTGTTGGCGAGCTACTAAAAACCCCGAAGGGGTGACATTTGATATATAGCGCAAAGACGCAAAGAAATGCAAAGAAAGGATTTGTAAATGTGATGTACGCTATTTTGTAGGCGGGATGCGCTGCACTGAGCGAGTCGAAGTGTTGACAGATTTTTTACAGGATTACCCCCTACTAGGCAGGCACGATTTGCAGGATGTACCCATAGCCCAAAGGCGCAAAGAACTGCAAAAATTGGGCTTTCAGCCAGCAAAAACCGCCCTTAGATGCTAGAAGAAATATTAGTAGGGAGGGAAACCCACCCTACCGCCTTTCCGCCAACTCCCCTTTTAAACTTAAACACTAAACTAGTGCCTAAGTCAACTCGGGAGAGTTGCAAAGTGCTGGGTGTGATACCAATAGCGTGCTAGCTACGCTGTTTAAGGGAAGCTAATAGGCCTACTTCCTTTGGGTGGTTTAGGTGTAAAAAAGACTAAAGCTCAATGGGAGCTCCTTGCGTTAATGCAAAGATAAGGTGTTTTTCCACAAATAAAAAATTTTTGTGTCTTTTTTTTAAAAAAAACTTTACTTTTTTGTTTTGTTGACTTAACGCACGGAAATGTCTAGTGGTATGGTATATTAGCTTACCTTTGAAATTGGAAACGGTATGCTCTGTTTTCTTTCTGCCGTTTACACAGGTTCGGCATAGCGAAGGGTAGGCTAGCGAGACAAAGCTTGCCAATTATCAAGGGCTTTTCTATACTTGAACCGATGTGGTTTACCTTCGGTGATCGTTTCACTCGGAGTTGGGAAAACTATCGCGCCCTTATCCGTGTTTTTGGCAAGTCAAAAAGCGCAGCTATAGCCAAAGCTACGGCGAGGCTTTTTGATGCAGCCAAAGGCGTGGAGAACAAGTGAGAAATTCTCAAACCACATCGATTCAAGTAAACCTCACAGTATTAGAAAGAATGATCGACTACATACAAAGAAGTATCTTACTACTAACTCTCGCTGCCTGCTTTGTTGGCTGCGCCTTGGCTACGGGAGGAAATGCCAGTACCGAAAGTCCCGAGCTAGCCTCGGTCAAGCAAGAAACAGCTGCCGATCTTTTCTGGGCTAGGCTAAAAGGCTTTGTAGGGAAAACATTTGAAGGCCAGCTAGTGAATGCGCCCGCGAACGACGATTTCGCGGGTAAAAAAATGGTAATGCACATACTATACGGCGATGATGAAACCATCTTGATCCCTTTTAATGTAGGGGAGAATCGCTCCAGAACTTGGGTGTTCAAAAAAAAGAGTGGCCGAATAGAACTAAAACACGATCACCGGATGGAAAA
Source organism: Lewinella sp. (assembly GCA_036735605.1). Classification (GTDB taxonomy): domain Bacteria; phylum Bacteroidota; class Bacteroidia; order Chitinophagales; family Saprospiraceae; genus Neolewinella. The sequence goes on along the minus strand of DAINNZ010000006.1, from coordinate 31,249 downwards.
CGGGCAGCCGGATGAAATTACGCACTACGGTGGCACCACCACCAACGAAGGAACCACCACTATGCAAGTTTTTCCAGCCGACCAAGAAACGCTTACTAGTATTCCAGCAGCCTTTTCTAATGTGTGGTGGGTAAGGCTGGATAGTACTTCCTTTACCTACAACCTGAGGCGGATGGGCACCGATCGGCTCTTTACGGTAACATTCGATGTGACGAAAGCGATCGAAGCGCCTGACCCCTCTTGGGGCTGGGAAGATTTTGGTCAAGGGAAAAGATAAGACCTGCGCTACAAAATAAGCCTTGCCCCTGCATTTATGCCCGCCTGCCCGTACTGGGTCTGGGTTTGGGCTTTAGACAGGGCGAGCGAAGCGACAGCCCCATTCAACAAGAGCTGCTTGACTCACTACTGCCTTACCAATCTATTCTACTGGGGATGCTAGGGTGCTGGTAGCTGGCTCCAGGGCGGTTTCAACGGGAGCTTCTGTTCGGTTTCGGAAATTCACTTTGATACGGTAGTTGCTGCCGATGGTTTGTACGAGCGGCGTGAACATAGTGTTCATGATCTCGTTGGCTTGGCTTTTAGCGCGTTCCATTACATTGCTTTCAACAGCTTCGGCACGGAAGGTCTCACGGAGGCTATTGATACCTTCGTTGATGCTTTTGTTTTCTAGTTCGCGTAGCCAGCCAATGTCTAGTTTATCGATTTTAGGCAGCACCTCATGGCTCAGTATGGTGGGCTCGGGGAGGGTAACGGTAACGACTTTATTGCGTGAGTCGAGCTGAATATCAAAGTTGTCTTGAAGGCGGAAGCCTACTTTTAGGATGGAAATAGCCGTTATTTCTACCTCTGTATTAGAAACATTGATACCCCAAATATTCGTTTGCATACTTTTGCTAATACCCTTTTTGTCTCTCACTTCAATGGTCGCTAGCTCACTGATGACGCGCTCTACCTTTTCCTGAAAGATGCCGCGGCTTTTACTGAAATCGTCGATGGCTGCTCTTTCTTGCATCCTTTTAATGAGGGGGGTGAGGGCTTCGCCCATGGCAATGCCGCAGGGAGTGGTAACGTCTGATCCTTTAGCGAGAATGTTGCCGTTGCGGGTGCGGATAACCGTAGCCATGATTTTATTGACTAGGAAGCAAGTGTATTTAGCCGCTACTTCTTCAAAAACTTCCGTTACTTTTCGGCCACCTTCTTCATACCAAGTTTCGTAAATAGCTGCGGAGGTATCGCGCATTCGGATAAAATCAGAATAATATAAATCGGCAATCGAGGCGTGCTCTCGATTATATTCTCGAAGTACTTCTGCTTGCAAGCTATCGTTCAAACCTAGCCGACTGGATACATGGTTGAGGATGTCTTTGTTGATGTCAAAAACCATTTGATCGAACTCCCGACGATACCGTTTAGGGTTTTGGAGCACCGCTAAGGCTGTTTCTGTATCGAGGCTTAGCTGGAAATCAACGGGCATATATTGTAGCTGATATTCAGCTGGTGCAGCTAAAAAAGAGCCGGGCTTCGCTTGATAATAGCGGTAAATTAGAAGCGCTAGAATAGCCAGAATGAGTACTATAGCAAGCCCTTGCATAGGGCTAATGCCTTTTTTTGCGCCACTAGGAGGCGGAGAGTAGGAAGGAGGAGTGGACATACTACTTAGTTTTTAAGATCGTTACTTTCGGCTAGCAGCTCCATCAAGCGGATGACTTCCATGGCTTGCCGAACATCGTGAACGCGCAAGATGCGAGCTCCTTGTTGCAGGGCGATGACATGCAAGGCTGTAGTGCCATTCAGGGCATCGGCTGCCTCGATGCCTAGCGGGCGCCAGATCATGGATTTTCGACTGAGACCCGCGAGTACAGGTTTGTTGAAGCTGCTAAAGGCGTGTAAGTTATGCAATAAAATATAATTCTGTGATACACTTTTACCAAAGCCAAAGCCAGGGTCAAGCACAATATCTTTCACTCCTAGGCGCTGTAGCTGTGCTGTTTTATCGGCTAGGAAATCCCATACTTCGGTTAGGATATCCGTGTAATCGAGCTGTTGCTGCATATCTTTTGGTTGCCCGCGCATGTGCATTAATACATAGGGGAGCTGTAGCGCTGCGACGCAGGCAAATAGATCCGTATCTATGCTACCGCCGCTGATATCATTGATCATACTAGCTCCTTCCACAGCCGCTTTGTAGGCCGTGTCGGCATATACGGTATCAATGCTGATGAGGCAATCTGGTGCTGCTTGCTTGATGGCCTTTACGACGGGCAGTAGGCGGGCCTGTTCCTCACTAGGCGATAGCAGTTCTGCGCCTGGGCGAGACGACATGGCACCCAGATCGAGGAAGGTTGCCCCAGCGGCCAGCATTTCTTTGGCACTACGGAGGGCTTCCTCTACCCCCTGCTTGCGGCTACCAGCGTAGAAGCTATCAGGGGTGATATTTAAGATGCCCATCACTTGTGGTTTAGCTAGGCTTACTAAGCGCCCGGCACAATTGATGGTCTGCTGCACTGCTAGCATAGCTTGGTTTTTATGCTTACCTTTGCCATTCGGCAGCTCAAAGATAATTGATTATTCTACAACTGCCGCGAGCCCCGAGCCAAAGGTTGGGGGCTTCGTCGTCGCCTCCATGTCATCGTCCGTGCAATTTACAGAACAAGATATCCGCCGTTTGGCTATTGGTCGTTTGCGCATCTACTACAAATTGCGCCCCCGCCGCGATTGGAATGGCATCCAGATCGTAGATAAGCCCCATCGTTTCCAAAATATTACGATCGATGCTCGCCTCACCTACATCGAACCGGAAGGGCAGTCTTTTATCGCTACGGTAGAGGCTAGCAGCTTGAATAAACGCAAGGAGTTGGATTACCGCTTCAATTGGTTTCGTTGGCTCGGCGAAAGTGCTTGCTTAACGGCCTTTGTGTTGGCCAATATACTGGGCCTGCTTTTTCTTTGGGGAGTGTTAGAGCTGGATTTGCTAGCGAGTATAACGGGCCAACAAGAGGGGCTTCTCGCTCCCGAAGGTGCGCTATCGCATATACTCCACTACTTAGGAAACCTTATGATTTTGCTATTTGGCGACCCCGAAATGAGTGAAGCGTATGAAAACATAGGCGGCGGCTTCAACTTATTTCATAATCCAGTCGTGCTTGGTAGCTACTGGGTGCTATTGAAGATTGTACTTTTCGCTTGGTCTTTAGTGGCACTATTGTTATTGCTTTTCCCTAAACGTTACCGCTATATTTACGCCATTGAGCAGTTCAAAAGGTTCTATGCCAACGATCAATGGATCGCTTTTTCTCACGAGCTATACCAAGTACATACCGACCCTCGCTTTGTGGAGCTTCAGCGCCAAAGCGCTCGCTATGGCTTTGGGATGATGGAGCTGCAAGCCGACCGCAGCTTTCGTATTATTATGGCACCCAAACGCGGCGATTATTTCTCCGGTATTCGTACAGCACTACCGAACTGGCTTTTAACACTAGAAAAATCGGTTAGCCGAACTAAACTGCTACCCCAAGCGAAAGAACCGCTGGTACTGCCCCCCGAAATAGACCCCCTTTCGCCGCAGCTCTTACAATTCGAGGCGGCTTCCTCCCCGTCAGCCACCGAGGAGGAAGTACCCTTCTTGCCTCCAATTGTAGCTAGGCAAACAGCTAGCCCAGGTAGGCCAAGTTTTAAGTCGCACCGGCTAGCTTTTTTACGCCGTCGGTGGTGGCATCTACGTTGGCGCATACGCCATTTCTTGCGGCCGGCTGTGGTAAAGAACGCGCCTGGTTTTTATCACTTTAGTCGCTATTGGTTGAGTATGGGTTTAGTGGGCATTTTCGTTTGTACCTTGATAGTAACCCAACACGCTCAAGAAACTACGGAAGCAGCACTAGGAGACCAAGACGCCGTACACTTGCCTGGCCGCCAGCGTATGGAGGTTAATCCTGCCAACTACGAACCGCTCGACCCCGCCTACGAAGCGCGCTTGAATGATATTACGATTGGCCCCGATGGACAAAAAATCAGAGAAAATGCACTGCGCCCCGAATCACAATTTCCCGCTACGCCTTATACCCTTGAAAATCAATTAGCCGTAGCACCTCAAAGGCAATCTTCTAGCTTAGACCCAGCCCTGGCAGGCTACGATAGCGACATTTTCCACTATCGGATCGAAGCTTCCGATACTAGCATCCTTTTCAATTGCCTGAGCCTTTCCAATACGGAAGCGGTCTATTTACTCTTGTATGAAGTGACCAATAATTTCGAGCAAGCCCTCGGCATTGCTTGGCGGCTACACGAACAAACTAAAGTGGTCGTAAACATCAGCCGTAGCGATTGCTTCAACGCTAAGGCACCCGGCTACATTGTTTTCCTAGGCGATCCAATGGTGGAGGAGAGTTTGGTGAATTATTACTACCGTACCTACACGCGAGATTATGGCACCAGTTTGGAGGTTTTCGCCCCTGAAAGATGAAAAATAACCTTGTTTGGCAGGTTATGAACGGGCGACCACGTGGTAGCGGCGAAGCCAAAACGGGCAGAACAAATTTTCGCTACGCGGCTAGTTCGCTACGCGGCTGCCTGCGGCGGTACTGGTGCCGCTTGCAGCCGTTTGATGGCTCGCCGAACAATTCTAATTAAGGCATTTTTTTACTACGATTTACCGACACATGGCACACATTATTTTTATCGATCAAGCAGCTCATCCCTACTTCGCAGCCGGTCTAGCGGCGGCAGGCCACACTTTCGAGGAGCATGCCCATACGCCTAGAACAGAAATCTTGAAAATTCTCCCTCGTTTCGACGGTCTTATGCTTCGTTCGCGCCTACAGATCGATCGAGAGCTGATGGATGCCCACCCAGGCCTTCGCTTTGTTGCTCGTTGGGGCGTTGGTACAGAGCATATCGACCTCGATTATGCAAAGCAAAGAGGCATAAGCGTCTATACCAGTCCTGAAGGCAGTAAACATACCGTAGCGGAGCATACCGTGGGTATGATCCTGATGCTGCTCAATCACCTGGCTCGGGCAGATCGGCAGATTAGAAACGGCCAGTGGATTCGCCGAGCTAACACCGGTACGGAACTTGGTGGCCTCACCGTAGGCCTCATCGGCTATGGTAACATGGGCCAGGCTACCGCACGCCGCCTCAGTGGCTTTGGCTGCCACGTGCTAGCCCACGATAAATACCGTAAGGCATACGGCGATGCCTTCGCCGAAGCAGTTTCCCTAGCAGAACTGCAAGCACAAGCCGATGTAGTAAGCTTACACCTGTCACTAGAAGGCAATATTCATTATGTTAATAAGGATTGGATAGCCGCCTTTGCTAAGCCTTTTTATCTTATCAACACGGCGAGGGGGCTAGCCGTTCGGACGGAAGACCTCGTGGAAGCACTAGACCAGGGCAAGATAGCAGGAGCCGCGCTGGATGTGATCGAATACGAAGATCTTAGTTTTGCTGCCTTCGATACCAGCACCCAGCCGCTACCTTTTCAACGCCTCTTGGCCATGGAGCAGGTAGTACTAACGCCCCATATCGCCGGCTGGAGTTTCGAGGCAGAAGAGGGGCACGCCAGGGTGCTCGTAGCAAAAATAGGAAATGGATAAACGCAACGAAGCTTAGTTTTCCAGCACGGCTACTTCAAAGAGCATATTGCGTTGATCTACCTCGACAGCAGCAGCTTTATCTTTACTTTTTCCTAAGCTTTGCCAGTTCAAGGTAGTGGGCTGAATACGGATCTTTTTGCCATCTAGGCTAATATCAACGGGCATATTGAAGTTAGTTGCGCCCGCTCGCCAGCGGCAGGCAACACCGCCTTTTTGATCGCTGAGCTCCAGCACAGGTAAGGCCGCATAGGTCAAATATTGCTCAAAAAAGGCTGTATGGTCACCTTGGGTGTAATCGTTGAAAAAATCAACGATCATCTTCGTATCCACGATGCTGCGTTCAAAGCGTTCGTGTAAGCTGCGTAATAAACCAAACCATAAAGGGTCGTCATTAATCACTTGGCGCAGCGTATGGAGCATCCAGGCCCCTTTGTAATAGTGGTCGCTGCCTTCCCATTCCCCGAAATTAACGCCTAGCGGGCCTAGTATCGGCGTTTTGTTGCGGATGTAGGGCCTTTGTAGGTTGAGGTATTCTTCCGCTCGGGCCTTGTTGTAAATATACTCCACATACAAGGCCTCCATGTAGGTCGTGAAGGATTCGTGTACCCACATTTCCGCATGGTCGGCAATACTGATGCTGTTGCCAAAATATTCATGGCCTGTTTCGTGAATGATGATGTAATCCCAGTTCATATCGCGGGGAATCATGCCGCCTAGGTAGCCTCGCATATATCGATTCCCATAAGCGATACCACTTTGGTGTTCCATCCCCAAATAGGGTGTTTCTATCATTGAAAAGCCATCTTCCCAGAAGGGGTATTTCCCGAAATAATGCTCATAAGCCTCCAGCATTGGCTTCACTTGTTTAAAATGCTGCTCGGCTCGTTGTAAGTTGTAATCGAGCACGTAGTAGTCTAGGGCTAGTTCCTCGCCATCCGCTGCGGTGTAAACATCTGAAAAATGAACGTAATGCCCGATATTTATCGAGATGTTATAATTATTTATTGGGTAGGAGACAAACCATTCGTAGGTAGTCTTGCCCGATGCTTTTACCTCTGTGCTGCTTCTTAAATTGCCATTCGATGCCACAAAAAATCGTTTTGGCACCGTGATAACAATCAGTGCACTATCTGGCTCGTCGCTCAGGTGGTCTTTGTTGGGCCACCACAAACTGGCACCCGCACCTTCACAAGCAACACCTATCCAAGAGCGGTCTTTTTGGTCGCTACCCCAAACAAAACCGCCATCCCAAGGTGCGTTTTTGGCCGCTTGTGGCTTGCCTTCGTAATACACGCTCACCCGATGCAGACTGCCACTTCCCAGCTCGCGGCCAAAGTCAACAAAAAACGCAGCACTACTACTTGGCGCCTCCTTTACACTTGCGCCCCGAGCTTTTGCCTTGCCCCTGCGTATCGCCACCTCTTTTCCTTCATGCTCCACCTTGATAATTCGCAGCGCCGGATCAAGGTCTAATTGAATGTGCTGGCTCGGCGCTAACATCCTAAAGTCAATATCCACATAACCCGCCAAGGACTGCCGATCGATGTCCACTTCCAAATGAAGACCATAAAAGGTAACGTCGAAGCAACTGCGCTCCGGCCGAAGACTGCCTCGTAAACTATCTGCCTCGCTGAAGCTGTATTGCGCGTAAAAATCAGGCTGCGCCTTGGCTTGCAGCACAAAAAAAAGCAGTGTTATCCCACAAAAAAGGTATCGCATAGGTTTTCTTCAAATCGTTTCTTCAACAAAGATACTACTTTTTGCTGGTCTGCGCCTGTCGTAGTCGATGCCGTAAAAGACAACTTTTAACTTTACCTCCTTTACCCTTTTCTGGCTTCTAGCTGTTGGCTGTTAGCGGTTAGCCCTTTCCTTCTATAATATTGTTATCCCTTCTGGATTTTTTATTTCCTTTCCAAGCTTTCCCCCTTTTTGGCTAACGCAGGGGCATAAGCTGCTTTATAGCGCAAAAGAGGCTAGTAGGCTACTACCAAAAGAATACTTGCCTGGCTAAAGCCTTAGTCCATCAGCTCGCTCACAATTTTCGCAGAAAGCAAGCACAAGGGTACCCCACCGCCGGGATGAACACTGCCACCGAGGAAATAAAGCCCTTCTAGGCGACGACTGAAGTTCGGATGTCGTAGGAAAGCGGCCATCGGGTTGTTACTACTGGTGCCGTAGAGTGCTCCTTGATGGGAGCCCGTTATTTTTTCGAGATCAGCAGGGCCTAGGATGCGCTCTTCTGCAATCCAATTGGCTATGGACGGGCTGCTAGCACCATACCCTTCGGCAGCCTGGGCTTGGGCCGTGAGTAGGCGATCAATCTTCTCGATAACACGCTGCCGAACTAGGGGGATGTATGTTTCCCAATCTTGCCCCTGATCGGGTGGCGCATTGACCATCACAAACCAGTTTTCGTGGCCTTCGGGTGCATCACTCGCCACTAATTTGCTGCTGATGTTGATGTAAACCGTTGGGTCTTCATGTAATTGTCCCGCTTCCAAGGCGGCAAACTCTGCTTGGTAATGATCGGAAAATAGGATATTGTGTAGCCCCAACTCAGGGAAGCTGGCGGTAATACCCCAGTAAAAAATAATAGCAGAGGTAGATTTTTGCTGCTGTAGCGTTCTCGTTGGTTTTTTTAGTTCGGGTAGCAATTTGTCGTAGGCGAAAAAAACATCCATATTACAAACCACTTCATCGAAAGGCTGCTGACGATTGTTAATACGAAGCCCAGTAACCTGCTTGCCTTCGTAGGTAATAGCCTGCACCGGTGTTTGAAAGTGATATCGTATGCCGAGTCGCTTGCCTAGTTCGTATAAGGAACTTGAAATATCATACATCCCCCCCGCTGGCAAATAAGCGCCAAAATGATGCTCGAAATGGGGGATCATACTAAGCAGCCCAGGGGCTTTGTAAGGGTTGGAGCCGTTGTAAGTGGCAAAACGATCAAATAGTTGCACCAATTTAGGGTGGCTCAGATCGCGCTCGTGTACTCGGTGCATACTGCGCGTCAGGTCTAAAGTGGGTATCTTAAGTAGGGCACTCAATACAGAGGTATCTAGCCAGGTAGCCGCTTTATGTAGGCTTTTTTCTAAGAAAATACGGCCACTCACTTCATATTTATGCGCCGCTTGCGCCATGAAATCAATTATCTTTTGCGCGGGCACTTGAAAGGCTGTTTCGCAAGCGGCGGCTAGTTGTTCCACTTCGCCGTGGGCGGCTAACCGGCTGCCATCTTCCCACCAATAACGACACACCACCGGCAGCCGCTGGTAGTTGAAGTGAGCTCGTGGGTCTTCGCCTGCTAAGGCAAAGAGCTCATCCACATACTGCGGCATCGTAAAGAGGGAAGGGCCTAAATCAAAGCGGTAGGCACCCAAACTAAATTCCGAAAGCTTTCCCCCAGGATAGGCATTGGCTTCAAACACACTTACTTGATGCCCTTTGATGGCTAAGCGCACCGCAGCCGCTAAACCCGCAATCCCCGCTCCTACGATCCCGATAGACTTTTGCATGAGGCCACAACAGCAGAGCTGCCTTTTACGTTCATAAATTAAACCATCTTTTCAATGAAACAGTATGTTTTTTGGCTGCCCCTCTTTGTTCTGCTACTTTCAGCCTCACAGTGCAACAGCACCAAGGCATATAATAAGGAAGCCGAAACGCTGGCTAACAACAGCACAATCTCTTCGCCAAACGAAACAGCTAGTACGGCTGCGCCTTCGCCACCAACAGCACCTACTAGCCCACAAGAGGGGATTGAAGCACTCCTACAACCAAACGAGGAGGGTATTCCTTACCCTATTTACGATACCTTCGATCAGGTAACAGCTCTGCTTACACAACAAGACGATCGGGTATATGTGATTAATTTCTGGGCCACTTGGTGCCAGCCCTGTGTGGCAGAACTGCCTTATTTCGAGCAATTAGCTGCTCAAACAGCTGGCCAAGATGTACAAATCGTGATGGTTAGCCTCGATTTTCAACGCGACCTTCGTGGGAAATTGAAACGCTTCGTGGAAAACCGTCCTTTTACCTTGCCCTTGCTAGCCTTGGCTGACCAAGATTACAATAGCTGGATCGGTAGGGTAGAGGAGGACTGGCAAGGAGGCATCCCTGCCACCGTGATCTATAAAAAAGGAAAACGCAGCTTTCACGAGCGTGCTTTCCCTTCTTACACAGATTTGTTAGCAGCTGTCAATTCAGTTCGCTAGCTATCTATTCATATTAAAATGTAAAATGTATGCAACGAATTATCAATCTTTTATCCTTCCTAGCTATCTGTTTACTAGTAGCTTGTAGCAGCGGGCAGGCGAACAATGCTGCCGACAGCAATAGCACTACGACCGATGCCGTAGCCGAAACAACTAACAATAAGGCTACCAAACAAGGGCTTCAAATTGGCGATATCGCTCCCGACTTTGAACTAGAAGGTATCGATGGCGAGTTACACAGCCTCGCCACTATTAAGGCGGCCAACGGAGCTAGCCCCAAGGGGTATATCGTCACTTTCACCTGCAACACTTGTCCTTATGCCATTGGCTACGAAGAGCGCTTAGCGGCTTTGCATGAGGAACTAGCGCCTATGGGCTACCCAATAGTGGCGATACAGCCCAACGATACGAGTCTCAAGCCGGATGATGACCTTCCTAGTATGAAACAACGAGCTGCCGAAAAAAACTTCGGCTTCGCTTACTTATTGGATAAAGCGCAAACCGTCTTTCCCGCCTACGGTGCCACGAAAACACCTGAAATTTATTTGCTGGATGCAAAGCGAGTACTGCGTTATCATGGTGCTATTGATGATAGTGCACAAGACCCAGCAGCTGTAACAGTTAATTATGTTAAGAAAGCGGTAGCTGCTTTGGAGGCAGGTGCTGAGCCCGATCCGCAGGAGGTGAAGGCAATCGGGTGTAGTATAAAAGTGAAATAGGCCATTTATGGCTTGGAGTCGTTCAAATTTCGCTCGAACGAAGATGGGTAATCGGTTTTTGCCAACAAACTTTTTGGGCTGAGATTGTGTTACTAGAACTAGAACGGATCGCCTGCTTCATCGCCGGCCGACTTTGAGAGCGGCAGGAGGAAAGTCCGGGCAACGTAGCGCGCCACGCCGGCTAACGGCCGGGGCATCGCGAAAGGGGTGTACGGAAAGTGCCACAGAAAAGATACCGCCTTGTGAGAACAAGGTAAGGGTGAAATCGTGCGGTAAGAGCGCACGCGCCGCCTGGGCAACCAGCGGTTGGGTAAACCCCGTGGGTTGAAATACCAAGCATTGCCTTCGTCCGCTTGCGCGGCGGTATGGGCAAGGGTAGGTAGATAGAGCCAAACGGCAACGTTTGGCCTAGATAAATGATGAAGACGCCCTTCGGGGCGTACAGAACCCGGCTTATAAGGCGATCCTTTTTTAAACGCCTGCTTTCCTAACTAAGGAGGGCAGGCGTTTACACTTGTTACAACTGACTACGGAAGTTGGAGTGCTAACCAAGTTAACTATTACAAGAGGTGTTTATACATTGTATATCCACTGTTTTGTGTACGGTCAAATTACGGTTTAAAATAGGATTGAAACAGTGCTAACGCATTACTTTTGCAGCCATTATTAAGAAAAACAAGCCAGCTAATTGGCTGTTTTGCCCAAATCGTTTCAATCGTTATTACAAATGAGCAAACAATTGCTATCTGAGCGCGTGCTCAAAATGGAAGAATCCGCTACTCTACGGATGGCCCAACTTGGCAGAGAAGTAAAAGCTAAGGGGCACGATGTAATTAGCTTAAGCCTAGGGGAACCTGATTTTGATACCCCCGAACACATTAAAGAGGCGGCTAAAGCTGCTTTAGATGCAGGGGATACGAAATACACACCGGTGCCCGGCACACCGGCATTACGGCAAGCTATCTCGGATAAGTTCAAGCGGGAAAATGGCCTTGATTATGCGCCGAGCCAAATTGTAGTTTCTACTGGAGCTAAGCAGTCTATTGCTAATTTGGCTTGGGCCTTGCTTAATGAAGGAGACGAGGTGCTTATTTTAGCTCCCTATTGGGTGAGCTATTCCGATATTGTTCAAGTGGCCGGAGGCGTACCGGTGCTAGTCGGTGCAGGTATTGAAGAAGACTACAAAGTAAGTGCCGAAGCCATTGCTGCGGCTATTACCGATCGGACGAAGTTCCTTCTTTTTAGCTCACCTTGTAACCCTACCGGCTCTGTTTATACCCACGAGGAGTTGGCGGCGATCGCGAAGATGCTAGTTCAATTCCCCGATGTATTAGTGGTAGCTGATGAAATCTACGAGCATATCAACTTCAGCGGTAAACACGCCAGTATTGGTACGATGCCCGAGGTGAAAGATCGTACGATTACCGTGAATGGTTTTAGTAAAGGCTTTGCTATGACTGGCTGGCGCCTAGGTTACTTAGGCGCTCCACAATTTGTGGCAGACGCGGTGAATAAAATACAGGGGCAAAGCACTAGCGGTGCCAATAGTATTGCTCAGGCAGCTGGCGTTCATGCTTTGAATAGCAGCCTTGCGCCTACGGAGGCGATGCGCCATGCTTTTGAGCAGCGCAGAGAACTCATTATCGAAGGATTGGGCAAGATACCTGGCTTTAAGGTCAATCGGCCGGCTGGTGCTTTTTATATCTTCCCCGATATCAGTGCTTTATTTGGTAAATCGAATGGAGAATATACGATTCATAATTCGGATGACTTCGCGGAATATTTGCTCCAAACAGTTTACGTAGCCACGGTTTCTGGCACCTCCTTTGGCGCACCTGACTGTTTACGGATCAGTTACGCTGCCTCGGAAGAACAGCTAAGAGCTGCGATTGAGCGCATCGCAACAGCAGTTGCAGCTCTTCAATAACAAAAAATAAAAAGCCGGAAGCAGTTGCCTCCGGCTTTTTTTATGGTTTTAATTAGATTTGTTTATCAGAGCTGTTTGAAAACCTGCTGAACGAAGCTTGCTATAACTTTTCAAGCAGTACGGCTTTGTGCCCCATTTGTAGGATGTAGCTACCACGAGCTAACTGATGGAGATTGATTTGTAGGCGTGTTTCACCTTGCCGTTGGATGTTCACCTGCTGGCCTACATCTTGGCCTAATAGGTTGAGCAGGCGAGCTTGATTGAGTAAGTTGGCACTCGCATCTATGATGGCATAGTCGGTGGCTGGGTTAGGGAATAGCTTCACCTCAATAGCTGGGCTAGTGGCTTCTCTTCTAATAGTCACCACTTCTGAAAGTGTGGTAGTGCCATCGAAATCGGTTTGGCGTAGCCGGTAGTAGCTAGTAGCTGGCAATGGGCTCAGGTCTGTCCATTTGTAGTCGAGCAACTGCTGGCTGTTGCCTGCACCTGCTAGGGTGCTGAGTGCTGTCCAGCTCTGGCCATTTTGGCTTCTTTCTATGGTGAAGAAGTCATTATTTTCTTCCGCAGCGGTTTGCCAGCTGAGCACTACCGCTTCCGAGCCTTGTGGGCGAGCAGAGAAGTGAACCAGTTCGATCGGAAGCCTGAAGGCGTCACATTCGATAGTTTGGCTAGGGATGCCAACACCCTCGATTCTCAGGGTGAATAGTCCACAGCCAAGGCTCTCTGCCGTGGCGGTGCTACAGTCAGCAACATTTCTCCATGGATTACTCCAAGTAGTAGCTGTGCCGCTGACCACCTTTACACCGTTGCCGCTACCTGTGCTGGTGGGGAATTGAAAGCCAAGATTTTGGCTGCCACAGCCAATTTCACCTTGTAGATTGTACATTGTAGCAGGAATATTACTACCACTATAAGTGATTTCGTAGCCAATTGCTAGATTATAGTTGTAGCCAAATTCACAGTTAGTTGGAACTAGTAGTTCGAGGCTAGTGATTTGCACCGATACGCTATAATCGTTGTTGCTAGCGTTTACTACACACTGTGCTTGGCTGCTGGCAGGAAAAAATAGACCGATTGTAGTCAAAAGGAAGAAAAAAGAAGTAAAAATACGTTTCATGCGGATTGTAAATTGAAATAAAAATACCGTTCACGCATTGAGACGTACCGTTTTCTAATGGTCACGGCCTTTTGGAACTGATGCG
>DAINNZ010000006.1:0-17586 GCA_036735605.1 Lewinella sp. | reverse complement strand
ATAAATCGTTAAAACCTAATCTACTACTATGTTAGCTCGCTTGGTTATTTGCGCTTGTGTTGTTGGGATGTTTCCGTTTTCTGCTTTATTGACGCAGTTGCCGCCCTCCTTTAGCCTCGTGAATCCCTCTTTTGAGGGGGCTGCGTCCGATGCTACCTTGCCACTCGGTTGGGTTACCTCAACTAAGGCTTGTACGCCCGATATTTTGCCCGGCTACTGGGGCGTTTATCAAGAAGCGGAAGAAGGAGATACCTACTTAGGACTTATCACGCGCCCCGATGGTAGTTGGGAAGCTATTGCGCAGGCATTACCTAGAACGCTGTATCAAGGTGAGTGCTATCGCTTTTCAGTGGCCTTAGCACATAGCCGGACCTACTCGGGTTATAATGGTGCTTTAAAGCTACGGGTCTATGGCGGTAAGCATCGTCAAGACCGTTCCTATTTATTGTACGAGAGTAGCTTGGTGGATCATAGTTTTTGGAAAACCTATCTGCTCCAATTTACGCTAGCGAAGGACATTCGCTACCTCATTTTTGAGGCTTACCATAAGGATCCGCCTTTTAGTTATAGCGGTAATATATTATTGGATAATATCAGCCCCATCGTAGCTTGCCCTAGGGCTTAGAGATAAGAGGGTGTCTTGCGCTACCATTTTGCCCTTGCCCCAGCGAGCGAAGCGGCAGCCAAAAATCAGGACTGCTTCCAAGCTGCGTAAGTATCTACTACGGTTAAAATAACAAAATAGAGGCTAGTTAACAAGACGATTGCTTGCCATAAAGGCTGCGGATGGGGATAGTGTAAGATACTGATTGTGGCTGCCGCGATGAATAAGCCGCTAGCTGCTAGCGTCAGTGGCCACCAGCGCCCCCCCATACTAGGATAAGCGACGTGGATAGGCACAAAATGTAGTACGGCTAGGCATAAAACTACGGCAAAGACCCACCAAGGAGGGAGATCAGGCACTATAAAAACCAGCAACAAGACCACCATATTCCACATTACGGGGAAGCCCACAAAGTGTTTACCATCGGCTGAGGTCATGTTTTCAATCCCGTAATAAAGTGCGGAAGAGAGCAAAATGGCAAAGGTAGCCACATACTGTGGCCAGCCGGAGAGGCCAAAGGTTTCAAAGAAAATATAGGCCGGCAAAATAGCGTAGGTGAAAAAATCGATCACGTAATCAATATATTTCCCTTGCACTTGCGGTAAGACCTCCCGCACGCGAGCGAGCCGTGCGAAGGTGCCATCAATACCATCGATGAGTAAACAAAGCAACAACCAAAGGTAGCTATTTCGCCAGTCTTGGGCTACGGCGGCCAACAGCGCCATAAAGGCCGCCAAAAGGCCCGTGGAGGTAAAAAGATGAACGAACCAGGCTAGTATCTTTTTTCGCATTATCTTGCGCTTTTTAATTCCAACTTTAGCGGGCAAGATACAAAACTTGTGCCATGCCAGAAGATATTATTTGCCGTTATGCCCACTTATTTGCGTCCGTTCCTATTTTTGTTGGTTGTTTTCACAATAGCGGCGCTGTATTTATACAGCACGCAGGCTTCGTCAGTAGATTGGCCTGCTTTTGGCTGGATGGCGGCTTTTTATGCGCTAATCTATTATATCGGTGCGCGGGCAGCTACTAGGAAATCGGCTGCGGATAACGAGGCGGATGCTTTTATGTTGGCTGGCCGAGCGCTGCCTTTGTATGTAGCTATTTTCACCATGAGTGCCACTTGGGTGGGGGGTGGTTTTATCAATGGCACGGCAGAATACACAGCCACAACGGGTTTGATCTGGGTGCAAGCACCTTGGGGCTACGCCCTCAGTCTAGTCATTGGGGGGCTCTTCTTTGCTCGTATTATGCGCCGCCGGCGTTATCACACTTTGCTGGATCCGCTGCAAGAACGCTATGGTAAGCGAATGACGGCACTGCTCTTTTTGCCAGCGCTAAGTGGTGAATTATTCTGGACGGCGGCCATTTTAACCGCCTTAGGTGCCACTTTTGGTACGGTCTTGGGAATCGATTTAAATACGGCCATTTTACTTTCTGCAATGGTCGCGATTGCTTACACGGCTATGGGTGGTTTATGGGCCGTTGCGCTTACCGATATACTACAGCTAGGGATTTTGCTCTTTGGTTTGGCTTTGATTGTACCTTTTGCCCTCAGCCATACGGGGGGCTGGTCGGCTACTTGGGCGGCCTATCAACTTAAGTTTGGCGACTCGGCTACTTTATTGCCAAGCCGTTCAGTGCTCGGAGAGCGCTATTGGACTTGGTGGGATTACGCTTTATTACTCATCTTTGGGGGTATTCCTTGGCAGGTTTATTTTCAGCGGGTCTTGGCAGCTAAAAACGAGAAAATTGCGATGCAGCTCTCGATTTGGGCGGGTTTAATTTGCCTTTTGGCGGCTATTGCACCTACCGTTATAGGCATGGTAGCAGCGGTGGCTGATTGGTCGGTAGTAGGAGCGCCACCGGATGCTTCGGCTACTTTGCCGTGGGTGATTCGGCATCTAACGCCGCCTTGGGTGGCTATGATCGGGCTGGGCGCAGTCGCTGCGGCGGTGATGTCGTCGGTAGATAGTTCCGTCTTATCGGCGAGTAGTATGGGCGTTTGGAACGTATATCGTCCTTTGATAGCACCTACTATTAGCGACCGGAAAATGGCCAGCCTCATTCAACGTAGCATTTGGATTGTAGGCATGGCCGCCTTACTCATCGCCTTTCAAGTGAAGAGCGTCTATGCGCTGTGGTTTTTGTGCTCCGATTTTGTCTATTGCTTGCTTTTTCCAGCGCTTGTTTGTGCGCTTTTCGACCCCAAAGCGAATGTAAATGGCGCTTTGATTGGTTTTTTCTTAGCGGCTTTTTTACGCTTCGGCGGCGGCGAAAGCACGCTAGGCTTATCTCCTTATTTAGTGTATGGAAGTGATTTTCCCTTCCGTACTTTTGCCATGCTTAGTGGTTTGTTAGGCATTCTGATTGGGTCGAGATTATTCAAAAAAACGGCCTGGGTGGCTTAAGCGTTGGTATCAAGTCTTTATTTTTGGCACTAGATGCAGGGGCAAGGGTGAACTTAGTAGCGCAAGTGCCTAAAGGGACTTCCTGATCGAACAAGCCCCCTAGGCCTAGGCTATATGCCGGCGGATATACTAAAAAATGATTTTGATCGTATTTATAGCAAGACAGTTTTTATCTTTGTCGGCCGCATTATCTACTTTTCCCACCTTTTGCTGATCTGTAACGCCCATGTAAGTGTAGCGGATTGGCTACTAGCTTGCCATTTTGTGTGTAATTTTGGGCTGTCTTTGGCTGTTTAATAACCCTTGAGCCCTTGTGTTTGGGAAAAATATGACGAAGCTTTGCTTATGCGATTACTGATACTTTCTATATGCCTTGGGGCTATCCTTCCTGCTGCTACTGCTCAGCTAACGGTTACTATTCGGGTGGAGGGGGCTGCTATCGAAACGGATTGCACCGATCTTTTTAGCGATCCAGACTTGATGTACAGCGTCCGTATTGCTGGGCAGGCACCTGTATTGTACGATCCAGCTTGGTCGGGGGGCTGTTTTACGGCAGCTCCTACTATACAATATACCGAACTAATCGATGGAAGTTGTAATCTTCCTGCCAGTATAGAGGTTTGCTTCGATATTTTCGAGAACGATGGTATTATTTTGCCTTGTGCCGTCTTTCCCTCTTGCCTAGAGAGTCTTTGCCAAACGATCAGCTTGCCAGCAGCGGGTAGTAGTAGCTCAGATACGATACGCATCCTTACGGGTAGTAGCCGAGGCGAGCTTTATTTAACGCTCCAAACCGCAGAAGACCCCAACGACTTTAATTATCTGTGTGGGGCAGTGGACTTAGGGCTACTTGCCTACGGTAGTTTGCTAGGCGATACTTTACAAACCTACGACAATAACTGTGCGGATGCGCTCAACGAGATTAACCCCGTAGATATCAACGTCAATCTATTCAACAACCACGGTGTATGGTTTCGTTACACGACGGATGCCGAGGTAAGCCCCATGCAACTCATCCAAGTTTTTAGCGACCCTTTAGGCACGGGCGACCTGTTGGATGCAGAATTAATGGTCTTCTCGGCCGATTCCTGTACGGCCAGCTTACAGCGCTTTCCGCTATATGTCACAAATAATACAGGGAACGATGCGCAGATCAGGCTTTACTGCCCACTACCAAACACGACCTACTACATTTTAATAGATGGGGCTGGGGGTGAGGATACGCAGCAAGGCACCTTCAGCCTAGTAGTGGTTGATCCTGGCTTACCAAGAGGAGGCGACTTGCGCTGTGAGGCAGACGATTTGGGTGCTGTGCCGGAAGGGGGCCAAGTGAGTAGCCCGACAGCGGTGGGTAATTTTTGCGCAGGTTTTTCAGATGATCCCTTTGTCCGCAACTTCATTTCACGCAATTCTGTTTGGTTCAGTTTTGTGGCACCTCCTTCTGGGCACATAGCGGTAGAGGCGGTAAGCAGTAATTTTGGCCCTATCGATTTAGAGCTAGCTTTGTATGCTAGTTCGAACGATTCTTGTACGGGCTTCTATACACATTTGTATAGTGGCAGAGATCCCAGTAGCTTTGATGAGTCTTTTACCTTTAGTTGCTTAGACCCTGGCAGACCCTACTGGGTGCTGGTAGATGGGGCGGGGCAAAGCTCGCAGGGCTATTTCACGATTCTTGTACGAGATTTGGGGGATATCCGCCCTGTGACGATGCAGGATACAACAATTTGTAGCACGGGTAGTGTGCAAGTAGGCACCATGATCTACAACCAGAGCGGATATTACATCGACACACTAAAGATACCGGGAGGGAACTGCGATAGTATTGTAATTACGGACTTAACGGTCTTGGCTCCACTTCAGCTACAACTCAATCAAACGCGGCCGGCTATTGGACTGGGAGGGAGTGATGGGGAAGCCACGGCCAGCATCAGTGGAGGTAGTGGAAATTATACCATTAGCTGGTGTGGTGGGCCTTTTGAGCCCCTAGGGCCCGGCGGGGTAGCAACGAATAATAACTTGGTTGCAGGCACTAATTGCTGTGTGGTGCTTAGGGATGACATAGGTTGCCAAACGGACAGCTGTTTTGTAGTTGATTTTGTACCACCGCTTTTACCTTTTGGCCGTACGGATTCCGTGCTTTGCCATGGAGATAGCACAGGGAGTTTGTTGTTGGGCATTCTAGGTGGCCGTGCGCCCTATGTTTACAGCTGGTCTAATGAAACGCAAAGCCTAGGTGGTTTAGGGGTTCTACTGACAGCGGGAGACTCGGTACGGGTGAATAATTTACCGGCGGGTACTTACCGTATTACCTTGGCAGATCAGTTTTTCAACGATACCATTTTTCTGCGGGTAGAGGAACCGGCTCCACTGCTGTTTTCGATTGCTTCTCAGCAGCCGATTAGCTGCTATCAAGCTTGTGATGCGAGCTTCGTGCTCGATTTTGGAGGGGGGGTAGGTGGCTACTCCATGGATACGATAGCACCGGCAGGAGGCTATGGTTGTGCGGGTAACTACCGCTTTGTCTTACGGGATGCTAATGGCTGTGAGCGCCATGTGGAAGCGAATGTAGTAGAACCGCTACCGTTCTTACTCTTTGCAGCGGTGGAGGGGGTTACTTGTTTTGATGGCGAAGATGGGCAGATTCGAATCACTAGCAATGGTAGCCCTATTTCCTATGAGTGGTCGCAAGGCGCTACTACGGCTGATTTAGTAGGGTTAGCGGCTGGTGTTTACACAGTGCTGGTGACTAATTCAGATGGCTGTACGGCTAGTTTAAGTGCCACGATTGAGCAGCCTGCCAGTCCGCTTTCATTGCGTATCGATGAGATGAACCCCATTCGCTGCGCAGCTACGGAAGATGGGCAATTAGCGGCCCTTGCTAGTGGGGGGGGAGGCAACCTATCCTATACTTGGTCGGATGGGCAAAATACAGCCCTAGCGACGCAGCTAGGTCCGGCTATCTACAGCCTAACGGTTACGGACGCTAATGGCTGCCAAGCGGTGGCTAGCTACCAGTTGGAGGCACCTCCCATCCTGACGGCCAGGGCTAGTAGCCGAGCCATACGCTGCCCTGATGCTGCCAATGCGGGCGCAATTCGTGTAGAAACAGTGGCAGGGGGTTTACCGCCTTACCTATTTGCGCTAGGAGATGGAGGTTTCTCGGCTGATAGCCTTTTTACAGGACTTACAGCGGGTAGTTATGATTTAGCAGTGGAAGATGCGCTGGGTTGTGTATTCCGTCTAGCGGTGCTAGTGGCTCCGCCTCCCGTTTTATTAGCCGATTTAGGAGGCGATAGAACCGTACTGCTGGGCGATTCTGTCTGGTTGCAGTTAGCTACCAATAGCCAAGATTTGGTGTATAATTGGTCGATAGACCCCCTTTTACAAGCCCCTGCGACCTACTTCAGGCCACAGCGGACTATGGAGGTGCGTCTTAGCATTCGGGATACCATCACGGATTGTGAGGCCAGCAGCCAAATACAGTTGCTAGTAGATCGGCAGCCACGCTACTACATCCCGACTGCCTTTAGCCCGAATGGAGACGGGGTAAACGATCTATTCTTTCCCTTTGGCGGTAGTGACGTGCTGCAGGTTTCGGATTTTCGGATTTTCAATCGCTTCGGCGGAGAGGTTTTTTCCTTAGTAGCACCCTTTGCGCCCAATCGGCCAGATTTGGGTTGGGATGGGCAGGTGCGAGGACAGAAGGCAGCTAGTGGTCTGTATGTATATACAGCTCGGCTCACTTTCTTTGATGGCCGCGAGGAAATTGCAAAAGGAGAAGTCAACCTCCTTCGCTAGGCGGCTGCTGCCAGCCTGCCGAATCGGCCTATTCCGTAACACTTGTGCTTCTAAACTGCCCTTGCCCCTGCAATATTGCAATACAACAAGTCTATTGATGGAAGGCTTTAGACTGCTTGAATGATAGCGACGAAGTCTTCTACCTTCAGGCTGGCTCCGCCGATGAGGCCGCCGTCCACGTCGGTTTGAGAGAGGAGTTCGGCCGCGTTATCGGGTTTCATGCTACCACCGTAGAGAATACTGGTTTTTTGTGCCATAATTTCACCGTATTGTTTGGCTATGAGCTGGCGGATAAAAGCGTGCATTTCTTGGGCTTGGGCAGGGCTAGCGGTGACGCCGGTGCCAATAGCCCAGACGGGTTCGTAGGCGATCACCACCTTGGTGAAATCTTCGGGCGAGAGGGAGAAGAGAGCAGTTTTAATTTGCTCAGCTACAAGCGGTTGGTGCTGCTCAGCTTGGCGGGTGGCTAGTTTTTCGCCACAGCAATAGATAGGCTGCATGCCATGATCGATTACTTTGCGTACCTTTTTACCGATCAATACATCTTCTTCGCCGAAGTAATCGCGGCGCTCACTATGGCCAAGTATGACGTATTCCACACCAAGCGCAGCTAGCATGGCAGGTGCAATTTCGCCAGTGTATGCACCGCTTTCTTCGTGGTGGCAATTTTGGGCAGCAACGGAGAAATGCGGCAAGTCGGCTAGCAAGTCGGCTACTTGTGCTAGTTGTACGTAGGGCACGCCAAACACTACTTTCGTTGCTGGCTTAGCGACTTGTTGTATAACCCCTTCTACGAGTGCCTTGCCGCTTGCATTGGTGGTGTTCATCTTCCAATTGCCGGCTATCATGCTGCGATTCATCATTACACTTTTTATTGAGGCCGCAAAGGTAGATATTTTAGTCTCATTCACAAGCTATTAACAAAGATTCGGGTATCATTTACATAAATTATGTGTTAATAGCCGTAACTTTGCAGCAGAAATAGAACCTCGAGATTGTTAGCGGTTTTTTTTCTACCTCAACTGATTCATTTTTAAATCAAAACATACATCATGTTCAAGCAATTTCTTTTTGCTGTTGTTGCAATTTCTTTCGTAGCTACTAGTTGCCAAACAAGTGCTACTGATGCACAAGCTGAGGCACGCGCTGCCGTAACCGAAACAACGGCTATGCCTGCTCCTGTACAACCAGCTGAGCCAAGCGTAGCAGTTCCTTCTGGCCCACTTACTACTATGGAGTTTGAAGCTGCTACACTAGACTTCGGTACGATCGTGGATGGCGAAACGGTAAACCGTATTTTCAAGTTCAAAAACACTGGCAGCGAGCCCCTTATCATCAGCGATGCGAAAGGCAGCTGTGGTTGTACGGTACCTCAAAAGCCAACTGCACCTATTGCTCCTGGCGATAGTGGTGAAATCACTGTTTCTTTCAACTCAAAAGGAAAGCCAGGCCAGCGTAGCCAGAAAGTAACCATCACGGCTAATACGAATCCTGCTCAAACTTTTGTTTACCTCAACGGTATGGTAGAGCCAGATCCAAACGCTGCTACACAGAAGTAAGTAAGCTACAGATAGCGGGTTAGTTCCTTCTGTCTGAAATCGGAGTCGGCATAGCTGGCTCCGATTTTTTTTGTTTAAGCTATAATAGACTTTCGGAAAATAGTGCTATATTCGTAGTTGGATTGTTATCAATTGAACTACCGATTATGCGAATTTTCTTTTTACTCTTTTTTTTACTTAGTAGCCTGCTTTTGACAAGCGTATCCGCGCAGTCTAGGAAAAAGCAAGTTAGTAACACGGAGCCAGTTAGCGCGGCTTCTCTTTTAGATCCTGCTGTTTACAACTCTTTGCAGTATCGTTCCCTTGGTCCTTACCGTGGAGGGCGAAGTGCTGCAGTGGCAGGTGTGGCTGGGGAAACCAACCTTTTCTACTTTTGCGGCACGGGGGGTGGTGTGTGGCAAACCAAGGACGGCGGCCAGAGCTGGGTAAATATCAGCGATGGAGCCTTTGGTGGGTCTATTGGAGCTGTGAGCGTAAGTGAGAGCGACCCGAATACTATCTATGTAGGTGGTGGAGAGAAAACAGTGAGAGGCAATGTGTCTTATGGGTATGGAGCCTGGAAAACTGAAGATGGAGGTAAAAATTGGCGCTCAATCGGGTTAGAAAATAGCCGGCACATTCCGCGGATTCGGGTACATCCGCGCAATCCAGATTGGGTGTATGCAGCTGTGTTGGGCGACCTATACAAGCCGACTGAGGAGCGAGGCGTTTATCGTTCAAAGGATGGGGGCAGCACCTGGGATCGTATTCTTTTCGTTAGTGATAAGGCTGGGGCTGTTGATTTAGTGATGGATCCAAATAATTCGAAGGTTTTGTTTGCCTCCATTTGGCAGATCCGCCGAACGCCCTACAGCCTTGAGAGCGGTGGTGAAGATGCGGGTTTATACCGATCAACCGATGGCGGGGATAAGTGGGAGCGGCTCAATGATAAGCCTGGTTTTCCAAAAGGTATTTGGGGCATCAGTGGTGTAGCTATTTCGCCAGTGGATGGCAACCGTATTTATACTATAATCGAGCACAAAGATGGCGGCGTTTTTGTGAGTAACGATGGCGGGGATACCTGGGTGAAACGCAATAGCGAACGGTCGCTACGGCAACGCGCTTGGTATTACACGCGTATTTATGCCGATCCGCAAGATGTAGATGGCGTTTACGTCTTAAATGTGAGTTATCATCATAGTACGGATGGTGGCAGAACCTTCACGGCTGCGAACGCGCCACATGGTGATCACCACGATCTTTGGATCGCTCCGGAAGACCCCAGTAGGATGATTATTGCCGATGACGGCGGTGCGCAGGTAAGCTTCGATGGCGGAGAAAACTGGAGCACTTACCACAACCAGCCTACCGCACAGTTTTACCGGGTGGTGACGGATAATCATTTCCCTTACCGCATCTATGGTGCACAGCAAGATAATAGCACCGTTCGAATCTCGCACCGAACCGATGGGCGCTACTTAGATGAGAGTGCTTGGGAAGAAACAGCTGGCGGGGAGAGTGCTCATATTGCGGTGGATCCACAGAACAGTGATATCGTCTATGGAGGAAGCTATGGCGGTTACCTTACGCGATTTAATCATACGACCAATCAAGAGCAGGCTATCAATGTTTGGCCTGATAATCCTATGGGCTACGGTGCAGAAGGTATGAAATATCGCTTTCAGTGGAACTTCCCTATCTTCTTTAGTCCGAATGACCCTACGAAGCTCTATGCTTGCAGTAACCAATTACATGCTACTACTGATGGCGGGCGAAGCTGGACGATCATCAGTCCCGATTTAACCCGCGCAGATACAAGCAAGCTAGGACCGAGTGGTGGGCCAATCACGAAAGATAATACGAGTGTAGAATATTATGCCACTATTTTTGCTGCTGCTGAAAGCCCATTAGAAGCTGGGCTTATCTGGACAGGTAGTGATGATGGCCTCGTACATATTACCCGAGACGGTGGTGGAAACTGGGAAAATGTAACACCAAAAGATGCCCCAGAATGGGTGATGTGGAATAGTGTTGAGGTAGATCCTTTCCGCAAAGGGGGCGTTTACTTAGCGGGAACCCGCTATAAATTAGGCGACTATACGCCCTATCTTTATCATAGTGGCAATTATGGTAAGACATGGCGACGGATCACAAAAGGAATTGATCCGGCTCATTTCACGCGGGTGCTCAGAGCTGATCCGGCGAGAGCGGGGCTGTTGTATGCTGGCACGGAAAGTGGTATGTATCTCAGTTTCGATGACGGTGAAAATTGGATACCTTTTCAGCTCAATTTGCCCATCGTACCGATTACCGATCTGGCCATCAAGGATCATAACTTGATTGTAGCTACGCAAGGCAGGAGCTTTTGGATCATTGATGATCTAAGCCCTTTGCATCAACTGAACGAAAAAATAGCTACCGCAGATTTTCATCTCTACGAACCCCTATCGGCCTGGCGGATGGGAGGTAACAGTGCGAAAAGCAGAACGGCTGGTAAAAACCATCCTGGTGGGGTTATTTTTCACTATTTTATCAAGGAAGCCATCTTTAGGGATACATTGCTAGGGAAAATCAGTATCCTAGATGCAAAGGGAGACACGATCCGCACTTGGACTACCGATGCGCAGGAGCGAGCTGAAAAATGGGAAGCAAAGCCTGGCAGCCATACTTTTCAATGGAACTTGGCCTATCCAAGCGGTACCCGCTTCGATGATATGATCCTTTGGTGGGCCGGTGTGGGTGGCCCAAGGGCACTACCAGGGAAGTATGAGGTGGTAATGCAATATGGTGATCAGCTACAAAAACAGCCTTTCGTCATCAAGCCAGATCCCCGTGTGGAAGCTAGTGCTGCTGACCTACAGGCACAGTTTGATTTTATGAAAGGCGTGCAGGATAAGGTTAGTGAAGCCCATCAGGTCATTATCGATATTCGGCAACTGAGAAGCCAAATCGAGGGCTTTCAAGCCCGAATCGATGGAGAAGAAGCCAAGGAAATTGTAGCCTTGGGCAAGGAAATTATTCAAGGTGTTACGGCTGTGGAGGAAGCGCTGTATCAAACGAAAAACCGTTCGGGTCAAGACCCCCTGAACTTTCCTATCCGGCTAACCAACAAACTAGCGCACCTTAACAGCTTAGCGGGCATTGGTTCGAACCGGCCTACCGAGCAACTATATGCACTGAAAAACGAGCTGAGTCAAAAAATTGACGCCGAGCTAGCTAGCTTCAGGTCTATTGTTGCGGATAAAGTGCCAGCTTATAACAGCATGATCCGAGAAACAGCGATGGATGTGATTGTGCTGCCGAAATAGTCCAATACTTACAGATATTGCAGCATCTCAACTTGTATCTTTTTTGCCGCCGCCGCTGCGGCGGCGGCAAAATCGAGCCCATTGCTAGCGTATAAAATATCGCGACTACTGTTGATTAGTAGGCCGCAATGATCGTTCATGCCGTATTGGCAAACGGCTGCTAGGTCGCCGCCTTGCGAACCTACGCCAGGTACTAAGAAGAAGTATTCAGGGGCTATTTTGCGCAAGCTGGCGAAAGCCTCTGGATGCGTGGCACCGCAGACAAACATCAACTGGTCAGGACTACCCCAAGTTTGAGCAGTACGCATGACCTTTTCGTAGAGGCTTGCTTCTCCGCTTGCTTGTGCGCTAACTTGGAAATCTTGGCTACCAAGGTTACTTGTAAGTGCCAACAGAATAGTCCACTTGCCTTCGAAATCAAGGAAAGGTTTGACTGAATCAGCACCCATATAAGGGGCTACGGTTATGGCATCAGCCCCCCAAATATCGAAGGCAGCCTTGGCATAGGCCGTGCTGGTGTTGCCGATGTCGCCTCGTTTGGCATCGGCTATTACGAAATGGCTTTTGCCAATGTAATCAATGGTTGCTTTTAAAAGGGAATGGCCCTGCACGCCTAAGGCCTCAAAAAAAGCCAAGTTCGGTTTGTAAGCCACGCAATAGGGGCGCGTAGCGTCGATAATAGCTTTATTAAAACTTAATACATCCCCGTCTAAATGCGGGGGCAGCTTAAGCAGATCAGGGTCTAAGCCTACGCAAAGGAAACTTTTTTTCGCTAAGATTTGCTGGTATAATTCGGCTCTATTCATGCCGCAAAGGTAAATTCTTTTGGCGAAATGTGCTAGGCTTCCTAATTGGGCTCAATGGGGTAGAGCACTCTAGTGACAAAATCACTTTCCGCCACGCCATCGGTTGGCCCTTTGATATACTCTTCTATGCTGGGTGCCATGGGTTGCAACGTCTTTTGGGCTTGAAACTGGGTATTTAGACCATAATGAATAGCGCCTAACCCCGTATAATCACCCTGTAAGGTAGCAGCAAAAGCTTTGCAACTGGGCAAGCTTATTAATTGATAAGGGGCAAGCGACGTACCGGCTGCAACGGGGAGCGCTACGGCTGCTTCGCCAATACCGGCTGCCTCATCCCAATCATAAAATAAAGCAGCAATAGGCCCCAATGGCTCAATACCCGCTTGGCGAGCTGCCGCTACTAGATTTTTCGACTCCAGCCCCAAAAAGCCTGTCATGATAGCTAAGGGCAGCCGATCTCGGATAACCAAATAGTGCCGCTCTGCTAAATCAACTACGCTTATGTCCAATGCTTTGATTTGGCTGTTGCTGCTTTGCGATTCTTCCAGCTTAGAGCCGCAGGCTACTAGTAAGACTAGGCTAATCAATAGGCTTGTTTTTTGATATATCTTCATGCTTTTAGGGGATTAAATGAAAAGCGCCTTTTATTTGCTCGGTGGTTCCGTCCCAAAGTTGTACTTCTGCGGAGAAAATATAGGTGATGTTGTTCAGTAGCTGCCCCTTAAAGCGACCGTCCCAACCAGCTCTTTCATCTCCTATTGCTAGGTTTTCTTTTTCAAAAAGCATACTGCCCCAGCGGTCAAAGATTCGCAAGTAATTGATTTGAACAACAAAGCGGTCATCGCCATACAGCGTAAAGTAGTCGTTGAAGCCATCAGGCCGCCGAGGGCTAAATGCCGTTGGCGCATATACTAGCTGGCGCCGATCTACAAAAACACTTTGCGCAAGTCGAATAGAACAACCATATACATCGGTTAGGGTCACGAAGGCCCGAAAGCTTTCTAAGGGCCCTATTGTTGGATTCGGGCAGTTTACACAACTCAAGCCCTCCGTACCTTGCCATTGATAGGAGCCTATATCTCCGTCGCGGTTGCTCGTCACACCCAGTGTAGCGAGCTCACCTAGACGGACGCTGATATCTTCCGCTCTTCCTTCAAATGGAAGCTGCTCGAATATTTGAAAAGTATCCAGTAAACTACAGCCGTTGGCATCTCGAACCGAAATGGCATGGAAGCCAGCGGGTAAAAACCGTACGACACGGCTACTTCCCGGGTTGTTAGGGGAGTCGTTGAGATAAATTTCTTCCCCATCGATGAAATATTGATAGGGTGCTGTGCCGCCTACTACTGCACCAATCGCTATCGATCCGCCTATCTCAGGGCAAGGAGATAGGTTGGGCACTATTGGCAGTTGCTCTGGGCCTTCACGCCTTATCGAAATTTGGTCGCTGGCCACACAGCCAGAGATGGGATGGGTTACCTCTAGGGTATAAACGCCCGCTTGTGTAGTGCTGAGCGTAGCGGTGTTACTTACCGGCTCACCTGCGGCATTCAGCCATCGAAATTGTGTGCTTGGTAAGATAGGGCTGGCCGTTCCTGTCAATTGAAGATTAGGCGCGTCGCAAGGGATCAAGCGGTTGGCGCCGGCAGTGGGAAGGAGTAAGCTACGATCTTCCGTTACACTCACCTGGCCGCTGGCTGTGCAGCCATTGTCTGTGTTCGTTATGAGCACGCTGTATTCACCAAGGGCACTCACCATGGTGGTAGCTTGGTCGGCTTGGCTTTCAATCTGCCCATTCTCCGTTGTCCATTGATAGGTGTAATTGCCATTTTCAATAATTTGGGCTGACGCAGGGGCAAGGCGCTCCCTACAGCTCAAGGGTGTAGGCGCGGAAAGTACAAAGGCTGGCACCGAAAAGTCCTCAGCGACGGAAAAACTTAGTTGGCTACTACAACCGTTATCTAAACGGCGGGCAGTAAAAGTGAAATTGGCAGCTGCCGTAATGGGGCCTAAAATAGTAGTGCTACTGAGCAAGTTGCCTTGCTGATCATACCATTCATAATTTACAGGGTCTGTATAGCCCACCACTGTTACTTCTAAATGAACACTGTCTATAAGGCAATTGAGGCTGTGAGTGTCATTACTCAGTAGCGCAAGGCTGTCGATATTTTGTAGCACGCTGTAGTGCAGAATCGTATCGCAGCCTTCTTGCTCGTCGAGTAAATAGAGCTGGTAGTTGCCAGGTTGCGTAATATTAAGGGTCGCTTGGCTACCGATCGTGTCGCCGCTGGGAGAAAGCCAGCTATACTGAAGTGGATTGGCATACGACGTTGCCGCGTTTAAATCCAGTTGAATTACAGCACAGCTTAATAGCGGCGCTGAGGCGACAATGGAGGCGTTGATACTACTGCTTTGGTCGATAAGCGAAAAATCAGCGATTGCCACACAGCCATTGGCATCTGTTGCTTGGAGGGTATAGTTGTTTCCTCCCGCCAGATTTTCCCTAGTGAGATCAGCACTATTTCCGTCTGACCAGAGAAAGTTGTAGGGAGCAGTGCCTCCGTTGATTTGGGCACTAAGCGCCGCTAGTTGCCTGCAATTTTCATTTTGTAGTGCCAAGGTATCAATCCGTAATGCTTCAATAGGCTGCGTAAGTACAAAGAAGGTATCAAAATGACAGCCAGCGGTATCATTTATACGCAATGAATAGGTTCCAGCACCGAGGTGTTGGGGGTCGAAACCACTTAGATCGGAATCTTGCCAATTGAAGGTGTAGGCAGCCGCTTGATTGTTTACATTTACTAAAATCGAGCCGGAACTATCGCCGTAACAGGCGATATGGGTAAGGACGGCTTCTACTAGAAAGGTACTGCTACTGACGTTGGCTTGGCCACTTGCCTGGCCAGGACAGCCATCGGCCGCTACCGCTACCAAAAGGAGGGTAGTGGGATCGGTGTAGCTTAGCCATAACGTATCTTGGTTATCGACAGTAATGCTGCGCGGGATTCCGTTTTCAAGGATATCCAGTGTGTAATTTATTCCTCCACGCAGTACAATCGGGACGCGGGCAAGGGTGTCCTCGCAAAGCGAGTAGTTACCCACTACGGTAGCTTGTATATCGGGTGCTTGAACTACCAAAGAATCCACTTGGGTCTGTCGGCAATTATCCGTTACCGTAAGGTAATAGGTTTGCGAGCCATTTTGAAACATAAGAGACCGCAGGCTATCTTGGCTTCCATCCGACCAATTGAAACGATACTCGCCTACACCTCCTGTTACGGATGGAGCAATATCAACGAAATTGCCAGCACAATCGGCAGGAACACTAGGTAGGCTCAAGGATAATTCGGGCGGATCCGTGATATAGAAAATGGCTTGGTTATCTTCACAATTACAAATGCCCGTAATTTGTAAAATAACGGTTTCAACCCCTTCGGCTTCTTCATCAGGGAAAATGGTGATGAAGAGCGTATCACTCAACCTGCCAGCAGGAATGATGAAGCTATCCGTTTGCATGCTATAATCTACGCCAAAAGTGGCTGTGCTGGCGGAGCTGATATTAAAATAGACAGCCACATCATCTGTGATATTACTGTCAACTCTGGTGAAGATTAAGTAGCCATCGCTACAACCTTCTAAGGGAGCGTTTGCCGCTCCCGTATTTTCTGCTGTGGCGGCTGGTTCCATAGGGTTAACTAAGCTGGCTACGAAAGAGCCTCGCTGGAAAAAAACAGCACTATGATAAAACGAATCATTCACATCTGCCAGTATCAATTTAAGGCGATAGGTTTCACAAGGGAGCACCGTTGCGCTAGCGGTGAGGGGCACGGTGAAGCCGTCAAACTCAATACTGTTGAGCGCCACAGGAGGGAGGGTTCCGCAGATGTCGTTTCCTGTTAAAGGGCGGTTTGATTGGAAGAGGTTAGTATTATTGCCATCGTTAATCGCTCTGGTAGAGATGGGGGTTCCATCCGGTAGTACGGCGATGTTTTGGGCTTGGTTTGAGAACGGGCCGCTAATGCCGGGGCCACTAATTAAGAAGGCAAAAACATCATTGAAGACATCTTGCAATTCGCAGTATTCATCGGAAGCGAATACGTAATTGAAGTTGATGAAGTCGGTAGTAGGGGTAAAGTCGAATTCTAAGATGGCTACATCGTAGAGCGGAACGCCACCGCTTAGGGTAAGTAAGTCAGGGTCTTGAATACTACTAGGCAAAAAACTATAACTATAGCCTGTAAAACTAGTGTTATTTGCTTGACCGATTTGGTGGGTACTACCATTTGTCAGGACTACGCCTTGATCGATTCCAATCGACATGTCACCATTGCTAAAGGTGCCTAGTTGGGATAGAACGCCGCCAAAAGGAGGCCAAAAGCCAGAAACACCTGTGAAGCTATGGTTGCTAGTGTTAAAGCAGGAATTATTGCGAAAGATGGCATCCACGAGCTGCTGGGCATCGTCGTCGGGTGTTACGATAATGGTGGAGCTATTATGATTGGCTGGCTCTCCACTTTGTTGATTAAGAGCGCTTAGGTTGGCAATGCTAAGGCGAAAGTTGTTCTGTTCATCCCAGCCCACTCTTCTTTGCAAGGTGAAGGAAAGTTGTTCTGCGGTGGCTTGTAGCTCGTAGTAATATTGGTCGCCTCGCTGCAAGGTGCCGCCTTGGTGGGAGCTGATCTGATAGGCTTGCTGGTCATAACCACTGAGTTGGATAGCATAGCGTTGCCCAACCACGGTAGGCCGGACGATGAAAGTTTGGCTGTTAGGAATAGCGGGTAATAAAAGTCTTTCTATGGTTCGTTCCAGCAAGAGGGTAGTGGTACTTTCTTGGCTGAAAGCGGTAGCTGAAAAGATGAGAAAACAGCAGGTACTAAATGCTAGCTTGCGGAGCATGGAAGTGAGCTTGTATAGAAGAAGCATAAACTTTGACGGAAGTATTCCGAAAAAGTCAGTACGCTCTTACCATTTGCCCATGGGGCGGCGATCAATGTGTTGTTCGTGTAAGGTAGGAGCATCGACTCCTAAGAATAGATCGCAAAGATAGGGGAAATATTGTGTATGGTAGCATTTGCGCTCAAAAATACACTTGCCCCTGCGTTAGCCAACCATTAAATA
>DAINNZ010000005.1:19710-60941 GCA_036735605.1 Lewinella sp. | reverse complement strand
AGCGTGCGTGCGCGTACAAAATTGGCTCACATATCCTCTATTAAGTAGGCCGAAAAATTCTTCGCTCGACTTCTTCACAGATGATATGCCCCAGTAGCATGTGAGCTTCCTGAATACGGGGCGTATCACTAGTAGGCATTTGCATACAGAGGTCGGTAAGTGCCGCCAAATGGCCTCCCCCTTGCCCGGTCATCCCTACTAAATAGGTGCCCGCAGCCCTAGCGGCCTTGGCCGCCGCTAGAATGTTGGGCGAGTTCCCACTCGTAGAGAGCAAAAAGAGCACATCCCTTTCTTGGCACATAGCCGTTGCCATGCGGCTAAAGGATTGCTCGTAGCCATAGTCATTGCCCACGGCCGTGAGGTAGCTGGTGTTGACGTGTAAGGCTTCTGCATAGAGTGGAGGCCGGTCAAAATAGAAACGGCCGCTTAGCTCCGCTGCTAGGTGCTGGGCATCGGCTGCGCTGCCGCCATTGCCGGCAAAGAGAATCTTGCCGCCAGCTTGCAGCGACTGTACACAACGCGCAATTACCACCTCTACTTGTCTCAGCAAGTCAGCGTTTGCTAAAATAGCCTCTTTAACCGCAATGGCAGCTCGGATTTGTTGCATACTTATTGCGCTATGATGAGGTACTTCTTCTTCTTGCCGTTTTCTAACAAGGCGTAGCTGCCGTGTAGCAAATATTCCGTTTGTAAATTAGCTTCCGGCTCGTTAATTTTTTCTTTATTGATGCTGATGGCATTACTCTGTATCGCTCGGCGGGCTTCACTCTTCGAACTAAATAGCTGCGTTTGTTCGCTCAAAAAGTCAAGGAGCAAGGCCCCCGAATTAAATAAGGCCTTATCGACCCGCAGCGTTTCGATCTTGTCGGCTAAACTACCTAGCGTGGCGGCATCTAAACTAGCTAATTCTTCCGCATCAGCGCTTCTGCCATATACAATGTTGGTAGCCGTAGAAGCTAGTTTTAAGCCAGCCTCCCCGTGAAGACGAGCTGTGAGCTCCTCTGCCAATAGCCTTTTGACCTCGTTGGGCTCATCGGGAATGCGCGCTATCATCTCTTCCATCTCCGCTCGGCTGCGCAGACTAAAGTATTTCACAAATTTCTCTACATCCGCATCATTGGCGCGTAGCCAGAATTGATAAAAATCGAAGGGGGAAGTCAGCTCGGCCGAAAGCCAAATATTACCCCCCGCCGATTTGCCAAATTTAGTGCCATCGGCTTTCGTCAGTAGCGGCGTTGTTACGGCAAAAGCTTTCTCGCCCAACTTGCGACGCACAAACTCAATCCCGCCCGTGATGTTGCCCCACTGATCGCTACCGCCCATCTGAACCCGGCAAGCGTGAGCCTCAAAGAGCTTCGCAAAATCGTAGCCTTGCAGTAATTGATAACTAAATTCGGTGAACGACATACCCGTCTCTATCCGATTTTTTACCGAATCTTTCGCTAACATGTAATTAATCGTTAGCGTTTTCCCAACGTCGCGTAAAAAATCAATGGCCGACATGTCTCGGTAAAAATCTAAGTTGTTGACCAAAATGGCACCATGGGGCCCTTCGAAATCTAGTAGCCGTTTCATTTGCTCCACTTGCCGCGCCAAGTTGGTATCCAATTCTTCGTAGGTCTTCAGCTGCCGCTCTTGGTCTTTTCCACTTGGGTCGCCGATGCGGCCCGTAGCACCTCCCATCAAAACAATGGGCCGGTGGCCGGCTCGTTGCCATAAATTGAGGAGCATGATCTGCACGTAGTTGCCAATCGTGAGCGACTGCGCCGTCGGGTCAAACCCAATATAAGCCAATTGCGAACCACTCATCAGCAAATCCTCTAGCCCTGGGGTCGATTGGTGTAGCATACCGCGCCACTGTAATTCCTCTAGAAAATCCATTTTTTTGTTTTATCAAAAAGCTAGAAAAAAAGCTAGCTAACAGCAACATTCGCCGCCGCTATGCCCATCCAAGTTACAAAGGTACACAAGCTGCTAGTTTCGCCCGATATTACTACACAACTTTTTATAACAGGCTAGCTTTGCCCCCGCGAGCGAAGCGGCAGCCAGCCACTGTGTCCTTGTTTGCACAAATACCCTTTTTATAGTTCCCCTCTCTTTTGCCCCGTATTGTAGCCCTTTCTTTCAAGACTTAGGCCGTAAGCCTATTGGGCTCGTGACTTCAATAATCCGCTATCCGACAAAAAACGCTTTATATCTTGATAAATCACCTGAGATTCACTATCTTTAAGCTATGACTAAGCAACAAATAATTCGGTTGGTGGGCGTTTGCCTGCTTTGCTTCGCGCTAGTTTATGCTTTGGTCTGCTTAGGGCAGTATTTTTTCGCTTAAAAATTTTTATTTTATGACTGTTAATATGGGTTCTACGGATAAAATTATTCGCTTCGTGGTGGCTGCCGTTATTGCGGTTTTGTTCTTTACAGGCAATATTGGGGGCACTTTGGGCATCGTTCTGCTGCTCCTAGCAGGGGTTTTCGTGCTCACTAGCTTGGTTAGCTTTTGCCCACTTTACACGTTTTTTGGTATCAATACCTGCGCTGTTAAGCAAAAGTAGGCTAGGGTTTGAGCGATTACCCACAGTTGCAGTGGGCGTGTTTGAAGGCGGCTCAACTAGGGCTATGCCACGCTTCGTTCCTTTGTTGATCCGTCTTATTTGACGGGCATAAATGCAGGGGCAAGGGTCGTCTTGTAGCGCAAGACAAAGAAAGCTACCTCCTTTGCGGGTGGTAGCTTTCATTTACATTGGAACATCGAAGATAAATTCTTGTTAGCGATACTTCCTCCTTTAGGCGATGCTGATGCCGGCAGGTATTGGTACGTTCTTAGTCAGTAAGTCGGTTGTGATTCGGCCGAAGCGATAGCCAAGGGCACTGAAGTGTTCTAGTACCTTAGGCAGGGCATATTTCATCTTTTCCTCCGCTTTAAAGCTATCGTGGAAGACAACGATGCTACCGGGGCCTGCATGTTGAATAACGTTTCGCGCACATTCCTCTTGGCTGAGGTGGGGATCGAAATCGCCACTCAATACGTCCCACATCACTATTTCATAATGACGGAGTAAAAATTGCGCTTGGCGGGGCTTAATGCGGCCGTAAGGCGGGCGGAACAGGCTAGAGTTAACTTGGGTTGCACAGTGGCGCACATCGTGAAAATAAGGCAAATTGTCAGTAGCCCAACCATCTAAATGCTGCATGGTATGGTTGCCCAAGCTGTGGCCTTTAGCTAGGATTTCAGCCACTAAATTAGGGTGTTTAGCGGCATTAGCACCTACGCAAAAGAAGGTAGCTAGCGCCTGATACTGTTCTAGCAACTCCAACACCCAGGGCGTTACGCCAGGGATGGGGCCATCGTCGAAAGTGAGGTAGAGTACGGGCTCATCCGTCTCCACAGACCAGTGGAAATTAGGGAATAAATTTTGGATGACGCGAGGCGTTTTAACGAGATACATAGTAAACGGGATTAAAATTTAAAAATGTTAGTTACTCCGGTGAAAGCCGTTAAGGATTTCCTCACAGCTACTTCCGGGGGTATTTAGTAGATAGTAGGCAATAAATTGATAGGGCAACTCAGCTGCTGCACTTTTTTTACTATCTGTCTTTGTGTGCTTGAACTGCTCTTTGAGCTTTGTTTAATCCCTTGGGCCTAAAAGGCTTGCAACTATTTTAATAACTGGTGTATTATACTGAAAACAACTAGCGTAAGCTGTAAGAAAAGACCTTTACCTTATTATGCCGTAGAAAACAACTAACTTGCGGCCTCTAATGCAGCGTTGCGCATAGCACAATTACCTCTATAACGAAAAAAAGAAGTAAAGTGCTGCTTTATTAAGCAAAAATTTGTTCATTTAGTTCATTTTTAATTGTTTTTTATGAATCCTGTTCGTGTTCGCTTTGCTCCTTCGCCTACGGGTGCTCTCCATATAGGGGGTATTCGCACGGCTTTGTACAATTATTTACTAGCACGGCAGACGGGCGGCACCTTCATCCTTCGGATAGAAGACACGGATCAAAACCGCTATGTTGCGGGTGCGGAGGAGTATATCATGGAGGCATTAGATTGGTGTGGTCTTAGCCCGGATGAAGGGCCTCGGCAAGGGGGGGCTTTGGGCCCTTACCGGCAAAGTGAGCGGCGCGCCATCTACCAAAAACAAATTGAAAGCCTAATCGAAAAGGGCAAAGCTTACTATGCTTTTGATACGGCCGCCGAGCTAGACGCCCAACGAGAGGCACTTAGTGCCCAAGGCGCCACCTTTAAATATGATGCGCTTACGCGGCGCAATATGCGCAATAGCCTAAGCCTCTCAGCAGCGGAAGTAGCCGCACTATTGGCTGCTAACACGCCTTATGTTATCCGCCTGTTGGTGGAGCCAGGGGAGACCATCCGTTTTCAGGATGCGGTACGTGGGCAAGTGAGCTTTGCGAGTGAGGAACTGGATGATAAAGTATTGATGAAGGCCGATGGCCTGCCCACCTATCACTTGGCCAATATTGTAGATGACCATTTGATGCAAATTACCCACGTCATTAGAGGGGAGGAGTGGTTGCCAAGCACCGCCCACCACGTACTACTCTATCGTGCTTTCGGCTGGGAGGATACCATGCCGCACTTCGCGCATCTTCCTTTGATCTTAAAGCCCAACGGCAAAGGGAAATTAAGTAAGCGCGATGGCATACAACTAGGCATTCCTGTATTTCCGCTTTCCTGGGAGGGAGAAACTGAAGCGGCTTCCTTTACTGGTTTTCGGGAGGCAGGCTTCCACCCACAAGCGATGATCAACTTCTTGGCTCTTCTTGGCTGGAACCCCGGCGATGAACAGGAAATTTTTACTATCGATGAGCTCATTGCGGCTTTTCAGATGGAAAAAATTGGAAAATCGGGTGCTCGTTTCGACTACGACAAGGCCAAATGGTTCAACCAGCAATATATCTTACAACAGCCTGCGGCCGACCTCCTGCCCATCCTTCAATTGCAGGCGCAAAAAGCGGGCTATTCGCAGCTGTCCGATGCCTTTTTGCTAGGGCTCTTGGAGCTTATGCGCGAGCGAGTGGTTACCTACGATGATTTCTTCACAAAAGCCCCCTATTTATTTGGCCCTATTGAGGAATTTGACGAAGCTACGGCTCGGAAAAAATGGAAAACAGCGCAGCGCCCCTTGTTTGAGCAGCTTAAAGACCAGCTAGCTGCCTTATCGGACTGGGATGCCCTAGCCATTAAAGCAGCTACTTTAGCCTTCATGGAAGCCAATGGCTTGGGCTTTGGTGCTGTACTACCTATTTTGCGCCTTGCTAGCAGTGGCACTACACAAGGGCCGGATGCCTTCGGGCTCATGGCGCTACTTGGCCAAGCAGCAGTAATCAAAAGATTGGAAGAGGGCTTCGACCGGATGGATGCCTTACAATAAGTCTTGCGCTACCCATTTACCCTTGCCCCTGCACGCCGTGCCCGTTTTACATTCTTTAGGTATGGAGGGGGGGAGTGTGGGGCTAGCCTCAAAAGCTTAGAAATAATAGCGTAGTGCTACTAATTGGCTACCAAAACCTACCAAAAAACCCATACCTACATCCAGCAGGGTATGGGCTTCTAGTTGTAGCCGTGCTGAGCTCGTGAGGCCTGCGGCAATAATCGTGAGCATCAATAAGAAGGGTAAGCTAAGGAACCAGTTGCCTAATTGTATGGCCTGGCCACCAAACATAACCGTAGCTAAGAGTACCATGCCTACCATGCCGCCCATACCCACGGCGTGGGCACTAATTTTAGCAAAAATATTCACAAAAAAAGTGACACTGAGTGCTATTACTACTCCTAAAAGAAAGGCAATATAGGCGGTGGGCACCTCGCCGTTGCGTGCGAAGTTGTAATAGACCCACAAGTAGAGCACGAGTACCAACAGATAGGGGCCGATGCGCTGCATTCTATCTTCGAGGAGCAAGCTATCTACCATGTCTAAGGCTTTCATAAGTGCTACCGAGACCAGCGGGATAAAGCAAGTGTACAGAAACACCATCACCAACGTTTGCCGAGCTAAAGGCTCCCCAACACCCCGTAGCCCGAAAAGGAAGGGATTAATTAATAACAACAGCAATAGCATGTAGGTGGGCACTAGCAGCGGGTGGAAAATGCCGCTGATTAGCCAAGCTGGCCAGTTGTGCTTCGTGATTTTGCTCATGCCTGCAAAGGTAGCCTTTTTGTTCGAGTATAGTTTGATAGCCTAATCGAGGCGCCAACGCATACCCATTTGAAGGGCGTTATGATGAATGCGATCCCCAAAAGGGCCTAAGCCTGCTTGCCGCCGATAATAAACAGCGCGCGTAAATTGCG
This sequence comes from Lewinella sp., assembly GCA_036735605.1. Lineage (GTDB taxonomy): Bacteria > Bacteroidota > Bacteroidia > Chitinophagales > Saprospiraceae > Neolewinella. The sequence continues at coordinate 54,622 of DAINNZ010000005.1, read as the reverse complement.
GAGACACAAATAGGGAGCTATACGACCCCAACTGGTGCTCAATCGTGAAACCGCCGCCTAAATAAAAGCTAGTGTTCAATAGGGCTGAACCACCTTGCAAAAGTCCCTTCTCCGGATGGATGAGATCGGTTGCATTGAGTTCTCGAAACTCGCTGCTACGTGCAATCGCAGATCCGCCACCAGCGTTACGAATGAAATCGGTAATGTTATTATCGAAATTGGGACTTTTATAGAATTTAGCTTTTAAGACTAAATTGACTTCTACGCCCACATTGGCTCGGAGCCGCCATTTGCCTTTCTTTAGTAGTAGGCGCTGATAGCTAAAAGGAAGGCTTACGGTTTGGAACGTGATTCGGCTATAGTTAGTATCCACTCGTGCCAATGGCGAAGGCCGCGGCATATTGAGTGCCGACTCCGCATCGGCAAAAATAGTAGGCAGGTAGGAACGACGGCTGTAGATCAATCCATAACTATGGCCATGCTTGCCGTGGGTCACATCTAAGAGCAGACCAGCACTTCGGCCACTTGAAAAGCGGACATCTCGCCCTATTTTCCGATCGCCCACTAGGAAGGCTGGCGTTACAACCTGATTGATATCCCAAGGAGAGACGAAAAACCGCAAGTGGTGCTGCCTATTAACAGCGCGCTGAACAAGGGGGCTAGTGGTGTAAGTAAGCGGTGTGCGCTCAGGTAATTGCAGTAGCTCGGTGGGCGAGATACAGGCTACCGCTATTTCTAACGAAGGACTGGGCGCGGGATGCTCCTCTGCAAGCAAATTGAGACCCTCAGCTGTAAGGTGCTGCCCAGTAGGCAGGGCCGAGGTAGCTATCGAATGGCCTAAGCGGCTGCTCATGCCTACGGCCCCTATAGGACGAGACAGGCTTAGCGGGCTATTTACGATTGGTTGCGCTGCATGGTTTGCTGGCCGCTCGGGAGCTATGCTTTTTGGAGCCACTAGCAGATAGGCACCTCCTATGCTTTTGAGCTGTTGGGAGGCCATCGGGCTTGCGATTGCTGCCGCCGCTGTGCTACCGCCTGTTGTAGCCGTTGCGCTTGCCACCGTGCTGCTTGCCTCGGGGCTAGTTTTTGCCACTGCTTTAGCGGGAGGGCTTGCTAGCTGCGCCACGGTAAGTGGCAAGGTGGAGGGGAGGGAAGGACTGTACTGCCAGAAAATAAGTACAGCGGATAGCAGCAAGGCAATTTCTGTAATTTTATAAGCAGCGATAGCTGAGCGCCGCTGCGCGATCAGTTCTAGGCGAGCCGCTAGGCGAACCCAACCACTTCGCTGGTAAGCGGGCACAGTTGCTTGGCGTAGCTTTTGGTGATAAACCTGATCGCTCGCCTGCTCGTCGAGTTGTTTAGCGAGTGTTTCCCAGCCTTTTGGGGCGGTTACTAGTGCAGGAGGAAGCGCCTGTAGTTTGTCGCGGATCACTTCGTCGAAAGCGTGTTGACCCTGATCTAGGGCATGAGCAAGCTGATCCCATCCTTTGGGGGGAGCTGCCGATTGCCAGTCGGTTAATCGCTGCCGAAGCTGTTCGTCGAACTGTTTATTTTGGTCTCGGTTCATATCTATCGCCCCGGGGCCGTTAATGTTTTTTGCAATTTTGCGCGTGCTTTTACTAGATTAGATCGGGACGTACTTTCGGTAATATCTAGTTGTTCCCCAATCTCTTTATGCGAATAACCCTCAATCACATAGAGGTTGAAAATAGCGCGGTAGGTGGGGGGCAGTTGCTGCACGGCTGTTAAAATCTCAGTTACACTAAACTGACTGATTACATCCGGATCGCTGTTGCTGAGATAATGAGCTTGGTCTAGGTCTTCTGTTCGTCTTCTCGCGTTTTTTCGATAAGCATCAATGGCCGTATTTACCGCAATGCGTTTCATCCAAGCTATCAATGAAGTACCGGATTGATAGCTATTGATTTTGCCAAAAATTTTCAAGAAGCTTTCGTGCAAAAGATCCATAGCTTCATCCTCATTGGAGGCATAGCGCATACAAACCGATATCATAGGTGCATAATAAGACTCATAGAGCACTTTTTGCGCCCAACGTTCCTCCCGCAGCAGGGCTGCTACGAGCGGTTCTTCCTCCGAATGCACCCATGTTAGACTGGTATCCATAGTTAGCTATTTCGTGCGAAAAAGCGCCCAAATGACCGTTCCTTCACCCTTATATAACTTAAAGGTAAACGTTTTTTTGCTTTTTTTCGCTGCTTAGGAATAGATTTTACCAAAAAAGGAGGCATTGTCTGTTGCTTGTCGTAATTTCGTTCAATGAAAGCAATGTTATTTGCCGCTGGTTTAGGTAGCCGTTTAAGACCACTGACCAATGACCGGCCTAAGGCACTCGTGGAGGTAAATGGAAAAAGCCTATTGGTGCACAACCTAACGCAACTGCTGGAACAAGGCTTTGATGAGGTAATCATCAATGTGCACTACCACGCAGAGCAGCTAATGGAGCAAGCTACCGCCTTTTTTCAAACAGCTTTTCCGGCGCCCGTTAGTGGGCAGCTCCATACCTTCTCGCCTGATAATCGACTTTTGTTGGCTAATTCCTCAATACGGGCACGTTGTGCAGGGGCAAGTGTTGCTAGCGCGCGCAAGCCTTTTTTCTCCGATGAGCGAGCGCTACTACTCGACACCGGTGGCGGGCTATTACGAGCCAAAAAATTTTTAGAGGAGGATCACTTCCTAACGCATAATGTTGACATACTTTCCTCGCTAGATATAGCTGCTATGTACCGCTGGCATCTAGCGCAAGGCGGATTGGCCACTTTGGCCGTTCGGCAGCGGCCGTCCTCTAGGCAATTACTGTTCGAAACGGAACGCAATACTTTGGTGGCTTGGCGGCACCAAGGTAGCGGCGAGCAAATCGATGCCTGCCCAAGCAACCCAGCGGCTCGCCTTCCTTATGCTTTCAGTGGCATCGCGGTGTACAGTCCGCGTATCTTCGAGTATATGCTTGGCCAAGAAGGGCAGCCTTTTTCTATCATTACCACCTTACTGAAGGCCGCTGCCCACGAAGACATCTACGCTTATCCCCACGATCAAGACCGCTGGATAGATGTGGGCAGGCCGGAAGACATAGCGGCTGCCGAAAAATTATTCGCCTAGCTGCTTTTTCTTCAGCAGATTTGTTCGGTAGGCCAGCAAAATCTTGTATGCCTACTCATTCCAGCCCCAGCGAACAACTCTATTCAAGGAGGGGTGGTTGGAGCAGCTGTTGAAGCGTACTTATTTGTGTTTGGTAGGCAGGGCGCATAATACTGCTGCAAATGGCTTCCTTCTCCCGCTGAGTGAGGTGAAAAGAAATGGCGGCTCGTAGGCTACTTGGTGTTTGTGGTTGGTAGTTGAAGCGTAGTAAATGAAAGTGGTCTTTCCCTAGGATGTCGTAGAGGTAGCCCAAGGAATTGTCTTGTTCCTGCACCTGCACGCTAGTAAAATTACCCGCTAGCCCCAGCGGCGCAAAAAGGCTACCTAGCAAGCCTTGCTTCCGTTTAGTAGGCACTTTGTCGCGGCCGCCGAAGTAGGTGCTAGTTTGGATGAAAATAACATGGCTCGTGTTCTCTTTGAGCCATTCGGCATAAATTTGCACAAAACGTGCTGCTGTTAAGATGCCATAGTTATCGCGATAGCCCGCATCCATCACACTTAAGGCGGGCTCGGTGGGTAAATCTACAAAGGGTAAAATGTAGGGATAGGTTGCGTTCATACGCAAAGCAGTGAGGAAGCGGAGGCTATCGCGTTGGTTAGGCCCCACTAACGTGGCCAAATCAATAGCATCCGGCACAAGGGGGCTATCTGTCAATTTGCCACTGGATGCAATCATTAAATGGCTACTTCCTTGAGCTGAAAGCAGTAAGCGCCGGCCATCATTGACAATACTGGGGGTTAAGATAAGCTGCGGGATAGCAGCAGCAAGTTCAGCAGCGCGATAGGCTCCAAGCGCACGATCAAGCCTGCCTTTTGTGTTGAGGTTGAATTGGCGCTCGAAGCCATACGCTCGGTCGCGTTGGTATTTTTTTCCGTTTACTTCTACTTGGGTAAAAGGCAGGAAAATATCATTACTGACAATAGAAAAAGCGATGGGGTTAAGAAGGTCGCTAGCTACGTCGTCAATGAGGGCCTTGTCCAAATGATCCACGGCTTCGCCTTGTTGCTGGCGGTAATAAATGTCTCGAAGATAGGCGAGGCCTAGCGTCCCTCCGGAAGCACCCGTCATTAAGGCAGTGGATGGTAGTAGTTTGCCTTGGGTGTGTTTTTGTAGTTCCTGTAAAACGTGCATCGCCCAAGTGGCAGAGGCGAGGCCGCCACCACTAGAGCAAATAACCACCATAGGGGGCTTCGACTGGGGCTGCTTGGCTTTCCAATTGTGGAGCATTTGGATGCCTGCTAGGCTATCTATTTTGGGCTGCTCACTAGTTACGATTGTATGCAACATACCACCGTTGTAAGGAGCCGGTACTTGATCGTAAGATAAGCCATACGCATAGTTAGACCGCTGAAAAATAGCCATCGAAGTGGTCAATTCCACGGCAGTGAAGAAAAGCAGTAAAATAAGAGGCCACCAAGATTTAAACCAGTAAGCAACGGCACCTAAGAAAAAGAACAGCAAACTAAACAGAATCAAAATGCTAGCACCCGCTGGCAACTGAAAGAGGGGAACATCAATGAGCAAACCGAGTAAGATGAGCACCAGCAGAGAAAAAAATTGCAAGAAAAGCGCATTCCAATGGTTTTGGCGAAAAACGCTTGCGAGCGTACTCCGGTCGTAGTGTGCCACCGATCGCACCCGCCTCGTTTGCAGCCGATTGTTGAGATAGCTCCTTATTTGCAAGGGGTTTTCTTGTTCTACTAAGGCATCCAAGGTTTGGCCTACCTGCCGGCCGAAAGGCTGTAGAACCTGCTGGTTGGGAGCTAAAGGCCGTTGGCCACTGTAGTAGTATATGTCGCGGTTAGTGAGATAAAAATAGAGCATATAAATCACTAAGCTCACAATAAGCCCTCCTAGTAAACCACCAAAATATAGTAAGAAATGCCTGCCGCCGCCCTCGCCCAACCAAGGTGAATTGAAACGAAAGAGCATACCGATATACAAGCCAAATACGAGTAGCGGCAATAGCGCATTATTGATGGAAAATTTTAAAAATGGCCTAGCCAAGGTGGCCAAAAAACCGAAATAGCGGGCATAGAGTAGGTAGGTCGTTAAATTCCAACTCATCACTAAGTAGCCGAAAAACAGCCCCATCAGCAAAAAACTGAAAAAACCTACCTCCCCTAAATACTCTGGATCGAGGAAAAGATATTGGAACCCCAGATAAGAACCCATTCTGCCAGAAATCAAGAGTGCTAAAGCTCCCCAAATAAGTAGTAGAAAAAGATGCCGCCGAAAGTGCAAGAGCAGCAACTGTATAGCAAAAGAACGATACAACTGCTGCCACAGCCGCCTACCTAAAGTAGCATCAGCTAGTGCTACAGTTGGTAAATACTTGCTTTTCGATATAGCCATAAACCGAAATTGATCGTTTAGCCTTATATTTGCACGCCATTTGTAATGTAGGGTCAACTATTGAACGGTTTAGCCCCCCCAAATGGTTGACCACAAAACCCCCTTTACGATGAAAATAGCAGTAGTAGGTACTGGTTACGTCGGTTTAGTTACTGGCACTTGTTTCGCAGAAACAGGGAACGAGGTGATCTGTGTAGATATTGATGCCGCCAAAGTGGAACGTATGAAGGCCGGTGAAGTGCCTATCTATGAGCCAGGCTTAGAGGTGATCTTTGAGCGCAACACACGGCAAAACCGGCTGGCATTCACCACCAACCTAAAAGAGGCAGTGGAGCATGCTGAGATTATATTTCTAGCATTACCTACCCCACCAGGCGAAGATGGCTCGGCTGACTTGTCCTACATCCTCGGTGTAGCTAAAGACCTTTCTACCCTAATCGATCGCTACACCGTGATCGTTGATAAGAGCACCGTGCCTGTGGGGACGAGCGAAAAGGTGTATGCTGCTCTAGCAGAAAGACTGGATACCCGTCTGTTTGATGTGGTTTCTAACCCAGAATTTTTGCGGGAAGGCGTAGCTGTAGATGATTTCATGAAACCCGATCGCGTGGTCATCGGTACCGATAGTAGCCGCGCCAAAAAGGTAATGGAGCAACTCTACGCCCCTTTCGTGCGTTCAGGCAATCCGGTCATTTTCATGGATAAACGCTCTGCGGAAATGACGAAATACGCAGCTAATTCCTATCTGGCTACGCGTATTACCTTCATGAACGAGATCGCTAACCTCTGTGAGATTTTGGGCGCTGATGTCGATATGGTTCGTAAAGGCATGGGGTCTGATAGCCGCATCGGGAAACGCTTCCTATTTCCTGGGGTAGGCTATGGTGGTAGCTGCTTTCCTAAAGACGTACAAGCACTTGCTAAAACTGCCGAAAATCATCACTACGATTTCCGTATCCTCAATTCCGTAATGGCCGTGAACGATGGGCAACGGCAGCGAATAGCCGATAAAATATTAGCCTATTTTAACCAAGATGTGGCGGGCAAAACGATCGCTATTTGGGGTCTTGCCTTCAAACCTAATACGGACGATATTCGCGAAGCACCCGCCTTATATACGATCAACCGGCTACTAGACGCTGGGGCAATTATCCGTGCCTTCGACCCAGAAGCAATGGATAATATTCGTGCTATTTATGGCGACCAGATCACTTTGGTAAATGACCAGTATGAGGCACTCATCGGAGCGGATGCGCTGGCGATTATGACCGAGTGGCAAGTGTTTCGCACGCCTAGCTTTGATGTGATGGCTAAGTTGCTCAAAGAGCCCCTCATTTTCGATGGCCGCAACCTCTACGATTTGGAGGCGATGGCTGAACGAGGCTTTTATTACGATAGTATTGGCCGGCAAACGGTTGTAGAAGCGCAGGCTAAGAAAACTAACTAAGCTCTTGCCCATTCAACGTATTGCCATTCAACGTATCGCCGTTCGGCTCACCGCTAATGGAGAGCGCCATCTCAAAGCGGGCCATCCTTGGCTCTACGACCAAAGTATTGAACATATCAAGGGACAGCCACTAAGTGGCGATCTAGCCATTTTATTCAGTCGGCGGGATAATCGTTTGCTTGGTATTGGCCTATATGATCCGGATTCACCGATCCGAATAAAGGTGCTACACCAAGGTAGCGCCCAGCAAATTGATGCAGCTTTCTTTCGACAGCAGCTGGAGAAGGCAGCCGCTAAACGCCGGCCACTTTTTCAGAGCGATACGGATAGTTACCGACTGCTACATGGTGAAAACGATGGATTCCCAGCCCTCATCGCAGATGTGTATGCGCAGGTCGTAGTGCTCAAGGTCTATTCTTTAATCTGGCAACCCTATCTAGCAGAAGTGGTTGCAGCACTGGCAGCGGTAAGTGCTTGCACTACGGTGGTGTTGCGGCTTAGTCGTAACGTGCAGAGCCATCCTGAAAAACCTAGTGATTGGATAGACGGCGGCGTGCTGTTGGGCGACTTAACGAGCCCTTTTGTTTTGTTCAAGGAATATGGTCTTCGCTTTCAGGCTGATGTTGTGAAGGGGCATAAAACTGGCTTTTTCCTTGATCATCGGCAGAATCGGCGGCGGGCAGGGCAATTGGCTAAGGGCCGAAGGGTACTCGATGTTTTTAGTTATGCCGGAGGCTTTTCCGTACATGCACTAGCTGGAGGCGCTACGGAAGTGACCAGCTTGGATATTAGCCGCCAAGCTTTGGAAGCTGCTCAAGCCAACGTCCGGCTCAATATCGCTAATCCACAACACAAAATACAGGTAGAGGATGCCTTTACCGCACTAGCTAGGCTAAACAAAGAAGGCGCTAAATTTGGTCTCGTAATCATTGATCCGCCCTCTTTTGCCAAACAAGCTAGCGAAGTCTCTGGGGCACTAAAAGCCTATGAGCGCCTTACTAAATTAGCGATTCCTTTAGTGGAGAAAGGCGGCATTTTGTTACTTGCTTCCTGTTCCGCAAGAATCTCTGCAACGGCTTTTTATGAGCTTCAACAAGCTATTTTGCGTGGCAGCGGACGGGCTTTTATAGAAATTGATAAAACAGCACACGATATAGACCACCCTATCAGCTTTCCGGAAGCCGCGTATTTAAAAAGTTGGTGGCTTAGGCTACTATAAAACCTAATAGCCTGCGCCTAACCCGAAATCACATCGCGCACAAAGGCAATCTTGGGCTTCCAATAGGAATCGTTCAAGATTTCTTGCTCCACTACACCGCGGGAGGTCGTGGAATGGATCACATAGAGCTTATCCCCTAGGTTTCTAGCTACTACGGCCACGTGGAAAATGCGGCCACTTCTTTGAAAGAAGATCAAATCGCCGGCTTGGGCATCTTTGAGCTTAATGGGGTGCCCGTTTTTCGCTTGCTCGCGCGAAGAACGATTCAAGGAGATACCTGCATTTTGGAAAACATAGTTCGTTAACCCCGAACAATCCATACCGGTCTTAGGGTTTACGCCTCCGTATTTGTAGCGCGTACCTTTTAGTTCAGCCGCGTCGGCCACAATTTGTACCCGCAAATCAGCCGTTGGTTCCCCTCCTCCTTTTGGGCGCTTATCGGGTCTTGTGTTGGAGTCGTTAGTACGCACGTAATCGTCGCTAGGCACGAATATCCCACAAGCACTGACTACCGTCAGCAAGCAGGCATGCATAAGAAGGAATAAAAAGGCGGATCGTAGCATGATATACGTGTTTTTTGGTCTTAAACGTGCTCCGGCTGCTTTTAGGTATTTACCAGCGCTCGCCAAGGTAAGGTTACAGCTGCACAAAAATAGCTATTTTACGCTTACTCATCCCGTTGCCAGAACCCTTTTTTAAAAACGCTTGCGCTACAAAGTTTTCGCTTGCCCCTGCGGTAGCCAAACGATGGATTTACTTTGCTGCTTGGCGGAGTTACGGATTGTTACTCGGTAGGGCAGCTTAAAAAACAAGGGCGAAAACGCTCTTGCATGGTTTTATTCGAGGAGACTAGTAGTCTGTCAAGCTTTAAAATTCGGGTAAATGCCTTGAATTTTACCCGAATTTTAAAGCTTGACAAAACACTAATACAACAACTCCTTCACCTTGTCAGCATAAGAGCGGCTAGCGCGCACGATTTCACCATTGTCCATTACTAAGTCGAAGCCGTGGCCTTCTCGGTAAATTTCTTTGATATTGGTGCGGTTGACTAAAGTGGAACGATGGATGCGTAAAAAGCGTGAAGGAGAGAGCCGGCGCTCAATTTCCCCTAAGCCAAAATGACTGAGGTAGCGGGTGCTAGCGGTTAGGATGCTGCTGTAATCGCCGTCGGCTTTCACGATTTGAATATCGGCCGTAGGGAGGGCAATGTAGCGGTTGGCCTTGGGCACCATGATGCGATCGGGGTAGGTTGGGCTGGCTTTATCGCGCAGTTCTTGGGCTAGGGTGCCGATGCCTGGCTGTAATTGCCCAAGACGAGCTAGCAACTTTTGCACGCTTTCATCAAAACGCCTACGGGTATAGGGCTTCAGCAAATAATCAACCGCATGAAACTCGAAGGCCTTTAAGGCGTAATGGTCGTAGGCGGTGGAAAAAACCACCAGCGGCAGTTCTTCCAGCCGTGTTAAGACTTCTAAGCCATTAAGCCCCGGCATCTCTACGTCGAGGAAAATAATTTCGGGCTTATGCTCCGTAATCAGTCGCAAGGCATCTACGCCATTAGGGGCTTCGGCCACGATCACTAGCTCGCTATAATTAGATAGATATTGGCGAAGTAGTTTTCGGCCTGGTTCCTCGTCATCTATCAGTATTACTTTTTGTAACATATTGTAAAGGTATGTCGAATGTAAGGTGAGTGCCCCCGTTACTAGAGCTTCTAATGTGTAGTGGGCTGTCATACAAAAGCGAGAGCCGTTTGCGGGTATTGCTAAGGCCAAAACCATCGCTTATAGCTACTGCCTTAGGGTCAAGGCCAAGGCCACTATCAGAAATCGAGCAATGGAGCCGTGCTTCCTTAGCGAAGGCTTCTAGGCGAATGGTGCCTCCCTCCACTAAAGGTGCTATACCGTGCTTGACGGCATTTTCCACCAAAGGTTGCAAAATCATCGGTGGAATGGCCGCAGAACGCAGCCATTTTTCCACGGCCACCTCTACTTTGAGCCGCTGCCCAAAACGAGCCTTTTCAAGGGTGAGGTAGTCTTGGATGAAATCTAATTCCTCCCCTAGTGTCACGAGGTCTTCTCGCGAGGCTTTGAGCTGGTAGCGAAACATATCCGATAGCTCAGCTATTAGTTCGCGGGTGGCTTCTTGCTCGGGCGGAACGGATGCGCTGATGGTGTTAAAGGCGTTGTAGAGGAAGTGCGGATTGAGTTGGGCTTTCAGCGTGGCTAGTTCGCTAGTGAGCGCCAAACGCTCGCTTTCTGCTTGTTTTCGCTCGCTTTCCCGCATCTTTTCATGGTACTCGTAAGCAAAAAAACCACCAAATTGAATACAATAGAAGAGCGCAGGAATGTAAATATCCCACCATTGCCCAGCTCCCTCTAAATGGTTGCCGCCAAGATTTTCATCCACAATAAAATAGTAGGTCTGCTGCCAGCCTTTCGTCCATACAGGCAAAAGCAGAAGCATCAGCCCGATGCGTTCCCAGATGGCTCGATGGGCTATTTGCCGGAAAATGACGTACCAAATAGGCAAAATGAAAAGTGCCTTGAGCGGATAATCTAAGTAGAGAATACGCCAGTTTAAGTGAATGCGAAATTGGGGCGGCACGCTCCAATGCAAGATCAGCATGTAGAAAAAAGCAAAAGCGATATAGAAGGTGCCTAGCAAGAGTAGATTCCTGCGCAACAGCACCGCTTCGCTTTGAGGCGAAGCTGATTTTTTCAAGCTTATAAGCTGCACCTTTTGCATGGTAGCTGTGTCGTTTTTTGCTTGTTGGGCACCCAATTTTTGGCCGTATTCTGGAGCCATACGGCTCAGTAAAAGCATCGTGGTGGCTGTCGCTTCGCTCGCAGGGGCAAGGGTCGTTTTGTAGCGCAAGCGTTTTTTCTTTCCCTACAAAAGTAAGGGAATCTTAGTAATTTCGAGGAATTACTTTAGCCTACGAGCCAGCTAGGCCGTCCAAGAACCGAGGAGGTCGGTGAACGACCGAGTTCGGGCTCCCCTAAAATGAAGAAAACTAAGAAACGAGCCAATAGCTGAGCTTCAAGACTAGGCTTTTATTTTTGGGCCCCCAGTTGGCCACGGCATAGTTGTCGGAATAGACTAAGAAAAGCCAAGAGAGTGGGCGAAATTGCCATTGCAATCGGCTATTGATATTGAAATTATCGGCTTGGGTGTTGTATTGTAGGAAGGTCGTCCAGAAGAGGTTTTTAGAAAAATTGGCTTCCAATCGGCTACCGACGAGCCAGATAGCTTGTTGCCCATACCTTTCAGGGAAGAGGAGTTGGTTATACTCTAAATTGAGGGAAAAATCGCCCCAAGGCTGCTGCCTGTAGCGGAGAGAAGCGGTGGCGGCGGTTCGCTGACCGTTGTAAAAGCCACCTTTTTCAGCACCTAGGGAATAGCTAATGGTTTTGCGCCGATCGGAAGCGTAGCGGGCGAAGAAGTCGGAATAGCCATAAGCCGCAGCTGGGAGGGGTTCCCCGTCGGTGAAGGCAAAAGCAAAAGGCAGGCGAATTTCATAATTGCCGATACCCATACTAAAGGAGGCGGAAGTGGGTCTCACGGCCCGAATGGCGAGGGTGCTAGATCGTTCGTTGAGGCTGAAATTGTCGTTAAAGTATAGGGCGTTTTCTAGTTCTATGTTGAAGTTTTGAAGCCAGTCCATACTAGGTAGCAAAGTAAAATTAAGGGGGGTATATAGGATGCGGTAGCCCTTGCGGATGATCGTATCTCGGGTGGCATCATAATTTTCGATCCTATTGACGAAGCCTAAGTCGGCAAAGTAATTCTCTCCCACGGTAACAAAGTCCACTAGTCCATTCACATTGGCACCAGTATAGGCCATGCCGGTATTCCAAAAGGCGCTTTTGGTGGGGCTACCCTGTCGGAAGCTGTGGTGATAGCCCGACCAAGCCGAGAGGGTGCCACTGGCACTTTGGTAGTTGAATTCTAGGTCGGCATTCCGATTGTAATCTTGATGATCCCAGCTGTTATTGGTGAAAGCTTGGCGGTTGGTGAACATCCCTTGAAGGGTGGAGCGTTGGAAGAGGCGTTGCGAAACGGCCACGGTGGCATAGTTTTGCCCAACTTGCTGTTGATTAGCGCGGGTTTGAACATTGAGTAAACCGATGCGGGTATTGTCGGTAAGGTTGCCCGTTAAGCGGGCACCAAGGAGGATGGGCACCGGATTCCCTTCCGGATCAAGGCCAATACGCCTACTAAAGAAGGGCCTAGCAGGAGGTATGCCAAAATTGGCAAAAAGGTTGCTGTTTTCTAGGAAGAAGGTTCGGCGCTCGGGGAAGAAGAGGCTGAAGCGGGTTAGGTTAGTTTGCTGTTCATCTACATCAACTTGGCTAAAGTCAGGATTAATCGTAAGGTCTAAGTTCAGGCCAGGCCCTACAGCTACTTTGGCATCGAGGCCAGCACTGAGGTTGTTGTCGAAAATAATGTAGGGCGTTTGCAGCAGCATGGTGGTGTTAAGGGAGACGTAGGGGATGAGGGCTACGTTACTTTTTGCCACCGGCGGAGGGGCATCCCATAGTAGCTGGCCGGCGTAGCCTAAGTCGATGCCCCAGAACTGCCTAGGGATGGGTGTCCAGACATGGGTTTGATTGCGTTTAGCATCGTTGCGCAAGAAGTTGAGACCCCAGTTCATTTTACCCGATTCGTACCGGATGGATTTGAAGGGGATGGCCATTTCTGCCACCCAGTAGCCATCGTAGATTTGGGTTTCGGCTTTCCAGATATTATCCCAGTTGTCGTTCCAGTTATCTTCTCCGCTGCCGCCAGCGAGTAGCGCATCTAGCTGCACCCCTTGTGAATTGACGCCGAACATAAAGCCGTTGGTAGCCTCGTTGAAGGGGTCTAGGATAATGGCTAGGCCGTCGTTGCCCCAAAAGCCATTATCGCGTTTGAGGCTTTGCACAATGTGGCCTGCATCGTCGTCGTAGTAGGTGATGCCTACATAGAGGTAGTTGTCGTCGTAGGTGAGTTGTGCTGTTGTTCTGGCCACTGCCTTAACGCCATCGCGGGGGTCTTTTTCCCAGAAGTCGTCGGCTACAGCGGCCTTTTGCCAGTCGGCCTCTTCTAGTTTGCCATCTAGTTGAATACTAGCAGTAGCCTTTTGTATGCGTAGTTGGTAGTTGGCCTTATTAGGCATTTCGCGCTGCGCGCTTAGGCCTACAAGAGCCAAGAGTAGTAAATAGCAGGTGAAAAAAGGTCGGTAAATGCACATATATGAATGCTTGGGGTATCTCAGAGAATCAAACGCCTGAGACTAAAATCGGTTCTACTACGGGTTCTTGAACATATACTTGCAATGGCCCTTGGCTGGGCTGCACTAAGCGAAAGCGACTGGGGCTGGCTGTGGTGAAATAGATCGACTGTTGGATGGCTTGCGGTCGGCCGCTTTCGGGGTAAGCATAGCCTTGGATGGCTTCGCGTTGGTAGTATTTATCTTTTCCATTGAGGAAGCTGTTGGGGAGTTCGTTTGCGGAGGAAAGGCCAAGTGCGTTTATTTCTTCTGCTTTGAGTGCTCGTTCCTCTAGGTACTGTAAACCACGGCTGCCTCGGTCTTCGGCATAAATGGCGCGTAATTGGCCATTGCTATCGCGAAGGAGAGCTTGGCGGTCAGTGCTGCCATTCGACCAGTCGAGTTGGGTGAAATCGGTTAGGAGCAGCTTGTCTTCAGCCACTAGTAATTCAGTGCCTCTTCCTCTACGGAGGAGGTCGTGGCTTTTATCGGTGAGGGGGCGTGGTGGCGGTGCCGTAAAAGAGTCAGGGCTAGTATCGGCTGTGGTAGAGCTGTTCTTTTTGCCGGTATTGATGGGCTGGGGGGAAGGGAAGTTTATATCGGGGAAACGCTCGCGTAGTCGGCTTTCCAAGTCCGAAACAGGAGCGGCGATGGCTTCGTCGCGGATATTGAGATACTGCTCAATGAGTTTTTCAATTTCGAGTGCCTGCTGTTCGGAGGCTAAGCTTTCTACAATGCTGCTGCTTTTGTTGCCTCTCAGCTTCGCTCTTACCGCATAGAGAAGGGTGGTTTTGCTGCCCGATTTTTTATAACCTGATTGGATTACGAAGACTTGTTCCAGCTCGCGGCTAGGGATGGTTCTATTGCCCCACCAAGGTAAAGGGCTATGTACTACGCTAAGTTGCTGCCGGTTCACGGTAATACGCGTTTTGTTTAAGAAGAGCGATAGGGTATAGTAGCCCACACCTAGCCCTGCTAATAGGTGAATGGATAGCGGCCAAGGGAAATTACCTTCGGCAGCCATAACTCCTGCGATCACGAGGGTAATCAGGTTCCAGAATAAGGAAAAGAAAAGCATAAAAAAAGCCATCGGCTGGAACCAGCGCCATTGGATGCTAAGCTGGCCTCGGGTCTGTTGGATTTGTAGTTTTTCTTTCATAATTAATGTGTTTTGAACGTATGCTGTGGGGCTTAGTTATCAGTTGCTGGGCTAGCTAAAAGGCTTCGGAATTTGATCTTGGCCAAGTCTTGCGCTACAAGAAGACCCTTGCCCCTGCATACCTGCCCAACTGCTGCTGCTTGAAAGTATTCTCAAGGAGGTAGTGCTACTAGTCGAAGGCCAAGCAAAAAAACAAAAAATATTGGAGTTCCCTGCTAACTTTGCTGGCACGGCATCGTTTTTTTAACAGAAATTGAAAAATTGGCTTATTTCCCAGTAAATTAGAACGTATGCAAACAAAAGAACAGGTCTTGGCGGCTACCGTCTGCTTTGTGAAAGAGACTTTAGTAAGTGCCGAGGGGGGGCATGACTGGTGGCACACCTACCGCGTATGGCAAGTTGCTAAGACGATTGCTGCAACGGAGCCTGTAGATGTTTATGTGGTAGAGTTAGGTGCTCTGTTGCACGATATTGCCGATGCTAAATTCCATAATGGGGACGAAAGTATCGGCCCCAAGATAGCGCGCGATTTTCTAAGTACTTTGGAGGTGGATGCCGAAGTAGTTTGGCAAGTGGAGCAAATCATTCGCCATATTTCCTTCAAAGGGGGAAATGAAACAGCTGCTTTTTATTCACCCGAGTTGGCGGTGGTTCAAGACGCTGATCGTTTGGATGCTATTGGTGCGATCGGGATCGCTAGAACCTTCAATTACGGGGGCTTCAAAAATCGGGCACTTTACGACCCTACCATTGCACCGAAGCTGGACATGAGTAGAGAGGAGTATAAGAATAGCCAAGCCCCTACCATTAATCATTTCTACGAAAAGCTACTACTTTTGAAAGACCGTATGCACACCCCTACGGCTAGAGAAATGGCCGCTAAACGACACGCCTTCATGGAACAGTTCTTAGCGCAGTTTTATGAGGAATGGGCGGGCAGGGGATGAGGCATGGGACAATATTTTTAAACTTTCTTACAAATTAGCACCCAAGGCTCGCGACTCGGGGCGGTGAACAGTTGGTCTCTCTGGGTTACGCCCTGTTCAACAACCGTTCCGTTTTTAGGGTTGATCCATTGCCAAGACAAGCCCGCTGGTAGATCCCAAATCTGTACAGCACCGCCTTGGTTGAGATAGGACAGGTAGAGCAACCCTTTTTTAGCTAGTAGCGGATGGCCATTGCTAGCCCATTCTGTTCGTTTTTCTATATCGGTAGTGGGTAGCTGGCCTAGTATTTTCCCAAGGAGGCCTACATAGGTGGCTCCTTCCATTTCCATTGCTTCTTGCCAGCTAGCAGCTTGCTGTGCCCAGCTCGTCCAGCCTGTTTCATCAGCCGTTATTTTCCATTGCCAAAGAGAGGCCGCACCATATACTACGCCCATACTACCCCCCGACATTAGCTGCATCCAAGCCTCTTCTCCTTGCCACCAGCCCAGTCCGTTTTGGCCATCGTTCATGCCTTCATAGGTGGGCTCTCCGTTGGCTACGGCTTTGGTGGGCACATTGTCGTACATTCGGCTCACTTTGTGATACTGGTGTTTGCTTTCATGGCCGGTTTGCGCCCACTGAAAATCGAGCCAGTCGGCTGCCTGAAACGACTGATTAAAGTGCATACAGTGTTTGAGTGGGTTCTCTACTGCCCAAGCAGCCATATAATCATCACAGGGGTTGTAGTGTAAGCCCGTGGGCTGCTGGTAAGCGTCGGTCATTTGTAAAAATTCGCCAGCTTCTTTTACGCCTGGGTCTCTGCCGCCATTGTCGCCTGCAATCAGCCAAAAAGCAGGGTAGCTGCCGTATCTGGCCAGCAAATAACGCACATAGCGCACATATTCCGATGGTTCAATCACATTGCCGAGTACGTCCAAGCCCTTCCAGCCAAAACCATGGAAAACGGGTTGCCACACTGGTACGATCTCGTGTTCGAGTAGAATGGCCACCAAACTATCTAAGTATTGGAAATAAGCGGGTTGCAACTGCTTGATGTGCCCTTCACTCAGGTCGAGGAAAGCTCGTTCAAAACCACCAATAGTGTTCCTTCCAACAGGTCCTTCGGCTTTCATATCGGGCTGTAAGCTCATCAGTAGTGCTGCGTTGAAGCCTTTTTGCTGCCGATCAGTAGCATAGTGTTCTACTTGGTCTTGCGTAGCTCTGAAAGGGATCGCCCAAGGCGTGTCGGCTACTAATAAGAAGGGATGCCCATCGGCATGAACCACGCTTCGTTTACCTACCGACATCTTGAGCAAACCGTGCTGAAATAGCGTGTTTTCGCTATGGCTAGGGACACTACGCAGGCCGCCTCGCTGTGCCTGTAAACCTGCGTCCTTAGGTTGGTTCGATTCGCTAACCCAGTGCCAGAGCGATCCTGTATCGGGCGGTGCAAAGCGGACTTTCCACACCTTTTCGCCATCCCAAAAAGCGGGCCGCCGCAAGGTATCGCCCTTTTCGTTACTAAAGACCACTGCTACTTCTACGGTTTCGTAGGGTTGCGCATAGTCGGCATCAGCTAGGAGCATGATTTCATGCGTAGCCCACTGTTCTACGCTAGGCCAATTGGATGATTCTATTCCCATATACTTGTCGCAGGCTAAGCCAATCAACAAAATAGCGATGATGCCGAATGAAGGGTATAACCAGCGTAGGTGGTGGGTAAGATAGTTGGTCGGTATGCTTTTTTGTTTAGTAGTGGTGAAAACGATAGACCTTCCTTTGTTAATTCCCATAAAGAAGCGTAGTAGCTTGGGAACTTCCCAAGCTACTACGCACAAATTTACAAATATTTTTGTCGCTGGCTAGTTGATACTTTTCACCAAGTAGCGACCAAACAGCCTCCGAGCCCTAGAAACGGTCTAAGTTCATTACTTTGTCCCAAGCAGCTACGAAATCGCTTACAAATTTCTCTTGGCTATCTGCATAGCCATAGACTTCTGCGATAGCGCGTAGCTCCGAGTTGGAGCCAAAGATTAGGTCAGCACGGGTAGCAGTCCATTTCAATTGGCCCGTTTTGCGGTCATGGCCTTCGAAGGTCTCTTGTGTAGCGGATGTAGCTTTCCAAGTGGTGCCTAAGTCTAGCAAATTAACGAAAAAATCATTGGTTAACTGCTCTGGCCGCTCCGTAAGAAGACCCTGTTTAGAACCATCAAAATTGGTGTTCAATACCCGCATACCGCCTAGTAAAACGGTCATTTCAGGTGCGCTGAGGGTCATCAGCTGGGCCTTGTCGATCAATAGTTCTTCGGCTGTTGCCATAGCCGACGCTTTTTTGTAATTCCGGAAGGCATCGGCTTTTGGCTCTAGCACAGCGAAAGAATCTACATCCGTTTGTGCTTGGCTGGCATCACCTCTACCTGGTGTAAAGGGCACTGTTAGGCTGTAGCCAGCTTGCTGAGCGGCCTGCTCAATAGCAGCGCAGCCGCCTAGTACGATGAGGTCGGCCATAGACACTTGTTTGTCGCCAGCCTGTGCAGTATGGAACTCTTTCTGGATGCCTTCTAGGGTATCCAATACTTTGGCTAGCCCCGCAGGCTGATTGACTTCCCAGTATTTTTGTGGGCTCAGGCGTAGGCGAGCACCATTAGCTCCACCGCGTTTGTCAGAGCCTCGGAACGTAGAAGCCGCCGCCCAAGCCGTAGAAACGAGCTGAGAAACACTTAGACCCGATGCTAGCAAACGACGCTTTAATTCCGCAATGTCCTGCTCGTTGATCAGCTCGTGCGTAACGGCTGGAACGGGGTCTTGCCAAATCAATTCCTCTTCCGGCACTTCCGGCCCTAGGTAGCGGGCAATGGGCCCCATGTCGCGGTGCGTAAGCTTGAACCAAGCCCGCGCGAAAGCATCCGCAAAGGCATCTGGGTTTTCAAAGAACCGACGGGAAATTTTCTCGTAAGCCGGATCTACCCGTAGCGCCAAGTCAGTTGTTAGCATGAAAGGGGCATGGCTTTTCTCAGGATTGTGTGCATCTGGCACGGTGCCTGCACCTGCACCATTTTTGGGCTGCCACTGGTGCGCCCCCGCTGGGCTTTTGGTTAGTTCCCACTCAAAGCCGAAGAGGTTTTCGAAGTAGTTATTGCTCCATTTTGTAGGCGTAGTTGTCCAAGCACCTTCTAAACCACTCGTGATGGTGTGTTCTCCTGCGCCGCTGCCAAAGGTGTTTTTCCAACCTAAACCCTGCTCTTCAATACTAGCACCCGCAGGCTCGCGGCCTACATAGACACTTGGGTCAGCCGCTCCGTGGGTCTTGCCAAAGGTGTGACCACCAGCAATTAAGGCCACCGTTTCTTCGTCGTTCATCGCCATGCGACCGAAGGTTTCGCGAATGTCGCGAGCCGAAGCCATCGGGTCAGGATTGCTGTTAGGCCCCTCTGGGTTCACATAAATAAGCCCCATCTGTACTGCGGCTAAGGGGTTTTCTAGCTCCCGATCGCCGGTGTAGCGCTTGTCGCCTAACCATTCCGTCTCAGCACCCCAGTAGATGTCTTCTTCCGGTTCCCAAACATCCTCGCGGCCACCCGCAAAACCGAAGGTTTGGAAGCCCATCGACTCCAACGCACAGTTGCCCGCTAGTATCATCAAATCGGCCCAAGATATTTTCTTGCCATATTTTTGCTTGATTGGCCAAAGCAACAAACGAGCCTTGTCTAGGTTGGCATTGTCGGGCCAGCTATTGAGCGGGGCAAAACGCTGGGTGCCCGACCCTGCTCCGCCACGGCCGTCGCTGATCCGGTAGGTACCCGCGCTGTGCCAAGCCATCCGAATGAAGAAGGGGCCATAGTGCCCATAATCGGCTGGCCACCAATCCTGTGATGTGGTCATTAATTCCACAATTTCCGCTTTCACCTGGGCTAAATCAAGGCTTTTGAAAGCTTCCGCATAGCTGAAATCTTCCTCCATCGGGTTGGAAAGATTGGAGTGCTGCCGCAAAATATTTAGCTTGAGTTGGTTCGGCCACCAGTCGCGAATACTTGTGCCACTACCGGCGCTTTGCTTGATTTGCCCACTCGAAAAGGGGCATTTCGCTGGGCCGTTCATATCGTAGGTGCCATTCCCAGTAGGGTTGGTATGCTTATTTTCCATTATTACTTGTTTGTTGGTACATTAATTAAGACCCCAAAAATACGAAATTGTTTCCATTAGGCAGCCGAAACCACCTTTTTTAGCTGCTTAATGTGATCTGTATCACATTTTGAGTGCTAGTAGTTATCTTTCTAAGATAGGCATAAATGTCCATCCATACGGACAGGTACGGACTCGTTGCTCTCGCAGGGGCAAGGCTCAACTTGGTAGCGCAAGACAATAGGGCAACAAAAGCTACGCTAAAACTGTTTATTATCGTAGTTTATAAGGTCTCTTTAACGAAAACAGCAAGTGATCGCATAAAGGGTATCAACCAAAAAGAACCACTATGTTCGAAGATTTGATGAGCCAAATGGGCGAAAAACAGGAGAAAATGCAGCAAGCATTGGCGCAGCAGGAATTTACAGCTAGCGTAGGCAATGGTGCTGTGGAGGTGAGTTGTAATGGATTGCGCAGGCTCACTAATGTATCTATCCATCCCGCCAAATTGGATATGGAAGATACGGAGGAGCTCGAAGACTTACTCCTAACTGCCGTTAATCGGGTGCTCGAAGAAGCTACTGCCTCCGAGGCAGACATGATGAGCAACCTGACCAAAGATATGCTGCCTCCAGGCTTCGAAAATATCTTCGGCTAAGCCACTAAGAGCCGCTTATTTTCCCTCCGTCGCGGGCTTATTTTTTTACTACTTTAACTGATTGCTTATGCTTTCCCGTCTTTTTGCCTGCCTTTTTTGGCTAGTAGCCTCTAGTGCTATGGCGCAAGACCCAACCGATATCTTCTACCACACCGTAGATATGGATAGTGTGCAGCACCTCCAATTAGAGTCTTATGTAGGCGACAGTGTGAAAATAAGCCCTTGGGCAGGTAGCCATTTGCTTATAGAAACCACCATCTTGCTACATAATGGCAAGCAGAATATGCTCGATTTTTTCAAAGAGCAAAAGCGCTGGAGCTATGAGGAAGTACCAGCGGGTAAGCAGTTGTTATTGCGTGCGATCGATCAAGAACGGCGAGGGGTGAAATCTAATAAAGGAAGTGTTTTCGAGGAAGTGACCGTAGTTATTTACCTGCCCGATGTCTTTGAGCCGGATGGGGAGCAAAGCTGGCGAAGGAAGGAAGATTAAGCACGAAGGAACAACCTACTATTTTCGGAAAAATACCGAACAATGACCGTTGAAGTAAGCTTGCAGCCAGAGCTGCTACACCAGCCCGAAGCACTGCGTCAGGCAGTAATGCGGGCTACCTCTCTAGCTGCCGATCAAATCGGGGAGCTGCTCGTTACGCGGCGCAGTATTGATGCCCGAGGGGGGCAACCTGTTTTTAGGCTTCGAGTAGAGATACTTCCGCCTGGTGAAACCATTGAAGCCGAGGCCGCCATTCAGGAAGCGTATAGGCAGGTAGATGCAGCCGAAGCCGTCATCATCGTGGGCTGCGGCCCTGCGGGTATGTTTGCTGCCTTAGAAATGCTTGAGCTTGGGATAAAACCCATCATCTTGGAACGAGGTAAGGAAGTACAAGCCCGAAGAAGAGACCTCCGCGCGATCCAGCAATTTGGCGTGGTGAATCCCGATTCTAATTACTGCTTCGGGGAAGGCGGCGCAGGTACTTATAGCGATGGTAAACTCTACACACGCTCCCTTAAAAGAGGGAACTACCTCAAGAGCTTAAAAATACTAGTAGAACACGGTGCTCAGTCTGACATTCTGGTGGATGCCCATCCCCACATCGGCTCCAATAAGTTGCCGAAGGTGGTGGCCAATATGCGGGCTACGATCTTGGAAAAAGGCGGCGAAATACGCTTTGGCCACCGAGTAGAGGAGCTACGCCGAGCCCCCGATGGCCGTATCGAAGCTTTACAAGTAAAGGCTACCGAGGCAGACGGCAGCAGCCGATCCTACGAAGCCACCGCCAGAGCCTATATCTTCGCAACGGGCCACTCGGCTCGCGATATTTATCACTTACTAGCTAAGCACCACATAGAAATCACCGCAAAACCTTTTGCACTTGGTGTGCGTATTGAGCATCCACAGCCACTGATCGATCAGATTCAATATCGGCAAAAAGAACGCTCCGAGGCTTTACCTGCTAGTAGCTATAAATTGGTAACGCAAGTAAAGGATAGAGGCGTTTTTAGTTTTTGTATGTGTCCAGGCGGCCTCGTGGTGCCTGCTGCCACTGCCGCTGGCGAAATCGTGGTGAATGGTATGAGTTTAAGCCGACGAGATAGCCCCTATGCCAATTCGGGTACCGTGGTGGCAGTGGAACTAGAAGATTTGGCTCCCTATGCATCACAAGGTGTCTTCGCAGGAATGGCTTTCCAGCAGGCCGTGGAGCAAGCCATGTTTACCGCCGGCAACGGCTCGCAGGCAGCTCCTGCTCAACGATTGACCGATTTCGTAAAGGGGAAAGTTTCCGCCGATTTGCCCAATAGTAGCTACTTACCGGGCCTTTACCCAGGGCCTCTACACGAGCTACTCCCGAAGGCAATCTACGAACGCCTCCAGCAAGGGGTGAAAGACTTCGGCCGCAAGATGAAGGGCTACTTCACCGAAGAAGCTAATGTGATCGGCACGGAAAGCAGAACCTCCTCGCCGGTTAGAATTCCGAGAGACCCTACTACGATGATGCACCAGGGTGTGCCTGGCTTGTTTCCCTGTGGCGAAGGGGCTGGCTACGCTGGCGGTATTCTAAGTGCGGCTATGGATGGACAGAATGTAGCCAGAGCCGTGAAGGTTTATCTCGATTTGTAGCTAGTGGTCTGTCAAGGCTAAAACTTCGGCTTGCCGGATTTTGCGGTAGCTCATCTAAGGGCTGCAAAGGGTGAGGATTTTGTGCCACGCTTCATGAAAAAACCTGATCGTACACCACGGCATCTATGCTTTCGCCCGTTTATCCCTACGCGAACAAGCCTAGGGAACGCTTGCGCTACACAACAACTCTTGCCCCTGCCTTCGGCAAAAAAATAAGCTAGTTTACGGCTTATACTGCACCAAATGCGTGGAATAGTAGCGATCGTTGGTAATTAAAGTAAGGAAATAGGTAGCGGCGGTGGGAAGGCTCGTTAAGGAAATGTAGTTGATGGGTTGGAGGGGGTCTAACGTACCTTGTGCTACTAGCTGCCCTTGGGCTGTGGCGAGTAAGTAGCGTAGGTTGCTGATGCCTTGGAACTCGGTGGTTATTTGTAGAACGCTATCACTAGGGTTGGGGTAGATTGTGAAGCTTGGAGCAGTAGGCTGTGCAATGGGCGCTAGCGAGCTACTATTGGCTCTGTGCAAGCGCACCTCATAGAGCGTTGCTGCGGCTGAGGTGGTACTCGTCTGGTTAAAAGCAAAGGGATTGCGGCTGTTGCTATGGATGCCCCCGAAGATGTGTCCGATCACGAAAGCCGTATCGCTACTACTAAGTGCTGCTAGGGAGAGGATTTCTCCGTGCAGAAATGGAAGCTGGCTTTCATTCGGGATGAACTCCGCACTAGCACCCTGTAGGCCGGGCATTTCTAGCGGTAGTTTGTTCTCTTCATAGTGCCCATCGGCTAGGCGGCTTAATAGGCTGATCGTGGATACAAAGGGAACGTCGTCGTCTTGCAACAGGGTGTCATGTTGATAATAAAATTGGCTAATGCCCCCGAAGAAAAGGTGGTGCATATTTCCATTATCGGCATCGTGAAGGTTGGCTTTTGCACTATGGTAATGGCTGAGATATTGGTTAAACTCAGTGATAGGAGTGTGGCCATCAGCCCTTATTTCTACGGGGTAGAGGAAAGGCAAATCAGCCGCAAGTTGGAAAACACCAGCGGAAATGGTGTAAGCCTGTTGCCCATCAGGCAGGATCTGCGCCAGCAAATTATAGTCGCGCCGATGTAGATGTACGGGGTCGGAAACCAGGCTGTAGTCGGTATAGTAGAGCGTATCGGCTGTGTGTACTAGTTTGAACTTCCGGATGCCGTCTGCATAGGTCTGGGAAAAGGAGGGGCCGCCCATAGGGTTGTAGCGCCCGTCAAAACGATGGCCACCTACGAGGTAGAAAGTATCCGCGATTTTCCCCAACTGTCCGCCTGTGATAGCAAAGTTGTCGTGTACAATTTGCTGGAAATAGGGCGCAATGGGCTGCCCTGCTATGATGGCATCTATTAAAGGAGCTACGTCGATAGCCGTGAGGGTTGGAAAGGTAATATGGCTCTCTGCACTCGCTGAATAGGCATAGCCGCCAATTAGATACAGCTGTCCTTCTTCTTGAAAGAAGTTCATATTGGTCGATTGTAGCTGCTCTTGCAATAAATCCCCCAAACCTGTGAGGGGGGCTGACCACCACTGCTGGCTCGAGACATCTACTACATAAAGGAGGTCGTTGTTCTCGGTAGCCGGAAAAGCGTTAAAAGGCTGGCGAGCATGCACCCCATCTTTGCGCCCGCCAATGAGCAACCACTTGCCTGCCTGCTGCCCGAAGGCGTATGAATGTAAACCCGGTAAACCTGCCACTTCCACAGGGGTTAAGCTGAGGGTGTAAGGGAATGAAGACTGCCCAGCCAGCGAAAGGCCGAGAAGCAGCGAAAAGAACGGAAAGAGAATGGCTTTTTTCATAGTAACTCAGTGGCACTTTGTACAAGGATTTGCCCGGAAAAATATCTCTCATACGATTATCTGCTCGTATTCAAGCGGCTTTTTAGTGGGCGATTCAGCTGCAAAGTAAGCGTAAATTTAATTTGGTCGCAGTGATCTAGGTCACGCAGGCGAAGAGCGGGGAAATAAACAATGGCAATGTTAATTTAAAGTTAACTCAAAGTGAACTAAACATTACCTACGGGTGTTATTATAGACTAGTTCCATCTAAAGGGTTTCGCAGCTTCGTCTTATAAGAACGGGGTTTTCAGCCAGAAGGGGCTTCGCAGGAAGGACTTGAAGAAAACGCAAGCCATCTTATTTATCATTTCAAGCATACACAAACCATGGCAAAAACCATTCATAAAGAAAAACAAAGACCTCAACGTTGGGGCATCATTACGCTCTTGGCTTTGCTTAGTGGCTTAACGCTGAACCGAGTTACCACGCTCTTACTCAGCGGAGAGTGGGTCTATACCGATTTATTCATTAGTGCTGCTTTGCTGCTGGGGTTGTCGCTTTGCTGGTATCTTTTTTATAAGGCTCAGCTGAGTATTAAAGTGACCGATCGCTGCCTTAAGATAAGCGCCAACAGATTACTCAAAGAGCAGTATAAGCTCCGTTTCGCAGACGTAGCCGACTACGAATTTGTGGATATGCCTATCCTCAACCGTTGGAATGGCTCACTTGTCAATTTTGATAGTCAACTACGGAATTTTGATTTCGGGGATCGCCACGGCCTCTTCCTTCGTATGAAAGATGGTCGGCAGTTCCTTATCTTCTCCGATGGGCTTTACGAACAGCGTAACGAGCTACAACGCTTATTAGCGGCCTAGGAGTAAAGCGGATAGGCATAAAAAAAGCGGCGTGCAGAGGAACCCTACCTGCACGCCGCTTTTGTGATAATGCCTTCTCTAGGACTTATTCCGTTACTATTTCTTCCTCTGCATTAATGAGGATATGCTCATCAACCAAGATACGGCCGCAGTGTTCGCAAGCGATTATTTTTTTGCGCTGGGCTACTTCTAGCTGTAGCTGAGGGGGCACTGCATTGAAGCAACCACCGCAGCTGTTGCGCTCAATCGTTACCACGGCCAAACCATTGCGGTAGCTGGTTCTCACACGGTCGTAAGCCTTTACTAAGCGCTCCTCGATGGTTTTTCTGGCATTTTCCGAGGCTTTGCGGAGCTTTTTCTCGTCCTTTTCGGTTTTAGCGATGATGCCTTTGAGCTCTTCTTGCTTGGTAATCAGCTCTGCTTTTTTGATGATCTGCTTTTCCTTGGTGCCGATCATTACTTGCTCTTTAGCTTCCAATTCTCCCTGGGTAATGCGTCTTTGCTTTTCTGCCAACTGAATACGCAAGCGGCTCATTTCCGTTTCCTTCATAAGGGCTTCGTACTCGCGGTTGTTCTTAACATTATCCATTTGCTGCTCGTAGCGCTCCATGAGCATTTGCTCTTCCTGTATCACGGCTTCTTGGCGGCTAACTTCCTTTTGGAAGTCTTTAATTTGCGTCTCTAGGCGAGTGATACGGGTGTTCATACCGTGCAAATCATCCTCTAGGTCGCTCACTTCCATCGGGAGCTCCCCTCTCAAGATTTCGATTTTGCTCAGTTCGCTATCGATCTGCTGTAGTCGATACAATTCTTGTAGTTTCTCAGCGATTGGCTTTTCCACTTGGGCCATGTTGCAAGTTTATTTGAAGGCCAACCAAGCGGTTGGCTCTGTTTTATAAATACTACTAACGAAAATAATGTACTGGATTGGTATTCAGTTCCGTACAAAGAACCGCAAAGGTACAAAACTTTTCACGAATAATAGTGGCTAATAATTCGCTAGTAAATTGTTCACTCTCGTAGTGGCCTATATCGCAGATAACGATTTCACCATCGGCATCGAAAAACTCGTGGTATTTATAGTCAGCTGTTACGAATACTTGCGCCCCAGCGGCTTTGGCTGCGGGCAATAGGAAGCCTCCGGCACCGCCACAAAGGGCTACTTTTTTTACAGGCTTACCTAATAGTTGGGTATGCTTAATCGTATTGGTAGCCATTTGATGGTGAAGGTGTTGGAGGAAGTCGTTTTCAGATAGCGGTACGGGCAACTCGCCGATCATACCGGATCCAACTTCTCCGCTAGCATCTTTGGGGGCGAGTAGCTGCATGTTCTCTAGTCCAAGGCGCTGCCCGATACGCTCATTAACGCCTCGGTAGCGGATATTGTCTAGGTTGGTATGGATGGCATAGATCGCCACATCTTCTTTAATCGAGCGGATGATGCTGCGCTCCACATAGTTGCGGCCTGTAAGCTGCTTGAGACCTCTAAACACAATAGGGTGATGTGCCACCACTAGGTTGCAGCCTTTCTCTTTGGCTTCGGCGATGATAGCTTCCGTACAATCTAGGCTGGTTAAAACGCCCGTCACCTCCCAATCGGGGTGGCCGGTGAGCAAGCCTGCATTGTCGTAGGATTCTTGAAGTTGTAAGGGCGCAATACTTTCTAAATACTGCGTCACTTTTTTTATACTAGGCATACTGTTTTTTGAATTAAAAGTTGGTTGGCATAGCGGTGTTTTGCAACCCTGGTGGCCGCTGCTGGAGGTAGCCTTACAGTGCCTGCCGAAAAAGTCTAGTTATGCACGGTTTTTGGTGCGTCTTTTTTTTTTGGCATATATGCGGGGGCAAAGGTATGCTTTGTAGCGCAAGCCGAAACAAGCACCTCTAAGCGGAGGTAGCTAGGTGGGGCAACCAGCAAGTTCTGTTACGTCCAAGCCTAGCCGTCGCAGCGCTGAACTGTCCGGTCGAAAGCCGCCCGTAGCTTTCGCCTCCCCTTATTCTCTTTGAGGCTTCGCAGCAGCATCTAAGCGACCAGCGGCTACTTCGTGGTGGGCTATGAATAACTTCCGACCGCTTGTTCAACACCACGCTGAAGTTGACTTATTGGAACGATACTTACTGCTTGGCTCACTAGGGCTTAACTAGGCAGGCAGCTTAGTTGAGCCAAGCACCCTGATAGATATTCCAACAAAGTCTTGCGCTAAGAAGTTGCACTTGCCCCAGCGGTAGCCAGCAAATACTTATTTGGCAAATGCCTGGCGGATGCTCTCAATGATGCTAGTGCTGGAAAAGCCCGCTACAAAATCGAGCACGCGCACCTCGCCACCATAGGCTTTTACTTCCTGAGCACCTACAATTTGTGCTTCGGTGTAGTCGCCTCCCTTCACTAGTACGTCGGGTTTAATGAACTTAATGACTTCTAAGGGCGTATCCTCATCGAAGAGCACCACGCCATCTACAAAAAAGAGGGAGGCCAACAACTGAGCCCGCGCGCTTTGCGGCAAGATAGGGCGGTTCGGCCCCTTCAAACGGCGAACGCTTTCATCGCTATTAAGACCTACGATGAGCCGATCGCCAATAGCGCGCGCTTGTGCTAGGTAGGTCAGATGACCGGGGTGGATAAGATCAAAAACACCATTGGTGAAGACGGTTAGCTGGTCATAAGGGCCCCAGCTATTTCGGCGGTTATACATCTCGGTAAGCGACATAATCTTGTCGTTTACCAGCTCCATGATGGGTGCGGGCATGCGTTTTATTTTTCTGGACGTGTAAAAATCGAGCTCCCCCTAACAGCACAGTAGGCTGTGAGGAAGGCTTGACTTTGTGAAGCCACAAAACTACTAAAAAAATGAGAGCTAGCCCACTCAAAGCTTGGCCTTGCCAAGACAGTCCTTTCTTTTCAAGCCTTTTGTGCGATGCAATTCGGTCACAACTTAGTAGAATCGCTGCTTTTTCACCCCTTTTTTAAGGAATAGCCGTACCTTTGCGGTCTTACAGCAGTAAGCTTGAATTGGCAAGCTAAAGGAACAAAAATAAAACGAAAGCTATGGCGGCTGAAACGCTGAGTGAAGACATCAAGCAACGAATCTATCAATTTGTCGTAGAGGCGCTAGCCGAAGACATTGGCCCTGGCGACTTTACGAGCGAAGCCACGATACCCACAGATAAGCGCGATACGGCTCGTTTGTTGGTGAAAGATATCGGTGTGCTAGCAGGGGTAGAAGTGGCTAGGATGATTTTCCTGCACCTCGATCCCAACAGTGTCTTTGAACCTATCCTAGAAGACGGAGCCTTTATTAATCCGGGAGATGAGGCCTTTCGGGTCACTTGCAATACCCGTGCTTTGTTGCAAGGGGAGCGCTTAGTGCTCAATACGATGCAGCGTATGAGCGGAATTGCAACGCTAGCGAACCGCTATGCTTTTGAGGTGGAAGATTTGCCAGTGAAGATACTAGATACCCGTAAAACTACGCCTAATCTACGTTTTCTAGAGAAGTGGGCTGTGCGTTTAGGTGGCTGCTACAATTACCGCGACGGCTTGTATGATCGGATCATGATCAAAGACAACCACATCGACGCGGCCGGTGGAATCACGCAGGCCATCGAGGGCGTTCGAGCTTTTTTTACGGAAAACAACTTGCTCTTACCGATCACAGTAGAAGTACGTAACCTCGTAGAACTGATGGAAGTGCTAGCTTGTGGGCAAGTTGACCGCATCATGTTCGATAATTTTGAGCTGCCTTTACTTACCGAAGCAGTAGCTCACGTTGGCGGCCGCTTTGAAACGGAAGCCAGCGGCGGGGTTAACTTGCAAAGTATTCGGGCTATCGCACAAACAGGCGTCGATTTCATTTCTGTTGGCGCCCTCACGCACTCGGCAACTAGCTTAGACTTGAGCTTGAAGGTCGTGAAAGCAGTGGCTGCTAACTAATAGTTGGCCGCTCTTTGGACAGTTCGGATAATTTACCGATCTTTGAAGCCGTTTAAACTAAAGCGTAGTTGAAAACATTTCAATTGATAGTTCTTATAAAATCATTTACCCGACCCCCATGGCAGTTAAAAAGTATGCTTCAGATGTAGAAGCGGTGGATGCACTTGCGCGTGCCTACCAAGATTTAAAAGCGGAGATTGGCCGTGTGATTGTAGGCCAAGACGAAGTAGTTCGTTCGGTCATTATATCCTTGTTCAGCAACGGCCACTCGCTGTTGGTAGGGGTGCCTGGCTTGGCTAAAACCTTGCTCGTAAGCACCATTGCTGAAGTCTTGGATCTCAATTTCAAGCGCATTCAGTTCACGCCCGATTTGATGCCGAGTGATATTACGGGCTCGGAAATATTGGGGGATAACCGGCAGTTCAAATTCAACGAGGGCCCTTTGTTTGCTAACATTGTGCTAGCCGACGAGATTAACCGGACGCCACCCAAAACACAAGCAGCGCTATTGGAAGCCATGCAAGAACGCAGCGTTACAGTAGGTGGTCTGCGCCACGCCCTACCCAGCCCCTTTTTCGTGCTAGCGACCCAAAACCCCATCGAGCAAGAAGGCACCTACCCCTTACCCGAGGCACAGTTAGACCGCTTTATGTTTAATATTCCCCTTGACTACCCTAGCTACGAGGAGGAAATTGCGGTGGTGAAAGGCACTACCGGCCTGAATCAGCAGTCGCTACGGCACATTCTAAGCGGGGAGGAGATTCTAGCGTTTCAGCAGCTAGTGCGCAAAATTCCCGTAAGTGATAATGTGTTAGAGTATGCCGTTGGCCTAGTTTCGAAAACACGACCTCAAACCGCGCGAGCGAGTAGTAACGTCAACGAATATATTAGTTGGGGTGCTGGCCCTCGGGCAAGCCAGTACCTTATCTTAGGGGCTAAGACGCACGCAGCCATTACGGGTAAATATAGCCCAGATATAGCCGATGTGAAAGCGATCGCAAACTATGTATTGCGCCACCGCATCGTACGCAACTACAAAGCAGAGGCAGAAGGCATCACAGAAGAGGATGTAATCGGCGCATTGTTGTAGGCGTCTCTTTTCGATAACTCGTTCCTGCCCCGATAGCTTTTCCCCCTAGGCTAGGCGCAAGGCCGTTTACCTGCCGAACAACTCTATTGAGCACCCGCATCATAAGCGTAATGCAGCAAGTCCATTACCGTGAGGATGCCTATGGGGGTTTGGCCGTCTTCACCCACGATGACCAGACTATGGTAGCGTTTGTGTCGGAAAGCATCGGCCGCTTCCTTGGCCGTGGCGGTGGAAGAGATCGTTGCTACTTCTTCCGTCATAATATCTTTCACGAGTAAGCTATCGAGTATGCTGCGGTTATAGGAGCGGCTCTGCTTGGTGTTGAAGACGGTGAAGCCGTGTTCCATGCGCAGCAGATCGGTATAAGTGACCATCCCGACTAGGTTGCCCTGCTCGCAGACGGGAAAATGCTTAATGCCATGTGCCTTCGCGGAGGCTGCCACTTCGCTTAGCAGATCGAGCGGCTTCACACAAACAAGCGGCTGTTTCACAAAGTGCATCACTGGAATACTAGGATCGAACATATATCTTGGTTTTCTTTTGTAGTAGTAGATCTTGCGCTACATGGCAGCCCTTGCCCCTGCACAGCGTGCCCGCTTTAGACAGGGCCACCGGAGGGGCAGCCAAACATACTTGACACCTATCCACTTGACTACAAAGTGCGAATTGGGCGAACCAATGACGCCTCTAGTGGTCGGTGGCTCCGGCAGCGCAATTGTAGTGGGTTATATTATAAACAACACCAAGGTAAAAAAAGAAAGCAAATCAAGGTAAAACGGCACCAGTTTTTATAAATTTCTTTGCATAAACCCGATCTTTTTCGCGCACACTTACTACATAGGTGCCTGGAAGTAGGCCAGCAACATTGATTTGCTCACTAGCACTGGAGGTGTTTAGGTAGCGCAGTTGTCGGCCTTGTTCGTCGAGGATGGAAATGCGTCGCTCTGCCGATTCGGCGAAGGAGAGTTGTAGTAGCCGGCTGGTAGGGTTGGGATAGACCGTCATGTTTACCGTAGCTGCCGTAGGTTTGCTCGGTGGGCCGTAGGCTTCAAACTCCTTAAAAAGCAGCTGCATTTCATCGGTACTAAGCCGGCGATTATAGAGCCGCAGCTCGTCCAGAAGGCCTTCGTAGTACTGCTGGCCGAGGGTAGGGGGGAAGAAAGCTCCAATGGGAAGGGCGTCCATTGCGGCAAATAAATCGGCGGCAGCAGCCACTAAGGTAGGCGGAATAGCGCTTTGATCTACCCAAATTTGTAGGCTGTCGCCTTGTTTGATACCTATAAGGTGGTGCCACTGCCCATCGTTCAAGCCCCAGTTGGCTAGCCAAGTCATCAATTCGTTGGTAGCATTTGGCGGTATTGGGTTTGGCTTGAGCCATACAGAAAGGCTGGCATCTTTGCTAGGCAGAAAAGGGTTGTGGTAGAGTAGGTAGTCGGTTTGGCCGTTAAAAGCTACTGCTTGCCGCGTTTGCCCTCGTTTATCAGCCACAAAACGATGCCCCTGGTTGCTTGGTTTTTCCCAGCCTACGAGGTTGATTGTGGAGGCATCAAAAGGAGCGTAAAAAACTAGCCCCTCCTCTAGCCGCTGTGCGCTGAGCGTTGGACTCAAAAAGGCCATACCTAAAATGAATAGTAGTCGTTTCATACCCTTCCTTTTTTTCTTTTCCTCCGTTTTTTCCTTTCCGTTTTGGGCTGCCGTCATCGCTCGGTATAATGGCATAAATATCCATCCATACGGACACATACGGACTCGTTGCTCTCGCAGGGGCAAGTGTTTTTTTTAGCGCAAGTGTTTTTTTTGGAGTACATTAGCTTCGCCAAGGTATTACTCGGGTTCAAATTTTAAACGCTTGTCGTATGCAGAAATTTTATTGGGGGCTTTTCTTAACATTTTGCTATTTGGCTGGCCTAGCGGGGCAATCCATTCAGCTAGATCGGCCGAATAAGCGGGAGGCTACGCAGGAGGCACTCCGGCAGTTGGTAGTAGCGGATTCGACCTTTCAAACGGGCTTTACTGGTTTCTTCCTAGCGGATGCTACTAGCGGGCGAGAAGTTTTTAGCTTTCGGCCTGATCTGTATTTTACGCCTGCTAGTAATACAAAACTATTTACGTTTTTGGTGGCACAGCAATTGTTGGCTGCTTCTACGCCGGCTTTGGTGTATCAGGTGCGGCAAGATACGCTCCACCTTTGGGGAACGGGACATCCTTTGCTGCTGCATCCGCTTTTTGAGGGCTACGACTCTGTTTTACCTTGGCTTCGAGCCCAGCCGGCAAAACAGTTCGTACTTCACTTTCCGGCGGATGAAGTTGTGGCGCGCTACGGCCTAGGCTGGAGCTGGGATGATTATAACGACGGCTATGTGTATGAACGCAGTCTTTGGCCGATGTATGGCAATAGCTTAAGCGTGCGAAAAACAGGGCGGGATACGGTTTTGCGCGTGCTCCCGCCGAGCGTTCCCTTGTTAAAAGGCGTTGCAGAGGATGAGCTATTGACTAGACTGGAGCAGGAGAACCGTTTTATGGCGGCTCCTAGGTTGTTTCTGCGTAAGCAACTGAACCTACGCCGGCCTTTGGTTACTTCCCCCGTTTGGGCCACTAGCTGGCTGGCGGAGGTATTGCAAAAGCCCGTTACCTTGGGGGCTTCGCCGCGGCCGCAGCCAGGGTATGGTTCGGTGCTGGAAGCTCCCTTGCCAGACACAGTTTATCAGCGTTTGTTGGATAATAGCGATAATTTCATCGCCGAGCAACTATTACTTTTAGCAGCCACTAGTAAGTTTGGGAAGCCCGATCTAGCGCCACTTTTCACCTTTGTAAGGGATAGTTTGTTGCCGGATCTCCAGCTCACGGAACGGCAGTGGGTGGATGGCAGTGGTCTTTCCCGCTACGATCAGTTTAGCCCGCGGCAGTTAGGCTTATTGGTTGGTCAACTGCTAAAAACCGTGGGCCCAGAGCGATTGAAAGCGCTACTCGCCAATGGCACTAGTAGCGGGACGCTCTCAGGGCGATATATGGCAAATGGGCAGCCCTATGTTTGGGCCAAAACGGGGTCTTTACGCAATGTACTTTGCCTGAGTGGCTTTATAGAAACGCAATCAGGTAGGCGGCTGGTTTTTAGTTTTATGCACAACAACTATCCGGGCCGTAGCAGCGAGCATTATGCAGCTATGGAACGCGCTTTGCAGTGGGTGTATGAATCTTTATGAGCCAGTAGTTAGTGTGAGGGGGCTGCGTTTCTTCTTGTTAAAAGTCGTACACTAGCAAGCCAGTAGGGATACGAGGGAAGAAATAGGTAGATTTTGGCGGCAGCAATTGTCCGTTGCGGATGCAGTGGTGAAAATCCGACATAGGCAAGGGGAAGCCCCAGAAGTGCCAAGACAGGGGTTCGCGTTCGGTGAGGCGCCGCAATAATGCTACTTCCTGAGTGGCTTCCTTCGACTGGATGCGGGGGTCGTTGCGGCTATCAAGGATGCCAAAGAGCCCAGGTAGCACTTCATCGTTGAACCAGACGGCATCGGGCACAGCTTTTTTACCTTTTGCTTCGAGGTGATAAAATTTTCCTTGGTGTGCCAAGAGCCACTGCCCAGTTTTACTAGGTAATTGGGCGGCTTCAAGCGGCTGAATATGGAAGTAGGCTTCTAGCGCTTCCAAGCGGATGGGGGCTTGGGGGGCGGGGGAAATACTTCTAATAAAAGTATCTACCCCTAGTGAGTTTTCGGGTAAGATGACTACCGGTAGGCGACTATATTTCTCACCATAGTGCTTGGCCGCTTCTTGTACAGTCGTAATGCGATGGTGCCCATCTGCCACCGCAAACAAGCCAGGGTGGCGAGCAATTGCTTGGCAGAGTTCTGTTATGACGGCTGCTGCGGTTAGGTGGTAAAGGGTGATGTTGATGCCGTCGCGTTGGTACTGGAGCAGGGCGGGCTGCTCTTCGCATAGAGCAGGTAGGCAGTGATGGAAGTCGGCAATTAGGGAGCAAGTAAGTAGTACGGGTTTGATGAGGGCTGCTTGTTCCAACATCCTCTCGCGATGGGCTGTTATTTGCTCTACTAAGGTCGCTTCGTGAGGCCGGATGCCTCTACCGTCGGCTCTTTTGTATTCTTGGGTGTCTATTAGGCCACAGAGGCCGTAGCAATTTCGACCGTCGGGCAGGCGAATGTGCAGCAAATAGAGCCCCGCCGTAGCTAGGCTAGTATAAGCCCCTTCAGCGCGGAGCTGATCAAAGTTTTCTCGGGCTTTATGAAAGTAGTTAGGCGATTGGGCGATCCGGTCGGGTCGAGGAATAACGGCTTTGAAAGGGTAAAAATCCATACGTTCAGCTTAGGCTACCTTTTAGCGCACCAATGTACGCCAAAATTATAGGCTGGCCAAATTGGGCTTGCTTTGCAGGGCTACTACCACGAGGGCTAAAAGCAGAAAGGCGCAGCATAGATGCTGCACCTTTCCTGTACTAAACCCCAGTTATAAATAGATTCTTTGTTAAGCTAGGTAGGTGCTTGGGTAGCACTTTTAGCGACACACTTTGCTATTCAAAACGGCGAATATTGGCTTGTATTGTCTATCGGGAAGATGAAATATTATTTTTATTTGTAGGCAACACTCAGATGAATTGCCGCAGGTATTGGTAACTTAATCGAAGCGCTTGTTTGCGATCTTCTAGGCTGCCTTCATAGGCGCGGTCTTCTACTTCCACGCAAACGGGGCCTTTATAGGCAGCATCGTTCAGGGCGGCTACAAAGCTGCCCCAGTTCACGTCGCCGCGTCCGGGCAATTTGGGGGTATGCCATAGCTTTG